>JAKFUT010000317.1 GCA_021732565.1 Candidatus Obscuribacterales bacterium
AGTGAAGCTGGAAGGAGTTCCGGGATTTCTTGAGGGCGATTTACCGAAACTTGAAAAACGCATTGAGCTTGAGCTCGATGAAAGTACCGCTCCATTTCCAAAAGCTATCACTGAACCCCCGAAAGCGGCCATTCGCCTGGCTGAGAAACAAAGCACCCGCAATCCTTCCCCTGCCGCAGCCAAGGCCCCGCCTGTGCCTGAACTGGAAGTGATCTTAGGATTCAAATACGGCGATCTCGTACTGCCCTCACGCGATGAAACAAGCGCTGTTGAATCTGAAAAATTCACGCGCACCATTGCTGATACCGGTCAGAGTGTTTGGGTAAAAAGAGTTTGGGATCAAGAAGGACAACTGCGACACTTCTTGCAGAATCTGCTGCCGACCAGAACCCTGGCCGATCGTTTTTTCTTTACTGAAGAGCCGGCTCTAGACGTATTGTTCTATACCTGCTCCGGCGATTCGTCCGATTGGGAAATTACCGGAAGAGAACAGCTCAAGTACTACCTTGTAGATGAAAAACCTGTAGTTTTGAAGGCCCATCTCTCTCTCAAGAAAGAATCTTACAATTTTGAATTTGATCTTCAAGCAGTCACCGCCAATGGTGTGCCGCTTCCTTTCCATCAGGTAATCGAAATCGTATTTCGCAACCGCAATTATTTGAAGCTGGAAGATGGAACTTTTGTGCGCCTGCCCGTGGCCACGTTACTGGCGGTGCTCAAAGGGGTCGGAGCAGGCAAAGAACCGGTACGTCCTCTGTTCCAAGCATTACCAATTGCTCATTTACTGGAGACGCAAGGGATCGAAATCGAGGCTGATGAGGGCTTTAAAGGCTTCATACACAAGCTGCGAAATTTCAAAGAACTCGAGCCGATGGATGTCCCTTCTTCCTTCACTGGAACGTTGCGTGAGTACCAGAGAGAAGGTTATCACTGGATGTCTTTCCTTCGTGAGTACGGGCTAGCCGGAATTTTAGCCGATGATATGGGTTTGGGAAAAACAATTCAGGCACTGGTGCTTCTGCTTTCGCACCACAAAAGCAATGGAAAGAAGCGACCACCATCGATTGTGGTGGCACCAACTTCGGTAGTGTTCAACTGGCTCTCGGAAGCTGATAAGTTTGTGCCGGAGCTGTCGACCGGATTGTTCCTCGGACGCGAGCGCGGTGAATTACTGGAGCGACTGAAGAAGAACGCTCCTAACTCACCCGATGTAATCTTCACTACATACGGTATCATTCGTCGCGATTATGAGCAGCTCAAAGAGATTCAATTTGAATATCTGATTCTCGATGAAGCACAGAATATAAAGAACCCGGAATCAGTAGGAGCGATAGCGTCAAAGAGCATCAAGGCCCTTCACCGCGTATGCCTTTCCGGTACGCCGGTCGAGAACCGATTGAAGGAACTGTGGTCTTTGTTCGATTTTCTAATGCCGGAGTTTCTGGGCAATTACCGGGAATTCAACGAAACTTTCGAGCGTCCGATAGAATCGGGAATCGGAGAGGCAGGACAAAAGCTTCGAAAGATTGTTCACCCGTTTATCTTGCGTCGTCTAAAAAGTCAGGTGGAGAAAGAACTGCCTCCGCGAACAGACATCATTTCGCAGTGCGAGATGGACGACGAGCAACGCGCTCTCTACCTTGATGTACTCGATGAGTGCAGGCAGAAAGTTTTCGGTGAGATTGCATCGCGCGGGCTCGGTCGTTCCCAGATTTCAGTGCTTGCTGCTTTGCTCAGACTGCGACAGGTCTGTTGCGATCCGCGCTTGCTCAAGGATCGCCCCGAGGGACCGGCTCCTGCATCGGCAAAGCTGGCGGCTTTGATCGAAATGATTGGCGAGATTACCGAAGCAGGACACAAGATCCTGTTGTTCAGCCAGTTCGTGGAAATGCTCACCTTGATTCGCACGGAACTGGAAAAGCAGAAATACACTTATGCTTACATCGACGGGCAGACTCCCGCAAAAGAGCGACTTGATCGCGTCAACCACTTCAACGAAGATCCAACTGTACCGATTTTCCTTATCAGCCTGAAAGCTGGCGGAACTGGTCTCAACTTAACGGGGGCTGATTACGTCATTCACTACGACCCCTGGTGGAACCCCGCGGTAGAAAATCAGGCCACCGACCGGGCCCACCGAATCGGGCAAAAGCGACACGTATTTAACTACAAGTTGATCACTCGCGGTACTGTCGAGGAAAAGATTCTGGCTCTGCAGAAGAAGAAAAAGGAACTGGCCGACATGATAATTGGCGGCGACGAAAGTATTGCAAAGGAATTGACGAAAGAAGATCTCGAATTCCTGTTCTCCTTCTGACCCGCATCCATGATCTCAGACCTGCCATCTATGAACACTTACGTCCTGCATGGACGGCCCGAGTAACCACACCGGTTCTTTCCTCCTCAAGATTTCATAGACTGTTGACTGTTAGGCCAGCACTGCGTCAGTATAGTTGCCGACAACACGTTGTTTGTCCCCAAGGTTCTGATAAATCTCAAGGCGGACGATCTTCAAAGACATGGTGCGACTGCCGCAGGGCACTTAGGAGGCCTCTTAGAGACGCTGTCAGGTAACCAAACGACTGCCATTTCTGTTGAGGCAGGAATCGCAAAGCTTGCGCCAGACCGTAGGCGTTCCTGGCACCGACGGTTACTCGGTAAACAAGGAATAAGACTTTCTTCCGGGCAGGCAGAAATGGAAATACCGCGATACACGAATTATGTGCCTCCTGAACGTGCTGTTCAGGATCAGAGGTCTTCTCCGTGACACGTTGGCTATCGGTTGGTCGATCCTCTCCAAAGTGATCTACAAGAATGGCCGGGTCATAGATAATCCGTTTGCCAAGTCGCTCGACATACAGCCCGATAAATACTTCCCAATTAGATTGTGCCCCACTGCCAAGCAAGGGAAGCTCAAAGCCGATCCGTCGCAACACGTCCGTTCGATAGGCACTGTTTACGCCCTTCAAATAGCTGACTTCACGCGCCGGTCCCAAACCGCAATGATGATTGCCGATGGCGCCGCCCCACCAATTCAAGCGGCCGACAACACAATTGCGGGGTCCATGATTCGGCCAGAACAAGACATCACGTCCGCCCACCGCTGCGATTTCAGCGTCAGCATTGAACGTATCCACTATTTTCCGCACCCAGTCTTCATGGGGAGCCGCATCGTCATCTGTAATTGCCAGCAAGTCGGTAGTACAAGCGTTCAGCCCCTGCTGCATGGCGTGCAATACCCCGGGCTGATCCACTACAATCATCCGGATATTCAACGTCGAATGCCGGTTCAAGAGCAGAGCTAATGCTTCGTCATCGGTGTTTCGTAGGGTAACAATTACCTCTTCCGGCATGAGTTGCTGTTTTTCCAGCGCCTGCAGGCACCGCTCAAGCGACTTCGCTCTCTTAAAGGTCGGCACCATAACAGTGATACCACTCGTCATGATGTTCCCTTCTTATGGTTGCTCAAGATATTGAACATCCTTCTTGCCGTGTCAGCCCAGTCAATCGTAACGTTGTACCATTGCACGATGTTGACGGATTTATCGCTGAGCGCTTCGATCGAAACAACACCAACCTGATCCGGATGTACCAGGTAACTATACGGGGCCATTTCACCGCCGACTTTGGAGACAATGACACAACCGTGGCTGGCAAAGGCCATGAAAGAGCCGGATTTAAATAGATTGTCTCGTGTTTGACAAGACAGGGCGAACCCGCACCGAAACAAGAGGTCCGATATCTGAGCGGGCTCTAGTGCTCCGTGCAAAATTAGTGCACTCTCTGGCAGGACCTTTCGCAGTATGCGCTCTTCCTCAATCGACCATTTATCATCGCGCGGTCCGACTACGTGCAATCGCTGCAGAACTCCATTCTGATGCCATCGTGCCAGATAATCGCCAAACATCTCGGCTGTCAGGAAGCGCTGGAAACCCATTCCAAAGACAACCAGATCGCCTCTGTCGCGAGCCGACCACGGACCAGGTGCGTGCGGAGGGACAATATTACTACCGACCGGAGCGATGGCGATTGAAGCGGAGGGCACTCGCGTCTTTAGTACATCGGCATGTCCCGGAGTCGGAACGAAGATGCCATGAGCTAACTTCACCACCCGTTCAATGGTCATCCGCCCAATTGTCTCCGGCAGAAAGTACTTGCTGAAAACGGGAAGCGGAAGCCACATCTCATGGATAACCGCGATTAACTTTACGTCCGGCCGGCGGCGAAGATGATTCTCCAGAACGACAGGCATCCACAAAGGACAACCAAACCTGCTGTAGCCCCGGGCGGCATATTGCAATATGATATCTGCATCTTGAAATTGCCGAAGCAACCGGGCAAAGGAGAGGGCGTTCGAAAATTGATAAATGTCATCACGACCTGAATAGGCTTTCGCTTCTTCGGCTCCAAACCTCACCAGGTTAACAACACTCACATTCGCTTCGGGCCAGTACTTCATGAGCGTATCTGCATAGTGACTTACGCCGCAGGGACGCGGTGCAAATGTGGGCGTGATTACTAGTATCCTTTTCATTTCAGTCAGGACTTCATTTCCTCAAATTCACCGATTCAACAAAGTCCGTATACCAACGAGCATAATCAAGCAAGCCTTGCTCAAAGGAAACTGACGAACTGTATTGGAGCACCTTGAGTTTCTCTATCGATGCCTGCCAGTTGCGTGGTTCTCCGGGGCGGACTTCACCGGAAAACTTCACCTCTACGGAAAGACCTGCCTGCCTCAGGAGTTTATCCACAGCTTGCGAAACTTTCACCTCATCACCGTTGGCTACGTTGAATACTTCGTACAGCGAACTGGTCGATCTTCGCGAGATAAGAAGGGCCGCCTCGCTCACATCTTGAGCGTGAATGAAATCTCTAGTCTCATCGCCAGTGCCCGCCATAGTAATTTCTGTACCTCCGGCTTGCAGCACCGCCCGACTTTTCTGAAGCACATCCCAAAAGAGCTGACGCCGCAGCCCTCTGCCAAAAGCGGAGAAGATACGAAGGCTGGATGTCTTCAGATTGTAAAGACGCGAAGAGTGTTCAAGAAGTTGTTCGGCAAGCAACTTGTGCACACCATATGGAGAAAGGGGGGTCGTCGCACTCCCCTCGTTCACCGGGAAGCTGGCTGGATTTCCGTAGACCGCAGCACTTGAAAATAGCAACAGGTGGCACTCGGGGTGATTATGGCTCAAAAACTGAACCAACCGACTCAGTCCAGGCAGCAAGAGGCAAAGATCCTTGGACGGATCGCTAACCGACATCGCCACGGAAGATCCGCCCGCAAGGAAGAAGCAAGCCGTCACGGTGGAACCCTCGGTCAAATCTCTATAGTCGGTCTGACTATCAGCCGTCGCGGGGAGGAATCGATACCAGAGCGAGGGCTCAAGTGGTGGCTGAGTGGAAATTCCAAGTAACTGAAACCCTAGTTCATGGTACTTTCGAGCCATCCATGCACCGAGAAAGCCTGAGCCACCCACAATCAAGAGTGCCTCCCTCCTCATTGAAAGAAGCCTCGAGGATCTTTCAACATTACACGCCATTGTTCCTCTATAACCCCCACACCAAAATTAGCCTCGTAATACTTCAACTGCCTGGAAGGATCAAAGCGACGCTCGTGAAGGAAACTTGTGAAGGTGATGAGACCTTGAGCAAGAGATGCAGCATCGCACTCGACAATTATCGCATCGCTATTATTATGCGCAGCATCGGGTATGCCACCAATTCCGGTGGCAAGAAAAGGCAAACCGCAGCTCATTGCTTCAAGGAGGATCAAGGGAAGTCCTTCCGATCCAGTGCTGGGCAGTACCAGCCCGTGGCAAGAAGTCAGCAGTCGGCGGAACGCCTCCCCGTCCGGATATTCACCCCACAGCTTGACATGACTGGACAGCTGAAGCGCCTCAATCTGTCGTTCCAGTACGGCTTTTTCGGGTCCCTGTCCGTAAATGTCCAGTGTCGCCAGAAGCTTTTCACCCACAGTGCTCCATGCAGACAACAGAACAGATAGCCCCTTATTGGCTGCCAAGCGACCGAAATAACCCAATTTGAGCAATTCATTCTCACACGGCACTTTTGCCAGCGTATCCCCCGCCGGAGGCCGGGCAAAACAAGGGAGGACTTCCAGTGGCTTGGCGCCCGAGATCTGTTGTTGATAGCTGGATTTTACTGCTTGCGACTGAGCCGCGACGGCATGAAAAGCTGATTTCATCTTCAATCTGAGCGGATCTTGAAAAGTCAAGTCGGCACAAATCTCATGGTAGAAACTGAAGGCGGTGGAGGAAATAGACCGGGACACAGTACAGTAACCTCCTCCGATTGCCGCGGCGATAAATAATGTCGGATTAAACTGTCTGGTTCTTACAATGGACAGGGCAATCTTAGAGGCCTTTTTCAACCCCCATTCGATTCCGCTAGATGAGTGAGGAATTGTGGTCACAAACGCCAGGTTGTCGGCGAGTTCTTCGACAAGCTCATCGCAAACGACTATTGCACCGACTGCACACCCCTCCCTTGCGAGAAAGCGCAGCAGCATTCGGAAATGAGTTTGCAGCCCTCCCAACCCTTCACCGCTACCCATAACGACAACTTTCAATCAAGAGTTCCCCTTTTCTTTAATACCCACTTTGGACGCAGCTAGTGTAAGGCCCAGAAGAACCCAGCCGAAATACTGTGCTGCGCCATTGAACGAGATTTGACCGTGCAGAACCAGTTGAGCAGGAAAGGGCACTAGTAAAAGAGCAAGAGGCAGCCCTCCGGCGCGGCTACACGAAATGCTCGCTTTCACTACATTGAGTGCTAAGAATATTCGCACCAGAATCCACGCGACGCCCAGATAGCCAGATTCAAGTATGATCCTGGGTAATTCGCTCTCAGCTTCAATCGGCACGGTTAGCCGCCCCGGAAATCGTTGAGCGGCGGGAATACCATTGCCCAATCCCTGTCCCAGGGGGGAACTTAGTCTTGATACAGGTGCGAGCAAGTCGAAGTCGCCCAGCATGCGGAGGATGGGCAGACCTCCCTCCGCCTCACCAGCTCGTTCAAACCTCAACACCATGTTGTCATAGGCAGAGGAGAAACAGGTTATGTAAATAGCGACACCAAACGCTAAGAACATTTCAGGTCTGAAGCTTTGCCATCGGAATGTCTTATCCGGCGACACCAATTTATGCAGTGTGCTTGCAAGAAACAAATAGACCAGATAGGAAAACATACTCCTGTTTCCATCTAACATCACATTGATAAGCGCCATTAGTGAAGCGAAAATAAAGTACCAGCCTGCTAACGGGCGACGTTGCGGGGGCAGTAGCCAACTGGCCAGGACCATTGAAATCAATACAGAAGAAAAATACAGATGCCCGGCAGTAAATGAGAAGGTGCCACTCGCTCTTGGCAGGTCGCCATAGACGAAAACGTTTTCGGTTTCCAGTAGTTTGTTAATTGGCGACCCGAGCGGAGATCGGTACTGAATGAAAACAAGAATCGCCATTCCAATTCCGATTATCAGAGTATGCTTGCATATTCGAAACAAATCGGGTCCGCGAAATGTTTCACCGATAATTAAGGCAAGCGGTGCCACGAGAAAATACATTCGAAGCCCGTAGACTGCGGCAGGCAGGCTTTCAATGCCAATGACAGTCTGCACGAGCGAAAGCGGTATAAATAGCAATATTACCCCAACCACAACCTTGAAAGTCCTGGTTGAAGGCAATAAACCTGTGCGCGCCGCATGCCAGTAACAATAGAGAACGAGAGGATCTTTGATGAAAAACAACGGTTGGGCAAGCATGGGTAAAAACCATTTGCGCAAAGCCCCTTCAAAGATTATCAACCAGTATATGAGAACGACCACGCGAACCAAATGCCGGCGAGCGATTTCCTGGTGAGGCGAAAGACTGTCTTTTACCACCCTGGTCTCCTGCACCCTCGCACTGTTGCGAATCATTTGTTAACAGCAATGGCCACCAGCAACTTAACCCACATACATTGTTACACGATTCTTCCGTCAACCGGGAAAAGTAGAAATTGCAGTACTCTATTGACGACAGCTCGTTCGGGTAGAGACTTCCAGTGAGCGAAAAGATTGTCGAACCAAAGCCATCTACGACAGTTCTCTGGATAGATTTCTTACGTGGCATCGCTGCACTGGGTGTGGTCTTCCATCATTTATTGTCAACGACCTGGTCCGGATTTTTCTTAGCAACCAGGTCGAGCAACGTAATTGATCAACTCTGTGCATACTTGTCGTTGCCGAGTTACTACGGGGGCAGTACAGTAATTCTCTTCTTTATAATCAGTGGTTTTTGTATTCATTATCCCTACGCCGGGAAACAACACCTGAAGAAATGGGATCTCCGGACATATTCTCTGCGCCGGTTCCTTCGCATATATCCACCATACTTTGCCTGCACGATAGCGGCTCTTTCGATCGTCGCACTGACAGGATCAAGCAACTGTCGGTTTGATCCAGCACAATTGGCAGAAACCATTTTCATGGTGCAAAACTATCATCTAGGCAACATAGAGGCAGATCCCGTTCTCTGGTCGCTGCCGGTAGAAGCAGAATTTTACATCATGTATCCGCTCTTACTTACCTGCTGGTCAAATTACGGCAGCAAGAAAACAACTCTTGCCGTCGCTGTAATCTCCCTGGCTGCAACCATTTCAGGTATTGCAGGCTGGGCGTACGCTTCCTTAAACTTTGCCCAATACTGGCTGATATGGTTTTCCGGGGCCCTACTGGCTGAGCGCATACGCAACAAGTCGGATTTGGCTTTGCGTAACATTCATGTCGTCTTGATGGTGGCCGCAGGACTAACCGCAGCTTTGCTCCATCTACGTTTTGCCGCGGGCGAAATCTGGTCTTGCGGACTGTTCTATTTCCTGGTAGTGTGCCTCGGGATAAAATCGCCCAAAATAACCAAGTGGCTACAGTCTGGTTCTGCCAGGCCCTTTCTCAGTCTTGGCAAGATTTCTTTCTCACTTTACCTCATTCATTATCCCGTTTTGTTCGCTTGTGGAACCGGATTTTGCTTTTTATCGGGAGCAAAGCCTACCAACTATCTACTGTGCTGCCTTTTCTCCATCCCCGTCTGCATAGGGGCGGCAGCGCTATTCTACAGCCTGGTGGAGAAGCCCGCACACAGCCTGGCGCGCAAGATTGCTGGTACGAAATTTGATCCATCGACCCCAATTACTTGATCAGCCCCCCCCATCCTCGCAGATACTTATTGAGAGGGCTTTCAAACCAATGATAAGAAACGAAACCAATGACCAGGGTGGTCACCAGAAAGTACGTGAAACCCAGCCATGCAGGTAGCTTTTCAAGTTGCTCCCACAGAAGGTACAAAACCAGGGGGTGCAAGAGATAACAGCCGTAGCTTAGTTCGCCGGGCAATAGCAGGATGGCGGGAATTCGGTTAAGCGGTGCCATGTGAATGCCCCCCAGAACAAACAAAAATGCGCCAATTCCCAGCCAAGCCGGTCCATAGACGAGAGAGAGAGGAAGCTGGTCCAACGCCACAATCATAAGTACTGCACCCAAACCACAAATCGCGGTGTAAAGGTACCGTCGAGATTCGAGAAATGGAGTTGTTCGCTCAACCAGGAGGAAGAGAAGTACTCCGAGCGCTATCAAGTCGAAGCTTGACAATGAGTTGTGCCATGCCGGCCACGGCGAGTCTGGAAAGCGAGTTCTTAGATACCACCTTATGGGTGTGCCACAAAAAAATATCACCAGCAACGGAAAGATAAGTGCACTTCTAGTTTTCAACCTGCGCATTACAAGCGGAAACAAGACATAGAATTGCTCTTCTATGGACAAGGACCAGCAAATGTCCCACTGCAAACCAAAAACACAGTGCCTTAGCACATGCAGCCAATTGAATGAAAATGTGATCAGTGAAACCCAGAACATAAGATCCCTCTCTCCACCGGGATCTGCGAAACAGACTTGAAATCTCACACTACCATCATCGCACCAGTGAAAGACGTTGCCGGAAATCGCCAACATCAAGAAAAACAAAGGTAAAATGCGAGCTGCTCGACGCAAGTAAAAAGCACTTGTGCTAACTTTCGCCGGTTCCTTTTCTCTCAATAAAGTAGACCGGGTTATCACAAAACCCGACACTAGAAAGAACAAGGAGACTCCAAGAGCCCCATTATGTAGATGTTGCCAAATATAGTTGTCCGGAGAGGCATTAAACCCCACCGGTGCATGGAAATTATTGGACACGAACTGATAGTGTGAGCCCATCACCAGCAGAATACTTATTGTTCGCAGCAAGTCAACAACGGCAATTCGTCGTTCATTCTCTCGCGCCATTTCCATGGAAACTCATTGTTGATACAAGAAAGAGTATAGCCGTATCAATCTCTCTCCGTGACAATCACGCCCTCCCTTTGGAACCGCGTGTCTTCAATTCCTGTGGGAAACCACGGCAATCACATTCAGCGGGCGAAAAGTATATTTGACAGATGATACCGTTACCGCGAATAATTGGTCCGCTACAGCTAACAGGAACATGTAATTTGAGTTACTGCGGAGAGGCTGACAAGCGCTTTTTGCATTCCTCGTCGCGTCAGCTACTGGCTCTGGCGTGTTCAGTCATGTTGTCTAGTATTGGGTGCTTCGCTCAAGCTCCATTAGAAGAACCGGAGCAGAAGCTTCTACCTCCAATGGAAGATTCCGCAGGAATGGTTTCAGCAGGAGTGGAAGCAGACTACCTTCTCCAGGCCGGGGACGAACTTACTATTATCGATCCTTCCTTGGGCGGGGAAAGTGGTCCTTACACAACGACAGCACCAGTTCTTCCTGATGGAACAGTGTCTATCTATCCAGTGGGCGTGCTTGTGGCCAAAGGGAAGACCATCGAGCAGCTTACCTTGGAGGTCCGCACCAGAGCAGCTGCGCTCATTGTCAACCCGGCCATAGTTATCTCTCTTTTAAGGATGAGGGGGATTGACGTTTATGTGCTAGGTAATGTCATCAATCCCGGGCTTTATTCGGTGGAGGTCGACAGGTCGGGCAAAGAACGAGCACAAATCATTTCGCAACTGGCACCGTCAATTCCGCTTCCAGGAAGGTTTACCGGCGGGCAGTTAACAGGCCTCGGTGCCGAGAATTCTGCTGTGCGAGCATTTCCGCCGTCATCACTAACGGTACTAACTGCAATACAGATGGCCGGAGGCGTGCGCGAGAGTGCTGACATCAGGCATATATTGATCAAACGCGAAGGTGCAAAGAACCGGCTTTTCGACTTGTGGGCAATGATCGCCGAAGGAGACAGTCACCAGGATTTTCCATTACGGGCCGGCGATGTGATTGTCGTTCCCCGAGGCGGACCTGATTTTGACGCCGACATGCTGGGCGCAGCGGCCAACAGGAAGAGAGCCGTGCGCGTTTTCGGTGCTGTGCGCGCACCGGGAATTTATGAACTGACGCCCAGAGATGACCTGCTCTCAATCATTTCCAGAGCCGGCGGATTTAGCGAAGTAGCAGTTACCAGTTATGCCACTCTAAGCCGCCAGGACCGCAATGGCCAGGTTCAGACGTTTAAGCTGTCAATCAAACGTTCGGTCCACGATGGAAAATATCCCGGACGTTATCCTGTGATGCCCGGAGATGTTGTAGAGATTAAGACATCCATAGTCAAGCAAACCGCCCCCAAACTCCTCACCATCGCCGGTGCCTTCGCTTCTGCGTTCTTCATTCTCTATTTCAGTCGCATTATTGTGGACCAGAGTCAGCCCCAGCAAACATCTTCTGGCGGTGCAACATCGTCTTCCACATCAAGTTCCACATCAACAAACACGACGGCTTCCAACACCTCGACCACGACGCAATGAGGCGGAGCATGCGTTATCGAGACGGAACGCGGTTAATGGTATCTATGCTGCTCGCGTCAAATCTGCTGAGCGTTGACTCATCATTGGCACAGACGCAATTGCCTCCTGTTGAGTTGCGCCCCGCACTCTTGGACGCAGAGAATGAAGCGGAGGAGTATCGGCTTGGTCCGGGCGATATTCTCAGCATTACAGACATGACTCCTTCAACTGACGGACATCCTGTAACCTCAACCGCGCAAGTGCTTCCGGACGGCACTGCCAGTATCTTCCCCATCGGTCTGATGCGAGTAGCGGGGAAAACATTACGTGCACTTACAGAAGACGCTCGACAAAGATATCTGGCCATCGCCAAATCGCCAGACTTCGTAATTGGTCTTGCACAAACCCGTCCTGTAGAAGTCTATATATTAGGCGAAGTCGTCAATCCAGGCCGGTATCGGGGAGACGGAGACAGGGGCGACAGTCCACTGACCCTTAGCGCTGTCCCATTTTCGGGGGCGGGAGACACCAATCAAACAGCCACACCGCACAAAAGTAAAGTGCTGGACTACCTGCTTCCATTCTCTCCAGCGGCTGCTGTCATCGGCGCTGCGACATCGTCGGCCTCTGCTCCCGTACCAGTGGCCCAGGGCAAGCGATATGGTGGTAACACCGCGCGCATTTTGACTCCCACTACGTTGACAGCCATAACCGCACTTCAACTGGCAGGCGGGGTGAAGGAAACGGCAGATATAAGGCACATCGTCGTGAGGCGGCGTGGTCAGTCAGCTCTTTCGGTTGATCTGTGGGCTGTGCTGGTAGACGGCGACGCATCGCGCGATATCGTCCTCAAGCCTGATGATGTGGTGGTGGTGCCTAAGGGCAATACACCGTTCCAAGCCGAAGCACTTGGGCTAACAGCCAGCCAGAGCAGGGTAGTTCGTGTCTTCGGTGGCATCAGGCAGCCCGGTATCTATGAACTGTCGCCACAAGACGACGTCCTTTCAATAATTTCCAGAGCGGGCGGCTTCACCCCTGCGGCAGTGCAGGGTAAGGTCTGGCTCAGTCGCAAACTGGCAAATGGTCAGGTTCGTACTCAAAAGGTATCTATCCCCAGATCCATGAAACACTACGATTATGTCGGGCGCAGTCCGCTTGCTTCAGGAGATATTGTTGAAGTTAAAGAAAGTATTGTGAAGAAAGTCGCGCCAACGGGACTTACTATTGGTGCTACCTTCCTCTCGGCCTTCATGATTTTGTATTTTAGTAGAAGGATAGTTGATAAGAGCCAACCGAACCAGCAGCAAAGCAGTGGCACTCTTACTCAAACAAACGGAGGTCCTCTCGGTCTTCCATCAGTTTTTTAATACGGTGCAAGAAATGCGTGTATCAGCTTTCGATATCCTCCAGTGGACACTATCGCCCCTTGCCATGGTGGCGGTTCTCGTCGTAGGCGTCCCTTATGTAAAGTCTACGCCGGCATCTTACCAATCCTCTGCCAAAATCTGGATTCAAGCACAATATCCCATGCCTGGAGGCAGCGATGACAACCAATCGGGTGGTAGCGGCGGGCTCTATTTACCGCTGATCTCCTTCTTCAATAGTCCGATCAAGACAGCTGCTGAGTTGATTCGCTCAGAGACGGTCTTGACTGAAGCGAGAAATCTGTTGCTCAAATCAATTCCTGAAGCGGAGTGTCCCACTGTCGACAGAATGCGAGGCGGTCTTAAGATTGAAGACATTAAAGACACTGATGTGTTGGCGGTGAAATACACCGATCGCGATCCGCACATTGCTTGCATGGTGCTCCAAGGGGTGATCGATGGATTTCTCAAGTTGAACAGCGTACAAGCCTCAGCCAATGCACTTCGCTCCCGCGAATTCCTGGAAGTTCAAGTGGCAAAATCACTCAAGTCTTTGCGCGATTTTAGAACACTTCTAAAGGCCTTTCAGTCCAAATACGGAAAGATGGATTTACCAGCTGAAACCACCGAGTTTATGGAGAGAGTGGCGAGAAAAGAGCAAGATGTTGAGAGTACGAAAATCGACCTGGCCAGAACCACTGAACGAGCACGCTTCCTTGGCAACGCACGATCCGCCATTGAAAACCTGTCCGTGAAAGACCCGCTCGTCACATCCCTGCAAGATCGCCTGGCCGTTCTTGACATGCAAGTGGTGCAGAACTCGTCGAAATTGAAAGATTCACACCCGACAATGATAGCGTTACACGCCTCAGCTGATAATACACGACGAGCTTTGGAAACCCGCTTGGCGTTTTACCGTCAAGGACAAGTACCACCAGATATGGTGGCGACAACATTGCCGCACGAGAAAACCGAGAAATTCGACAAACTAACCGACGCACGAGCAGATTCAGCAGGCCTGGCAATGAAGCTGGAGAAAGAGGTGGAAGATCTAGCTCGTCTACGGGCTAAGGTGATGGAATTACCCGAACTACAAGTTCGTTTTGCCGAATACAAGCACGACGAAGCGCAGGCACTACAATCGGTGACCGATTATGAACGCAGGCTGCAAAATGCTCGCCTCATTGAAACGGTGGCGGCGGGAGTTACCAACATCCAAATCATCGACCGCCCCAATGTCCCCGACATTGCGCAAGGTCCTTCGGGAACACTTCTCACCGGTGCCACAGGAATACTTGGACTATTCTTGGGAACAGCTGTATGGTTTGTCTTTGCATTTCTAGATCCATCCATCGGCAATTTTTCAAATATAGGTTCGCTGATCAAGTTTCCACTAATAGCCACCCTCGGTCGGTTATCTGCCAGCACTGACAAGAATAAGTCTCGCTTTGAGCGGCTGCGCCTTGCTTTGATGCCGAAACTCGCGCAATGTCACAATCGGCTAGCTGTTATTAGTCCCGTAGAGGGCGATGGCAAGACCTCGTGCTGCCTCGGGCTAGCCAGAGCCGTGTCCGATAGCGGGCACTCAGTACTCCTTATCGAAGATGTTACCAGTGGATCGTTCATCCACGAGAAACTAGGATTGACACCACCTGCGGTTACACAATTTCAATTGGAATCCTGTCAGGACGCGATCACGCCCATCAACTCGAATCTTGGCATTTTCGCCATTGGTCGAATGGTTTCCGAACGCTGGTCTTGGGACTCAGACGACGGACGCAAGCTCCTGGAGAAACTCAGCTCACTGGCGGAGATACTGATTTTTGATACCGAGCCTATGTCCAAGTCGGCGAGAGCTCTTTCTCTTTTCAGCAGCCACATGCTACCCCTAGTGGTTGTTCGCTGGAGACGAACCCCAAAAGACAACCTTAGCGTGCTTGCTTCTCAGCTGGAACTTCAACGGGTGGAGAACGGTTACCTGACGGCATGGGACACGGAAGCTGCCAAGATACAAACGGCACAGCCAACCGCAGTGCGCGCCAGACCCGAAGTTCTAGAAGAGGAAGCCTGGGCATAGGATTTACCCACAGATGACAGGAACACTTTTTGCTATACAATGGGCTTGAGCTATTTCCCTGGAAAGATCAGCTTGGGAAGACAAATTTGTTTGATAATTGGAATTGCGCTCAGTGTCCTATGGTCACAGGCTGGTTTCGCGCAGACATCAACGCCTTCTCCTACTACTGAAGCGGGCAGTCGTCCGATAAGCACACCGACAGTTCCATCAGTTCCGTCGCTCACACCAACCATACTGCCAACAGACTCGCTACCGTCTACCGTCGAGCTGCGCCCTCGAACCGTATTTGAACAGCTGCAGACTAAGGCGTTGCAAAAGCTGCCAGCGAAGTTTTATATGACGAGCAGTGTAGAAACGACATTTCGCTATGAAACAAATCCTTTTCAGTTTCCAACCAAGCGAAAGTTACTTCGAAGATTCCCGCCCCCCCCTATTTTTCGTCAACTTGATACCATTCAACAGTCACGATTCAACGACGTAATCGGACTGGTCAACAATGACGACTCCATATTCCGGGTATTGCCCAACGTAACGGCGGGATGGGCACTCACCCCCAGTATCAGATTCGGGGGCAATTACTTCTTAATCAGAGACCAGCTATCACATAATGTACGGCTGAACACCGTTGTGCAGTCACTGGGCGGCTTTGTACAAAAGGACTTTAAAATAGCCCAGAAGGCCAACCTGCTGCTTGACATGCAGGCTCGAGAACTACTGACCCTCCATCAGCTACCTCAATTTGATTTTCTTCCCACAATGTCACTGAGTTACACCATAACGCCAAACTGGGTGGGTTATGCCAGCGGCATCCTCCAGTTGCGCGGCCGAAAACCCTTTCGCGCACCCACTCGTGAAATAGATCCGTTTTATACCGTGGGGTCCGTGTATCAACGCCACAACTGGATCTTTGTGACGTCGGGAACCTTCTTTCAGTCATTTCGCGAGCCGTTTCGAGGAAATGCTGTGATCAAGCAAGATAGCTACAGTTTTATTTTAGACTTTGAAATATCAAGGAGGATTTTGCGGGCACTGCCAGGATTGCAGGCATTTGTAAGAGCAGAGCCCATTTACAACTTACATTCCGACGGCACCCCCGGATTGTCCGGCATGGATTTTCGTATATTCTACGGATTGCGCATGTCGGCCATTAAGCGACCAATTGCATCCGTCATAACTCAAATTCGGGAGGACCTGGAAGAAGCGGAGAAAGAAGAGCGGGAAAAGAAGAGGCCAGTGCCAAAACCCGCAGCTTTCCTCCGCCCGGAAGAAGTTACAGCTTCTTCAGCCCAACCGATTCACCTCTTTCTCGATGATTCTGCCAAATATGATGATGCCAACGTTTCAGTTGAACCAGAGATGAAACCACAGTTGTGTAAAAAGATCGCCTTGCCGTAAATTCCAGCTATTATTTGAGGCCTGAGAACTGATAACCACCATGCCCGGCAGTAGCAACAGTCAGAACCGCAGCCATTTTTACAACTCTATCGCGAATCTTTTTGCATTCCTCGTCTGGCGTTATCGCCACCGAACGCAACAGGTTGCACTGGTACAAAGCAGTTTGCAGCGAAACATCGGCGCTGATCAAATTTCGGCCACCATCAAAGGCATTGATTTTAACCTCACGGCGAGCGAATCCCTGGGTCTTCAATATATCCATCGGTTTCTCGCCCTTCTCCGAGACAATAACCTGATGGCCCGTAGTGAGGTGTACTTGTGATCCGGCTATGGTGACATGAACGTCTTTTATTCCTTCTTCCCACAGATTGACGACAGACATGAAGCCCTTGGTGGCAGACACCAGTATCATCGCCCCCCGGGCGACATCAACCTTCATGTCATTTATTTTGAGAGTAGTTTTCTTGTCTGCACAGTAAAGAAACTCTCCGGAAGTTATTTTGATAACCCCGGAATCATCCACCGTCACATGACTATCCGGGCTTGTTTTGACAGAACCGCTTGGCAAATCGAGGCTTTCAAACCGCCGCGCACTGGTCAATATTGTTTTGCCAGGCTGAATTAAATGAGCTGGTTTTGGCGGATTGGCGGGCACGGTGTATGCCACCGGTGCCAGAGGCGACGGCCGGTTCGGGCTGGGTTGGCGACTAGCAGGGAGTTCCGCCTGAATCTCCTTCATCTTCCTTTGAATTCTTTGGACATCACGATCCCGCGAATCGGTTACAAAGCAATCTCCCGTTCCCCGGTAAAGGAATTTCTTCCGGTCGGTGATCGTGCGAGTTTGCGCGACCAGCGGACTGCCTTCGTTGATTTCCAGACGGAGAGAGGCGCCAACGGCGCACTCACAGCCCCCTTCAATGGGTATCAGCAACTCGTCATCGGATGCCATCACCAGATTGGTATTCGGATTGATTGCAATCACTTTTTTGCTGCTTTCAGAGCCACTCTCGTCAAACAACGCTACACTGGTTCCCGGGCCTTCCAGTGAGGCGACTGCAATCGCGCCGTTGGACCTTCTTTCAATAACTACTGAGGAGTTCTTAGGAACGTCTATGGCTTGGACCGGTCGGCCTGGACACTGCACCACCACACTGCAAGACGCCGCACTGGTGACGATCATGATCCGCCCCGTTTCCAGTCGTACCGACAGTCGTTGAGCCTTTTCATCCACTGCTGTCGGTGGCAAGAGAGACATCTGTGTTTCATCAAAAGTCACCAGCATGGGTGGTTCTTTAATGTGTTTGAAGTTAATGTTGTCGGGCGGCTGCATTTCTACAATCGCACAGGGATTGAGAATTACCTGTTCCGCTCTATTGAATGTTGAAGGAGTTAATTGCAATGGTTGAGAGTCTCGTGTGGCCTGAACCGTACTAGCGGCTGGCAGTGCGGCTTGAGAGGTAGTGGTATCTGTTTGCAGCACAGTAGCGGTGGCAGCGGGCCCGCCACCGCCACCGCCAGCAGGTGTAACGTCGACAATGGGGAGCACATCGACGGGCGGATCCGCGATCACAGCCACAACCGGTGCGACCGGAGGTGTCGGTGGTGTCGGGTTGGTGGCAACCGTCGCAGTAACCGGCGCGTCTACAGTAACCTCACCAACAATGGATGCACCGCCGGCATAAATAATACCCCCGAAGGCATTCAATTGCCCGTTTCCGGAAACCAGACCGGGGGTGAGTCCGGCATTTTCATCGATGATCACAGCACCATTTCCGGTGGCAGTAATAGTACCACCGCCGGCGAAACCACCCGTGGCCATATTGGGGGTAGTCACAGGTGCAAATGGTGTGTTCTCTATTGTTCCATTGACCGTCGCCACGTATAGAGTGGGCCGGTATGTTGCCATCTGTCCTGCCAGCCCGCCGACGGGCTGAGTGTTGACGCTCAGTTCAACACCACCTCCGCCGACCAGGCCGTTAAGGTTATTGAGAAACGAACCGGTGGAGTTAATGGGTCCGTTAACAAGTATTGAAGGCAACGTCGGGTTGGCAGGAACGAGGGTGTTGGTATTTGAAACATTGAGCACGATATAGCCCGTGCTGTTGATTTGTGCATTCGAAACAATACCCGTGACGGTATTGGGAGCATTGGCTGGCCCTGACAATCCGCTGTACACGGAAATTCCACCAGTGTCTAGGTAGTTATTGGTGTTACTGAAAAATCCTTGAAGCGTGATTCTTCCATTTGATACTAAGCCTAACAATCCCCCCTGATTTGATACGTTGTTGAAGACAGTGGGATTCTGGCTACGGGCGGTTATCTCACTGACGAAGAAATTATAGTTGGGAATGTTAAAGAAGGCCGAGCCGCCTCCCATATTTATGGTGTCGGCTTGAACATCCACATCACCGTCGCTGTTCACCAATAGAGCAGTGCTGCCGAAATTTGTAAACCCGGTGCCAACAGCACGATTATCGCTGAGCTCCCCGCCAGCTCCCCGGAATGTTAACTGCAAGGCTCCGCCAGGCAAAATTATCCCGCCATTGCCACTGCGTAAAGCAGTGCTGGTAAGGAAACCGGTGCCGACAGAACCCATCGAACTAAAGGTCAAATTGGTGGCACTGCTGAGATCTATGGTATTTGCACTGAAAACCACCGGGGAGGCTGAATTGACCACGGTACCATTGGAAAAGCTTATCGTTCCTGCCAGGGCATTAACTGTGAGTGCCCCGGCTCCAAGGCTGGTAAGTGAATTTGCGCCAACAGCAAAGCCATTGGCGGTAGCGCTAACCGTCTTTGCGCCCGGACTGTTGAGGCTGAGCGGCGTAGTAAGTAAATTGCCTCCGGTGGGATACGTAACATCGATGGTACCACCCGCAGTGATAAGGGCAGTCAGACCAGGAGAATTTATTGCTCCGGTGCTGACGTTGTTGCCTGCGCTGACAGTCACCAAGCCAGATTGTCCTACAGCAGAGCCGGTTAAGATATCGCCCGTGGTAATGTTTCCGGTGGCATTTAGGGTGACGGAACCCACGTTGCTACCAACGCCCGCATTCGTAGTATCAATCGCGCCGGCAATGATATCGCCGGCGGTAGCGGTAATCTTAAGGTAGCCGCCGAACGTTTGGAGCAGTGCCAGGTTGTTGTAAGAAGGAGCATTGATGTCCATATTCGGGTCGCCAGTGACATTGAGATGGACTAGATTGAACGGACTGGTTCCCGAGGCCACCTTGAGCCCGAGAGTTCCCGCATTAATGCTCACATCTCCGCCCATATCTTGTACATTGATGTCCAGATGGCCGTTTGCGGCATTGAATGTCTTCAAGTTTCCGGACCGCAGAATCCCCCCGGTAATCGAAAGGTCGGGCTTGAGCGCATCTCCTGCAATCTCCGCAATTAAGTCGTGCCCGGCTGAGATAAGCCCGCCCTGATTGGAGATGCTCAAGCTGTTTCCGAACAGCTCCGTAAGGTGAATATCACCGATCACGGACTGCAGAGTGCCTACATTGGCAATACTATTGGCAATCATACTAAGATTACCCGCTTGAGCAAGCATCGCCCCCTGATTGACAATCGATAACGCCTGCAAATTCATTGCAGTAGCAGACTGCATCAGCCCGCTGTTGGTAATGTTGGCCGCAGTGGCAGAGAAGGAACCGGCGCTCGAAATAGTGCCGGAATTAATTAAGGCATTGGTGGCACTAAGGTTGAGACCGAGATTGGCGACTAAGTTGGAAAAACCAGAGAGGCCCGTCGACGGCAGAACGGTGGTCAGCAAAGCCCCGGCATTATTGGAGATATTAGCTGCAAGTATGTTTGCTACTGTGACTGCCTGATTGGATGAAACTGCGTAAAAGTTGCCGGAATTGGTAAAGTTGCCTGAAATGTTGAGGGAGGCCGCCTGACCGAAGTCTTGAATGGCGGTGAGCCCGTGAGGGATATTCAGCCCCGTGATCGAGCCGCTGGCTACCTGACTCAGAACCACTGAGCCTCCCGTAGCAGCACCGCCCGATCCCAGTAGAATCGTCTGTCCTCCAGACAAGTACTGAGCAACTGCAGCAGCTTCTCCATAAGTAACCTTCTGACCGGCACTCACGTGCATAGTTTGGTCACCCACTTTAATTTGGGCGTCGCCGACGGCCGTGGCACTCTTGTCTGTGGAGGTGAAGTCTATGGTTTCAGCATGTACAAGAATTGGATACTGAGCCAGACTGACAGAAAGTGCCAGCATTCCCGGCACCACTGACTTGAGTTTTAATCGCCGCATGAATTTTCCCCGCTGGATCTTCCATTATATTGTTCCCATAGGCAGGAAGACAGAAACGTGACTTGCGTCATTTCATGCCGTTTTAAGAAGCAAAGCGAGTTGATTGGAGAGCGGAAAGCCGACTGCATCTTCGATCCAGAGGAATTGCCCCTGTGGATTTATCTCAAAGAAAAATGGACAATCGCTACTGTCAACACACAGATCGATGCACCCGAAGACCAAGCCCATTCTCTCCATCAGGGCCAGAGTACACTCTCTCAACTTGCCGCTAACGTCAAATCTTTCCGTTGGTACGCTGTAGTCCAGTCTGAAGTCTACATGTCCCCGTCCGCTTTGAGACATGATTCTGGCACCGAAGATTTCTTCTCCGATCACGGTAAGACGCACATCGAATTTCTTGGGTATTCTTCTTTGAAACAGGTGCAGAGCTAACTCAACCGAATCAAACTCGTTTATATCCTCTTCTGTAAGCAACGTAGTAAAAATTCCAGCAGGATTGTGGTGATTCGGCAAAACAGCGTTAGTAGCTTCATCTATCAGCTTATAGATAACTTCGCGATTATTCAATTCGAAGAATTCACGAATTGCGGCGGGAGAATTGGTTACTAGAGACTGCGGTACACGAAACCCGCACTCCTGTGCCAGCTGTAGCTGCTGCAACTTTAGCAGAGCCTCTTCCTGGGCGCGTGGATCGTTTACCTTGAAGCACGGCAGTGCTCTTATCATCGCCTGCAACGCTCGGGTTGACTCCTTCTGACAGAACGACTCAATCCACCTCTCTGGAGCAGGCAGCGCTCTAACTGTGCCGACACGACGAAACCACACAGAATCAAAAGAACAAAAATCGAGTTCATTTTCGCTGGATTTCACGGTCAGCGAGCCAATGTCAGGACGAAAGACAAGCGACTGCTCATATAATAGATATTGAGATTGCCAGATTTCGACCCCACAGCCGAGCTCCAATAAACACCGCTGAACAGCACGGACATGGACGTCAGCGGGATCGCCCATGATAAGAACTTTAGCCATGGCGGAGTTACTCGCTCTGTTCGATGTCACTAACATCACACCGAGGATCCGAGTGCATACGCCAGTTTCCAGACATAAGCCTGAAGACCGGAGCATCGCTCTTTTCTGCTCGCCACCACTGCTTCACAATGAAGGGCAAAGCCTTATACACTCTTGAGCTATAATTCGTTTCATCCGAAATGTCTCTTTCGTCTGCCATTGGAGTCTTCCTGCGTGTTGATTGGGTTTCCGGTTCGCAACCCCGAGTTAAAAACCAAACTGCTGCCAGACGGGCACGTGGTTGTGTTTAACGATAGGACTTTATGGGCACATATCCTAAGTCCGTGCGGAGCAGCCATTTGGGAATTTTGTGATGGAAGGCACAATCTTGACTCAATTCTGGACGAGTTGGAGTCACTAACAGGAAGTCGACCACCGGCTCAAGAAACAGAAAAATTCCTGGCTGATCTTGTAACAAGTGGATTAGTGGTCAACAATGGCAAATCCTATGGACTGGAATAACAATATCATCTAACATTTATATTAAACAGGTGGGAGTTCACGGAGTATGGAAGAAGATCAGACTAAGAAAAGTCAAGAAGAACGTATATCTTCCGACCCTCGGTTGACACGTACACAATTTTTGAAACAAGTGCTTCTCGCTGGCGGATTGGCCGCTTCACCGGTGATTCTCGACAAGTTTCTGGTACAGCCGGCCCCTGCATCTTCTATACTGACATCCCCGGGCCAAGTCGGCAGGTAGAGTTGAATAAGTTTGCCATTATTGCTCTTGACGGTCTGGGACTGCAAGAGCTTGATCGGTTGGCGGAGTTTTCCACATTCCTGGCGGGAATCAGGCGAAATTATGTGTTTGCCCAAACAGAATCGAACATTTTGTCCAATACTGCCACAGGATGGGCAACTCTTCTAACCGCACTTGACTGGCCAGATCACACTTGTAGCGGATTTGCCAAACCGGTTAGGAGTTTGCTTAACCTCCAAGTAGTTGATGAAAGGCAGCTTCCTCAGAAAAGTTTACGACTGTTGGGACAGACCGCTTCCAGGGAAACAATGCTGATCAATATTCCCCTCGTCTTGCCCGGCGACCGAATTTGGTTATCCGACGGAACGGTTCCGGTGCAAACACGCTTCAGTCCAGAGCTCCTATCAAAGAAACATCCAGAAATCAACAGCTATCAACCATGTGGATGGCTGAACTGCAACAAGCCTCCTGTAGAGCTGCTTCGGGAAGCGATTTCAACGGAAATCTTACGACTGCAACTGGCTGCTGACCTAACCCAGTCGCAACGACCCGCTCTCTCGGTGGTCAGAGCGGCTATATTCGACGTGGCCGGTCACCTTATTGGACCACAATTTTACTCGCGGAAATTTCAGGTGGAATTGAGTTCGATCGGCCACGCATTGGATGCACTGGCTCATGCATTGAAGTGTGCAGATATGATTGTCCTTATGATTTCCAGTTACAGTTTCGAAAATTGCCTGCAAGTTGTAAACCTCAACCACCTTCTTGCAGGTGGCGGGTTTTGCCGAATGAGCCCTCACTCAAGAACAGCCCGCATGATCGCGCTGGAGGGACTTGGCAACAGACACGCAAGATGGACGATCGTACCATCGAAATCCTCTGCATATTCTCCCACCCATGGAACGGTGTATCTCAACAGGAAATCCCGTTATGACGATGGAACAGTGTGCGAGAGCCAGAGCAGTTCACTGGCAGAAACCATCTTGAACTACCTTACCACTGTCTGCGAACAGCGATACGGGCTGGACTTTTCGGGTAAGACATATCCTCAAAGCGATCTGCCCGATGTCGCATTCCGACTTAGGGGCGCCGATTACACTTGTAGCGACAATGCAGATCCTTTCGACCGGCCGGCGGGGGTGCACTGCCCACGTGGCTTTCTGGCATTTCCGCCGGGGCTGCGGAATCTAGACAAAGAGATGGGGCTGTGTACTGCTGGTCAAAAATTGTGCCAGGCAGTAGAGGGTTGATTGTGCGAATTTTACACTGTATTCGCTCACTTGATCCCGCCGGCGGAGGTCCGGCCGACTTTGTACGGATGGTGGCCGAATTTCAATCGTCATTCGGGATTGAGATAGAAGTTGTTACGCAAGACGAGCCAAACTGCCGATGGATAGAATCGTTTCCGGCAACGGTGCATGCCTTGGGTCCTGTAAAGGATACATTTGGCTACAGTAAACGGCTCGACCGCTGGTTGCGTGAGAATCTTAGTCGATTTGATGTAACCGTAATAAACGGTGTGTGGTGCTACATGTCCTATGCCGCTTCGCAGGTGTGCCTCAAGGCCCGGCACCCCTATGTATTGTTTACTCATGGCATGCTGGATCCGTGGTTCTCACAAAAATATCCGTTTAAACATCTCAAGAAGTGCGCTTACTGGGGGCTATTTGAACACAAAGTTCTGTCCCATGCACAGGCTGTATTTTTCACCTGCGAACAGGAACGGGTGAGGTCTGCACAAGCGTTTCGTCCGTATCTAGCGCGCGAAGTAGTTATTGGCTATGGCACTGTAGATCCGCAAGATCGCCTGGTCACTGCCACCCGACAATGGGCACAAAACAATCCAGAGCTTTTCGAAAGTCGTTATCTACTCTACCTTGGACGCATGCATGAGAAGAAGGGGATTGACCTTCTCATCAATGCATTTGAGCGAACCTGTGCAACAATCGACATCAACCTTGTGTTAGCAGGTCCCCCGGCTCCCGGCTACAAACATGTTCTTCATGACGTCCTCGACAAGTTACACCCGTCAATTCGTAGTCGAGTTCAACAATTCGAGATGGTGTCCGGCGAAACTAAGTGGGGTTTGTTAGCAAACGCGCAAGGGCTCGTGCTTCCCTCTCACCAGGAAAACTTCGCAAGAGTGGTATCAGAAGCACTCTCTTGTGGAACACCCGTGTTGGTCTCCAACAAAGTTAATATTCATCCAGTGATCGAGCAATGGAATGCAGGTCTGGTGGACCAGGACGACGAGAGCGGAGTTGTGCGTTTGCTTACGCGCTGGTTGAGGTTAACTGAGACTGAAGTGAAGCAAATGCGGACACAAGCCAGATTGTGTTACGAGTCGTCTTTCGATGCTCGTAAGAATTTTGTGGAGTACATTGGCAAACTTCAGGATGTGGCAGGCCAGACGAAACCCGTCTAATAGTAGAGGACAATGCAGAAGTTTATAAAGGAACAACCATGGACCGCGGCTCTCTGTGCGGCTTTGTCGGTAATAGTACTATGGCTGCTCGTCGCGACGACGGGGGTCTGTTTCAACCAGTCTCGTCCACTTGACGCATTGCTCGTTCTGGGTGGGTCTCCTTTGCGCGAGGCATTTGCTGCCGCCTTGGCCAAGAAAACGCCCACCCTGCTCATTGTCGTTTCCGGTGGTTCCCCACCTGTTTGCATTCGAAAAACATTTCTTGAGTGTGGTGCTCCTTTCGACAAAGTACTTGTGGAATGCAATGCCGATAGTACTTTCGGCAACTTTTACTACAGCATTCCCCTTCTCGTGGCAGCTCAGGTGCATAAAGTAGGGGTTGTCACATCAGAAGGAAACGAGGAACGAGGTTTAACCATGGCACGATTGGCCTTATGGTCACATGGTATCAGCGTGCAAAACGAGGTACTCCCATTCGAAATAGGAAGCGAGGGTCACCTTGAATCTCCCGAAAAAACCGGACTTGACATTCTCCGCAGCCTTCTCTGGGCGCCATGCAGCCTGGTGTACTATCCTCGGACAAAGGCGGTTTCTCTAAGCACGCTACAGGATAACCACCCTGCAGGGCCCTGTAAGTTTGATGTCCCCGCGCAAATCGAAAGGGAGTACGAAAACTACTTGAATGGAAAGGCCGATCTAAAGCGGATTAACCAGTAACCATTCGACAATTGCCGACATCGCAGCTATTGAACAAACGAATCGGCATTGCACTAGCGAAACCACAAAGATGTACAAGTCAAGGCCAGCATTAACTTGCTCGGAGTATATGCGATTGAGCTCAAACCGCTCAGTATAACTAAGGTGGCGTTGTCTCTTGATTTGTTCAAGGCCAATCAAACCCGGGCGAACGTGGTGCATGAACCCGTCCTCGTTACAAGGGTATCCCAGCCCCTCAATCTGCAAACTCTCTTGCTCCGAGAGTGGTCTGGGACCGATGACGCTCATGTCGCCAACGATAATGTTAAACAGCTGCGGCAATTCGTCGATCTTGCTGTCACGAAGGAATTTGCCTACTTTAGTTATACGCAAGTCAGTATTTTTGGTGACAGCGGCTTCTTCATGACGGCCCTGGTGCATCGTTCGGAATTTCCAAATGAGAAACCGCCTTCCATGCAACCCTCTACGCTGCTGACGAAAGAAGACCGGCCCGGAGGTATCGGCCTTGACGAGGACTGCGACCAATAAGAACAAGGGTCCACATAACATTAGAGCAACAGCCGCACTCATACCATCAAACAGCGGCTTGGCAATGTCGTTGTAGAAGCTGCTTTTAGTCTGTCGGGCAGGCAAAGCCGGCACGAACTCGTCCGCCATATCGGCAGCTACAGATGGATAATATTCTCGCAACTGTCTTCCCCGGCGTGTAGTCCCCTACTTATCTATTCCCGGTACGGATGACATTAATCAAAAAAGAGCGAAGAATATTTCTCCTTTAATGGGAGACAAACATGGCAAAGATTGGAAGCTGATGGAACAATATTGGCTATGGAGAACAGCAGAGCAATTATTCTGGCGGGAGGACAAGGGCAAAGGTTGCGCCCTCTAACCAGTGATCGGCCAAAATGCATGGTCGAGATCCTGGGAACACCAATCATAGCTTTTCAGCTCCACTGGCTCAGGTGTTACGATGTACGGCATGTTGTGATTGCGGCAGGATATCTGCATGAGTCGATCGTCAACTTCCTTGGTGACGGCTCAAAGTGGCAGATGCGAATAACATATTCCATCGAAGAAGAGCCCCTGGGCCGAGGCGGAGCCTTCAAGAAAGCATTGGGGTCCATTTCCTCCCTTCGAGAAACTGACGTAGTGTATGCATTCAACGGAGACATTATTTGTAATCTCTCCCTGAAAGCTCTGGCTGACTTTCACGTTTCGGCTCGCGCCATGGCCTCAATCGTCACAGTGCCGCTCAGTAGTCCATACGGAATCGTCGACGTAGGTGATGACAATATTGTCACTGGTTTTCGAGAAAAGCCACAATTGCCTTTTCATGTCAATGCGGGAATATACGCTTTCTCTCCAGCCATAATCGATTTGTTACCAGACAAAGGCGATCACGAAGATACAACTTTTCCTTTGCTGGCGAAACAAGGTACGCTAAAAGCATTCAAGACCACAAATATACTTTGGAAGTCCATTGACACGATGAAAGACGTTAGCGAGATTCGGAGTGAAATGGAGCGGGTTTTACTATCGGCGTTTCTACAGCCCGATCAAATCGAGCTAATCCAGTGAAAACCAATGCCTGAAGCTGTTCTACTGGGCGAGGCCACGGCTCGACTGCAAACAACCGTTCAAATCGATCTGCTACGTGAATGCTTCCAATTTCGAGAAACGGAAGCTAGTCCGGTCTTTGAAATAGCCTCTGATGACATCTATTGCTTAATCGATACCCTGATCGACCAGGCCTACGGGAGACACCAGGACTTGATATATGTGGATGCTGCTACGCTGGTTTCCCTTGACGGACGTTCCATCATGATTGCTGGCGCTTCCGGTCGAGGTAAAACAACTACGGCGCTGGCACTGTGCCTTCTTGGCGGATTGCGTTTTGTTTGTGAAGATATCTCCATGGTCGATTTTCCTCGCCAGGTCATTCTCAACTTCACGGCGCCCCTGTCCATCCGCCAGAACACACGCAGCTTACTGGTTGAGTGCGGGCTACCTGCTCCAGAATTGATTGGTGATCGCTGGTATCCTTGTCGCAATCTTTTTTTGGACACAAATCTAGATCTGGGAGCCAACCTTGATTTTGTCTTCTTTCTGGACTCCCCCGGTTGCGAATCAGAACCGCTGAGGTACCACCGTATATCGGCAGCACAATCGCTTCGCCACTTGCTTCCAATATCTAATCTGCTCCTTCACTCTAACGCCTGCGATCAGATGCATGATAGTTTGCGGCACTCGGACATATTTGTTTTGAGCGCAGGAAGTCTGAGGGAACGAGTGGACTTTATACTCGAGCGTTTGGCCGATTCTGTATGACAGGGTTAGAAATTTTCGTCTCGAGCCCAGCGTTGAACTCAAACTCGAGAGCAGCCCTAACCGCCTTCGCTTCTGCCGGGCTTAAAGTAAATTTATTCAGCTCCATTGCTATCGCTGAAGAAAATCGGCTCATTGAGCGATTGCCAGCCTTCCTGAAAAAGGAATTACTACGACGGCGCTGTCCAGCTTCAATCATTATACGAATGTCGCCAGTGCGGGAGATCTTCCGATTGTTGTCGGCAAGGACAGGACTGGACGGATTAATATCGCCTGATGGTATCTTTTCAATGGACAACGTTTGCAAAGATGTTGACAGAGCATTGGCAGACCACCTCCACACACACACCGATGGTTCTGGTTTGGTTTACGCGTACGAAGACGCAGCGCTGGAAACGTTAACTCAAGCACAATCCATGGGACTTCGTTCCGGATACGATTTACCGATTGCCTACTGGTCATTCGCTCAATGTACGTTGGCAGAAGAGCAAGAGCGATATCCGCAGTGGTTGCCTACATTTGCCGACAGTTTCTTTTCTGAAGCGAAAACCACAAGAAAGTCTCGCGAAGCCGAACTGGCAGATCGTATTTTCGTCCCCAGTCAATTCGTGCTCAATTCGCTACCCTCACAGCTGAGGCACAAGGCTACCATTGCTACCTTTGGAAGCCCGTTGGTACCGTTGGCACCATTGGAAGAGCGGCCAAGTGAACCTCGAACCACGTTGAAGTTGCTTTTTGTCGGAAGCCTTACCCAACGGAAGGGGTTGGCCGACCTGTTTACAGCGCTGAAACTATTGAACAGGTCGGACATAAGGCTATCTGTAATAGGTGCTCCTCGCCTGCCGATGAGCTTCTACTTTAATCAATATTCGCACTTCGAATATCACAGTCCACGATCACAAGGTGAGGTTTACGCCAGCATGGCCAATGCCGATTTGCTCGTGTTGCCTTCACTCATCGAGGGGTGCGCACTGGTCCAGCAAGAAGCCTTGATGCAGGGAGTGCCCCTTTTGGTCACCCCGAACACGGGCGGCGACCACCTCGTCCTGGACGGTATCACCGGCTTCACTGTGCCAGTGCGGTCTCCGGAAAAATTGGCCGAGCGAATCAGCTGGTGTGCCGACCATAGAAATGAGCTGTCTCACATGCGTCTACCTTGCAGACAACACGCCGAGAAGTTCACATGGCAGGAATACGGCGAAAAATTACTGAGCACGATGGGAATTAATCGTAGCTGCTAGTCCACGAAGCCCAGCTTTCGGGAGAAATACTTGTCTTCGGCAGAAATGCCCTTGAGCAGTTTCGCCGGCACTCCGCCGTATAAATGCCATTCTTCCTCAAAGCATTGGTTTAACAAAGATTTCGCCGCCAGGACGCTATGATTCGGCAAACTCGCTCCTCTGAGGATAACCGAGGAAGTTCCGACAAACGTGTATCGACCAATAGTAATCGGACTGCATGATTGACGATTCTCCAGGAAGTCGATGCTGTGCGTGAGAAACTGCGTATAATAACCGCCCACGGTGGCATAATCGCCCAGTTCAATCTTGTCGGTGCAGTCAATTATGTGGCGGTGTGTAATTGCGCAGTGATCTCCCATCAGGAGGATGGGCTGACGATTTTGCACCTGCGTGAAATGACTGATTCCGCTCGAAGGATAACCGGTTATCCAATTGAACCGTCCTATAGAGGAATGCTCGCCCATCCTCAACAGGTCCAACCCCTTACAAAGCGACAGATGTCCAATCTGCGCGTGGCTTTTCAGGACAAGCCTTGCCGGAAAGATATAAGAGAGACCAATGAAGCACCCGTCGGCTATGTCGTATCTATAAAACAGCTTGAGAATCCACTTCTTCAAGAACCAGGGCATCAGCATCACAAGACAGTTTATTATCATCATGCTATGGTCTCCGCATCCATGATAGAAATTTCTGTAAGGCTGGTCTTCTCAAAAACGCACGGTCCCATCTTCGCGCTCCACGCCCTTGGTGCTTCCGGGCTGTCTACAACTTCGAATGCCGGCACGAACTGAATCTCATCCACACATGATAAAGACGAAACATTTGTTCCCACGCCCTGGCTGAGAACAAAGTAGACTGAATACGTTCCGACCGTCAAATTCAAATTGTTGATGACGATTCGGAAGCGCCTCAGTTCGCCCGGTGTGAATGTAAGGGTTTCTTTCAAGAAGGTACTTCCTGCGACTTTGCCAAGGCCGTCAACAAAGGTGAGGCGCAATCCGAGTTCCTCCGAATCTATCCGCGATGAGATTTCAACTTCATAACACAAGGGATCACCATATGCGATGCTCATGCCCTCAGCGCTGCATAGTTTGACTTCTTCAAACCGTACCAAGGAGCCACGCCGGCCTTCATGTCTATCAGTCATATCTCGCATCCGCTGGAGATTGACATTGCTTTGAATGCTTGAATCTTGCAAGTATTGTGCAACCACTTCATCGGTTTTGCCGAATGACTGCAACTGACCATCTTTTAGATAAAGCGCAGTCTGGCACAGATTAATTACCGATCCGGCATTGTGGCTGACGAACAACACGGTTCGCCCCTCGTGCCGCAACTCCGTCAATTTCTCGAGGCAACGACTCTGAAAGGGGGCATCTCCAACAGCTAGTACTTCATCAACAATAAGAATATCTTGATCGAGGTTTGCCGCAACTGCAAACCCCAGGCGTACAAACATCCCGCTGGAGTAGCGCTTCACAGGCACGTCAATAAATTTCTCAAGCCCGGCAAAAGTCACGATTTCGTCAAATCTCTTTTTTATCGATTCTTGCTTCATGCCCAGAATCGCACCGGAGAGAAAAACATTTTCTCGACCGCTCAGCTCTGGATGAAAACCAACACCCACCTCTAGCAGAGATCCCACTTTGCCCCTTACCAGCGCCCTTCCACTGGTGGGATCTGTCACTCTCGAGAGAATCTTCAACAGCGTGCTTTTCCCGGCTCCATTTCGACCGATCAATGCCAGCGTCTCTCCCTGTTTCACCTCAAAACAAAGATCGCTTAATGCCCAGAGGAAATTGGAAGTCTGTTTTGATTTGAGTCCTTCCAGTAACTTTGGCGCGAACTCTCGCAACGAACCCATCAAGGCTGTGCCCTTCAGGTCGTAGGCCTTGCTCAAATGCTCGACACGGAGGGAAAAGTCGCTCATAACGTTAAATAAGATCGGCAATAATTTTGGAGAGGCGTTTGAAAAATAGAGCACCGGTAATCAAAAGAACTACCGCCGAAACTGTAGAGGCACAGACATGTTCGAAAACCGGAGGAGGGGCTCCCAATAAGCAATAACGAAGACCTTCCAGTATGCCGCTCATGGGGTTCAAACTGTAAATCAAACGCCATTCCTGTGGCACTAGAGACATCGGATAGAAAATTGGCGAAGAAAACATCCAGAGTTGCATCAACAAAGGAAACACATGTCGCATATCGTGAAAGGCGATGGCCAGTCCTGAGAACCAGCATGATACCGACAGCGCCGTAATTATCAATAAGACGATGTAGTAGGGTAGCCATATCGTCCCGAGGGTGAAACTCACGTGAAAGAAAGGCAAACTAACTAGAAGCAGACTCAACGAAACGCCTAAATCAACCAGAGGTGGAATGACTATTGAAATCGGCAACACGAGCCGCGGAAAGAAGACTTTAGTAATAAGCTGAGAGGACGAGCTGATAGTTGCAGTGGAGGCGCCGGCCACAGTGGCGACATATTGCCAGCAAAGCACGGCGCTGAATGCAAACAACGGGTATGGTATGCCATCCGATGGCACCTTGACCATCCGCCCCAGAACCACGCTTAGCACAATCACCGAGCCCAGCGGCTGTAGGATTGCCCAGAATATCCCAAGAACTGTTTGTTTGTACCTTGATGATATGTCTCGCCACGCTAGCAACCAGATCAGTTCGCGATAGTCCCACAACTGTGCCAGCTCCAAACCGGACCAGCCCTTATGGCTTTGGATTTCCGTAACGTTCACTTGCCAGTCAATTCCATCCCAATCTGGCAAAATGATAGCACTTCGCAATAAGTGCCGTCTTTTGCAGCAAGATACCAAAATACCGCCAAGGGTCCTCAAGACTTGAGGCTCAACCCATGCCGCCGCGCGATACATGCAACAAGCATGGTATAACCGGACATACTACAGGGGACCAGTCAACTTGCAAGTAATGTTGTTACCCAGCGTGCCGTCATTTGGGAGCTACAGCTCCAATCGGTATCACCGAGAACTGCTCGCAGCACTGCAACTGTATGCGCCGCAAGATGTAACAATAGACGACTTCAAGTTTGACCCGAGACTCTTCCCCGGTCGCGCATCAGCGTGGTCCTTGCGTTTTCAACGTTGGTGTCTCTACCCGATGCTAGCAAGGTTCCAGCCAAGCGACATCGTTCACGTTGTCGACCAGAGTCACGCCAATTTGATTCCATTTTGCCGTGCGCGAAGAAAGATAGTGACCTGCCAAGATGTCATTCCTCTTCATGTTTTTAGGGGCGATTTTCCTCACTTAACTGGAGGTCTAAGTGAACGATCGTTTTCAGTCCTATTGCAGCAAATGAAAAGGAGTGATCATATTGTCGCTGCTTCAAACAGCACCAAGCGAGATCTAATAGAACTCGCGGGCTTCGCACCTGAACAGGTATCAGTTGTCTATCATGGATTGAATGAGGCCTTCTCGCCAGTTTCGGCTGTGCGCAGACGAGAGCTGCAAGAGAAGCTGCGAGCACAGTTCCAACTTTCGAGCGAGTGCGCTCTTGTGATGCACGTGGGTACAGGCGGCACCTACAAGAACACACCGACTATACTGCGTTCGATGGCAGAGTTGATCAAGGGCAAACACCAGCGAGCAAGTTTAATACGAGCCGGCGCGTCACTGAACAAAGAAGAGTCAGCTTTAGCAACGGAATTGGGCATCGCGAACAGTATAGTTTACGCGGGTCAACCGCAATCAGATGAGTTACTAGCTGACTTGTACCGCGCCTGCGACATTTTCATCTTCCCTTCTTTCTGGGAAGGCTTTGGCTGGCCTCCGCTGGAGGCCATGGCCTGCGGACTGCCCGTAATAGCATCTACAGGCGGCTCACTGCCCGAAGTCGTCGGAACCGGCGGCAGCCTTTTTGAGCCGTCGGATTTTCAGAGCATGTCGAAGGATATGTTTGATTTGCTGCAAAATGAATCGCTGCGTCAAGAGAGGGTGATGTCGGCTCTGAAACAAGCATCGCTATTTACATGGAAGCGAGCAGCCGAATCCCTGCTGGAGATTTACACCAACGTCTGTTTCGGGGAGCCCGCCACAAGGCAATGAAAGCCAATGCAAGTAAAAATCGCCAATATGCAAATCTTTCAACCACTACATTCTAGTTTACCAGCCTCGTCACGAGTGATACTCAGCCTTCTTTGCCGAAATCGCTCCGCTGCGCAAAGCGCGCTTTCAAAGCTCGTCACACCAGCCCTGGTGGCAACCCTGAAAGACGAAATTGACAAGAGCGGTTTCTCACTTTTCATTCTCGACCTCATTCATGAACTCAACCTGGAGCCTGAGCTAGCAGCGCTACCCGGAGAAGCGGGAACAATAATGTGGCTGCGAAGGCTCGCCGCTGCTGATTCTCTCGCACAGCACATCAAAGCCGAAACGGCTGTGAGTGTGGCCGCTGTACTGAATGGTCTTCCCTGCGTATTTGTGAAGGGAATTGTGATGGGACGGACACTATATGAAAAGCCGAGCCATCGCCTTTCATACGATATCGACTTGGTTGTGAAAGCGACCGCGTTACCGGAGATCATGAAACGGCTGGAAAACCTGGGATACCATGCAAACTGGACGGGGGACTGCCATCAGACCGACATTGGCCCCTGTGATTCTCTTGAAGACGTGTCTCTTGTTCCGCAAGAAGAGCTAGACTATTTCTTCAGCTTTTCCATGAGTTGCCAGGGGAAGCCCTCCGTGGAATTCAAGTCGAACCCGCTCGACACGGGGTTGAAGATGCGCGAGTTGGATCGTTTCTTTCTTACCGCTGAGCTACTTGATGATGGCATAACAAGCCCTGATTCCATCGATCACCTCATGCTGCAGCTCATGCATTTTCATAAGGACGGCCTGGGCGGTTGGCGTTCATTGTACGACCTCAACCTGCTTTGCAATGAAGTTACCGCAAGAAAAGGGTGGCCGGAGTTTTTCAGACGCTCAAGCGTGGAGGGAATTGAAACAAGTTGCTGGCTCGGACTTTCGGTAGTTAGCGGGCTCTTCACGACCGCTGTACCTCACGACGTCATGAAAGAAGCGGCACGCACGGTTAAATTTCCGCGACTTCGCCCGATCGCGGCAGCATGTTCGCCTGAATTCGTCTGGCACAAGCGCAACATTTTGGGGCTTCTCCTGAACAGCGTTCTGCTTGGCGACACCAGGCGCAAACTGCGAATCATGGCTGGTTGTCTCTTTCCGTCCAGACACTTCCTGTCAAGCTACTATGCCAAAGGCCTCCCTCTTACTGCACTAACCGTTGTATTGTTACTATTCTGGCACTGGCTTGTGTTCCTTTTACCAGGCGGTGTTTTACGGCGAACAGTTGGTCCGAGTATCTGGGGCAAAAACAGCAAGCCAACGACGGAAACTCTGGTAAAACCTGAGACCATGGACAATCAAACTTGAATGATGCAAGATGGAGAGCAGCACTTACCAGCATGGTCGATTAGCGATGAGTTCTAAGGAGTATTTCACCTACAACCAGCTCGATCGCAACAAGTCGCCGCGACCAAAGAAACAACTGTTGCTACTGTTGTTATGGGAGTATACCTGGTCTCTGTTTTGCGCTTGGACCCCCAGACCTTTGAACGGCTGGCGAATATGGTGGCTCAGACTTTTTGGCTGCAAAATCCTGGGTGATGTTTATGTTCATCCTCGGGCACGAATTGCAGTACCCTGGAATCTTACAATGCATAACGGAAGCAGCCTTGGTGACGGAGCCTGCGCCTATAGCCTTGGACCGATTGAACTGATGGAGCGATCAACAGTAGCTCAGGAGTGTTACCTCTGCACTGGTACACATAAATTCCAGGATCCCCGTTTACCGCTGCAAACAGCCAAAATCACAGTTGAAGCGGAAGCCTTTCTGGGAGCCCGCGCCTTCATACTGCCGGGGATAACCATCGGGGAAGGAGCCATTGTCGGTGCTTGCGCAGTAGTCACGGCCGACGTTCCAGCCTGGACTATAGTTGGTGGCAATCCTGCTATTCATCTGAAGGATCGACCAAGATTTGAATGAGGGCGGGTCGTTCAGAAACGGGTCAGGAAATAGTAGGCGATGCCTACAGGAATTGGGATGACCTGCATAATCGCAATTAGATTTGCAAGTTTAGGGTTGTTACTAATTTGTCTTCGAAGTTGCAAGCCTGGTAGCGACACCAATCTGTACAATAGCAATCCTGCAGGAATAGTCATTATTGCTGCAATGACTGGTGCAATTAGCGGACAATGAATTGCAACGCGAGAGGCGATGGCAGTGAACGGAATGTGAATCAGGTATAGTTCATAACTGAATCGTCCCAACCTTGAGATCAACCGCGACAGAAGGAACTCTCGTTTCCACACTGAGCAAATGAATACCAAAAGTCCAAGCAAGAATCCTGCCATCGGAGAGTCTGCAGCAAAGCGATGAGTGAGGAATGTACCAAGCAGACAGACACTAAGCAACATCAGACTTTTAAGGTATAGACTAAATTTTCCCTCTTGACACAACAGCCCGAAGAAACAGCCGCAGATGAGCGCGGAGGGCAAGAAATGGGACACCGATCCAAAGAACGCTCCGCTAGCGAACCGGGGCAGAAAAATAGAGCTAAAACTCAACAGGCCGACCAATAGAAATTGAAGCCCCAATGGAGATTTGATTTGCCGATAGAGCAAAGGAGCCACAAGATAGAAACATTCCTCCACTGCGATGGTCCAGGCGATCCCGAAGGGACCGGCTACTGGCTTGAAGAAGCCGATCGTAAATGTGAGGTATTCAGGTAAAAGTCCCAATGTATTGGCCAGATTATCTTCTTTCTGAGGAATAGGTAAGCAGAACATCAGCAGATAGATGGACAAAACAATGTAGTAAGGTGGCGCAATTCTCGTCCACCGTCGCGAATAAAAATCAACAAGAAACCGACTTTCGGTCCTTGTGGACAGCATAATCCGGGTAATGAGGAAGCCGCTGATAGCGAAAAACAACGCCACTCCCCACGCTCCTGTTGGCAAAGAGGTTAAACCACAATGACAAACCACCACGAGGAACCAGGAAATACACCGAAGGACGTCAATCCAGGGGAAGTAATGTTTGTCACGAGATTCAAGAGGTTGGACTGATTTGTCCATAGGGCAATCGTATCACTCTGTCTGTCGAGCACAAAACTGCGGCGGTCTTCCATTATAGTGATTGCCTCAGGCATATATCCAGCAATTGCGGCGTACTACAGACCAACTCTATAGTTTCGATAGAATTCGGAAATGTCCAGAAAAAGATGGTGGAGAGTTAACTTCATATTCGCTGGCATGTGCACTGGCAAATTCATCCACGGCCAGCTTGGCACCAGCAGAGAAAAATCCGTAATCGTCAATGATTATGCTGCCACCGGAAGATAGTGACTTATGGAGCAAATTCAAAGCGCAGGCGATCGGTTCATACAAGTCGAAGTCTACATAGGCAAAACAAACCTGATTAGGTAATTCTACTTCAGGCGACAATTGCTCTATGAATCCTTCCACCACATGGACGCGCTCTGGCGGAATTTGTACTTTCGACAGTTGCTCAATCAAAAACTGCTTCCCGTAAGACATTGTACGCTCATACTTTGCAATGGAGCCCAGCTCAAAAATATCGTCGATTAACTCATCTTTGTCCGATGGTTTCGAAAGCCCCTCAAAGCTGTCAAACAGCCATAAATGTCTGTCATAACGGAGCAATTCGTTCGCTAGTAAAGCAGATGTAAATCCTTGTGCAACGCCGAATTCACAAACATCTCCAGCGGCATTGTTAATTGAGGAATGTAAGTAATGGAGGATGAAAAATGCTTCTGAAATTCCGGTTCCTTCGAGTGCTGTCAGAAGGGTAAGTCTGTTATCTGCTGCGGGGAGGTCGGGGAAGATTTGCGTTTCATATATTCCTGCTATCTCCCTTACCACTGCTTGATACCGGCTCCCGTGTCGTTGGATCTGGTACCTTGAAATCAATTGGTATCCGAGGCACCCGAGCAAGCGGTTCGCGGTTTTTTTGATGAACGTCTTAATTCTCACGCTTGAGCCCTTTAATCAATTGTATTAATCATCCAACAATCAGTACCAAGTTAAATCGCTTAGAATTGGAGGAAAATGCGATACGTGTTCAAGATCCTGATCCTTGGGGAGGGGAAAGGACATTAACCCGGTCGGAGGTCCTAACAAAATGTCGCCGGAGAAGGATTTCGCAAGGACTCTTAGACGCGGCCTTGCACGTCCGTTTCTATCGGCCAGCGTGAACCTAATGACTAAATGCGGCGGAGAAGCATTTTTCAGGTTAGTTGGCATGCGAAAGGACACGGACAATTATTCTCTCAAATTATGCAGACGGATCATCGTTATCGCTCTGGAAAGAATTGGAGATACCGTACTACTATCGCCATTTCTCAAGAATCTCCGAGATGGCGCTCCTCATGCAAGAATCAGTATCGTGGTAACCTCTGAAATATTCAACCTTATTGAACGCTGTCCATATGTTGATGAGGTTCTAATTGCGGGGCCAACTCCCAAAACAGCAAGAATGTCGTTGCCGAAGATTTGGGCAATGAAGCCGGATCTCGTTGTGGTGCCACGGTGGGACATTGATTACCACTACAGTACTAGATTGGCTTACCTGACTGGAGCAAGGTGGCGAGCTACTTATTCCGAAAACGTATCGCCCGAAAAACAACGCATCAATCGTGGCATGGATTCGCTATTTAACCTGACATTGCACGAGCGCGAACCTGTCTATCATGAGATCGAGCGCAATTTGAGACTGGGGAGATTTATCGGTCTCACGGGTGCACCCGGGCCCCTGCAAATCTGGTTAGACGAAACAGATCATCGCAACGCGCAAGCATATCTCATGGGTGAGCTCAAAGAGGTACAACCGCGCCTTCTTGTCGGGTTGGGAATCGGTGCCTCGGCAAATAAAAGAAAATGGCCGGTTGATCGCTTCACTGAATTGGTGAAATGGATGATAACGAACTTCCACGCTCATGTTGTCATCTTCGGCTCTGATGCAGACCACGCCGCCGCTGCTATGTTGGCTCACACCAGCAACGCAATTATAAATGCCTGCGGAAGGCTAACCATTAGAGAAAGCGCGGCGCTGATGCAACGCTGCGGGATATTCATTGGAAACGACAGTGGTCCCAAGCATCTGGCCTCCATCTCTTTACCTGTTGTCGAAATATCTTGCCACCCGCTCGGCGGAGATCCCTTCGACGCTTGCGCCCCCGAACGATTCAGGGCTAGAGGAACGAAACCGTCCATAGTAATTCAACCGACAGAACCGCTTTTCCCCTGCTCCGATAAGTGTCTCTCTAATGACGCTCACTGCATATTACAAATCGATGTGGCTACAGTTCGCCGGGAAGTCGCCAATTTTCTAGACAACCTACAGCCCGACAGGTTTCACCCATAACTGAGGAAGGCACCAAACAGATCAGGTCCACAGCGCCCGGCCGCCAGTCTGTACCCCATCGTTCAAGGGAATTGTTATAATTCCGCAGTTGGCTCATTACTGAAACTAAGCTAGTAGTCATTGAATGGAAGTGCCAGTCAGATGGAATTCGACGTGCCGGTCGTTCTGTTCGTGTACAATCGCCCGGCAAAATTCCGTAGACTCTGGTCGAGGATAGCCACCCTGTGTCCTCGAATATTATATGTCATCTCAGACGGTCCCCGAAATCCTGCTGATGGACCATTGATAGAGGAGTGCCGACAGCTTGTCAACCCCGATTGGCCCTGTTCATTAACAAAAATATTTGCATCCAGCAATCTTGGATGTGAAGAAAGTTTGATACGAGGGATTTCTCAGGTCTTCGCAAACGAAGAGACTGGAATTTTTCTTGAGGACGATTGTATTCCGGCAGATAGTTTCTTTCCATACTGCAGAGAGCTTCTAAACCGATTTGAGGACGACCCGCAAATTTTTTCAATCGCGGGCAGTAATCAGTTTGAGCACCATAAATCTCAAATTCAGCACAGGGATTCAATTAGCTTCTCCAGATATTTTTCGTCATGGGGCTGGGCCGGTTGGCGCCGTACCTGGCAAATCTGCAACTGGAATGTGCCATTGCGGCCCGCGCAGGTCACTGATGTTTTGACGCAGAATAGTATGCATCGTTGGACTGGTCGATTTTGGAAAGACCTTCTTAGCGAACAAAACCAGGTGCCGTGGGATTACCACTGCGCATTTACGGCTCTTCGCTACGGTCTCTACACTGTAATTCCGGTCAGGAATCTTATACATAATATAGGACACGATAACGAAGCCACTCACACAACTCAAGTCCGCGTAATGCCTGAGGCTCACGATGTGGAGTTTCCACTTCGCCTTCCTGCGCGCACCACCACCAACGACGATTACGACCGGCTAATCGAGTTACACCACACTGATGGTCGGATATTGACTCTACTGCGAAATAGGCTTGCACTCAGAACAAGATTGAAACTGATTCGAGAATTATTATTCGGGCAGCAGCCGCGTTAGAAACATGTTACTGTCTCTTTTCTCGTTGTTCGTAAAGAGACTGAAGAAATGCGCTGACCTCTTTGCCTACTTCTGAATGAGGCTTGGGTAGCCCCTTCACGGTAAGAGGCACACACTCATATTGCCCAAGACTGAACGCTCGAAGCCGTTCGGCCAAATCCGACGGTCTAAGAGGGTCGAACCACCACTGCGAGGGCAACAAACGATGAGCACCAGCATAATGAGAACAGAAACAGGGGGTTCCACACATAACAGCTTCATTCACCACCACTCCCCACTGATCATCTAAGCTCGGGAAAACAAACACATTGGCATTTCTGTATTCCGAGATCAACTGCTCTCGACTCAGAGCACCAAGCAAAACGATATAGGGACGGGTTGCAGCAAACTCGGCAATCGAGTTTTCGAGTTGCCCGCTACCTGCAATCCGTAGCTCCAACCGAGAGAAAAGTTCCTCATCGATTTGTGCAACATGCTCCAATGATGCAAATAGTTGAGCTATACCCTTGCGCTTATGAAGTTGCGAAGCAACCAGCAATGTAAAGTTATCGTCCAATTTTTCAATTCGGGTGCCGGGGGAAAATGGCTCACCGTTAATGGTAAAGGGGGTCTCAAAGATTCGCTCTCGGGCAACACCCAGAGATTGAACATAAGTGCTATCGAACTCAGAGCCATGGGTGATCCAGTGATCCACTCGTGTCGCGAGAAATTTCCGAATCATTCTACGCAACCAATTCACCCGCCGATGTTGAAATGGAGTTCCCTCCCACCAAATTGTGAAAGGAATCTTTTTCCTTTGCGAGTACCAATAAGCAAGAAGCGACCGCATTCCCGTCTCCGTGCTGACAACGAGGTCGGGGTCTTCGTTGTTCAGGAGTCTTAGTGTATCGAATCTCAGTTGTACTCCGTCAACACCTCGTTCCCTACCGCTTTGAACAAACAGATTTGGCCCGCGAGAAATTACTATGCGGTAAGGAACACTCTCGAACTCGCTGTCCCTTTGAAGATCCCACGGACGGACGCCCTTGGATGCACCGGCTATAACAGTGAGATCGAAGTCCTCACTCAGAGCCTTCCATAGCCACTGTTTGTGAATGTCGAGCGAGTGGTGCAAGAACACTAATCGGGGTTTAACCATAGTCGATCTAATGATGAATTTCTCCATCCAGAACAAAGGTCAAATTGAATTTGTCGATGAAAACCAAGCGATAACCATAATTCAGTAGCCCCAAAATTGAACAAAGCATTTGAAGCGGGCTAACTGGCTGGTCGTACTCCACGCAAATCACTCCAGGGCGCAATCGTTCTCTCATCATGTCTTTTAAGACTTCCATTTCGGCACCTTCTATGTCTAGTTTCAACAAATCGATCCTTTCATGATTCAGTTGACGCATGAGTGAGGTTAATCTCTTGCACGATGCCTCAAAGTAATGATCTGTCTTTTGCAGATTTACGACTGAGTGCGACACAAAAGCAGGATTTTGCGGCCCGTAGAATTTCAACTCTTGGTCCGATGACCATAGCCCTACACTCAAGAAGTTGAACGACTGGGGGAATTTATTTTCCTCCACGTAACAAACAGCCCGGGGAGTGGGGTCAAAGGCGTGAACAACCATACCGAATCGACTGATGAGAGCGAGATCAAATGTTGTGTCCTCGCCCACTCCAGCGCAATAGCAGATCCAATCGCTCTTGATCATATTTACCGGAACAACCCAGCCGCCGTAATCGCTTCCGAGTTTTTCGAGTTGCAGCCCCCGGGATTTTACAAGGAAGGTCCCGATCAGCCGAAGGACTGCCCTATTGAGCCGAAAGCACAACCCAAAGTGAATGTCATACAGAGTACGTTCCATTGCCTGACCGCAGAACCACAGAGGAACCAGAAACCTTCACAAAGCGGTTTCTAGTAATTAAAGCATACGGTAAGGAAGAGTCCTAAATGGTTTAACGGATAATGGATGCGTGGAACTTCGAAGATCATCGGCACTATTTCCTTGGTAAGATTCCTCGTTGATACCAACAGGAGATACTTTGAGAATCGTTCATTTGACTCAGTCATTCTCAGGTGGCGCTGGCAAAGCAGCCGGCCTCCTTCACAACGAATTGAGAAAGATGGGGATAGACTCGCTTGGCTACGTAGGGGAACACGACCAGGTTGAGAAGGGAGTAGTATCGATGAGTCAGGCTATGTCGCGTTACCAACAACTTCTCTGGCGCCTCAAGCGAATCCCCTGGCGAATAAACCTGAAGAAAGACACATGGCACCAGCGAGTTGAGTGTGAGTTTTTCAGTGTTCCACGTAGACCGGGCGGTGAGGTGTTGCCCTTGCTGCTTCCGGAAAGTGATATCTATCACCTCCACTGGCTGTCGGAATTCGCTGATTACCCCTCGCTCTTTTCATTTTTGCGGTCAAGGAAGGCAGTCTGGACTCTTCATGACATGAATCCATTCACAGGAGGCTGTCACTTTACCCATGGTTGCAACCGATTTGCAGACGCCTGCGGGTCCTGCCCGTTGCTCTCGTCAACAAATGAGAACGATATTTCGAGAAAATCGTTTCTGCTAAAGAAAAGCATATTTGAAGATGTGGCCCCCCGTGGTCTCTATCTGGTATCGCCATCAAATTGGCTTGCAGCAAAGGTCAGGCAGAGTTCATTGCTTAAGGACTTCCCTCTGTCTGTAATTCCTCTTGGCATAAACACGGCTCAGTTCATTAAGCATGACAAATTGGAGTGCAGGGGCCGATTCAATATTCCCCCGGAAATAAAGGTGGTCGTGTTCGTAGCGGCTGATCTGAGCTCATCTAGAAAAGGTTTGTCACTGCTAATGCAGGCGCTTGAGGCGATTCCCGATATCATCTTACTTACAGCAGGCAGGAATGCGCCACAAGATAGAATCGGCAGAGTGCACCACTGCGGATACATTGAATCGGCAGATGAACTGGCTCGATTATACGCAGCCGCCGACCTGGCCATAATACCGAGCCTGGAAGATAACATGCCACAAACCCTGCTTGAATCTATGTCTTGCGGAACCCCGGTCATAGCATCGGACAATTGCGGCGCCAGTGACGTTATTATTTCGGGAGTACATGGTTCTCTCTTCTCGGCCAATAACCCCGCTTCTTTAAGGGAAAAGATACTGGAACTGACTAGTATGGCCACACTCGAGCAAATGTCTCGGGCCTGTCGCGACCTGGTAAAAATGAGCTTCTCTCTCAAAGTGGAGGCGGCCGCTTACCTATCGCTCTATGAGCAGATCTTATCGGCATGAGGATTCACTGAGACGGAATGCCACGCTTCACCCGTTGAAGAATCAGGTTTCTTTCTTTTGCAATTTTTCCAGAGCCCCCTTCTTAATTCCTGCCTGCAAAAAAACAGTCATACCGACAGCAGCAAAGAAGGAAGAACCCATGGTACTCCCGAAATTGTAGAGATCCTGAAAATCCCGAAGAAATCGCTCAATGAACACCCCGAGCAGAGCCATACTTATTGCGCTCAACAGGGGGAACTTCTTTAACGTTTGGCAGTTCGAAAAGAGAGACCATGTCAGCAGAATATAGAATGGCACAGCGCACAATACGCCCTGGGGCCCGGTCTCAATCCAGATCTGCAAGAAAAAATTGCAAGGATTATCAATCCTATAGCCAGTGGATGTAACGGCCTCATTGCCCCATCCCACTCCTCGAAAGGGATTCTGCTCAATGTAATTGGTGGACAATTGCCAGTAATAGGGACGAGCAGCTGCTGACGTTCCGGCTTCCGTATTCGCTAATCGCTCGCGGACTTCTGCAGGAAGAATGCCGTAACTCAGGACTATTACACAAAGGGCTCCCACAACCAGCAGACTCTTTGAAATCCAGGAACGGGTACCGTGTAATCCGGCCATGAAAACTATTGCCAGAGGAACCGAAAGGGTTGCAGCGCGAGCATTAGTTACCACAGCGGACCCGAGGCATACCACGGAGCCCAGGATAAACATGTATCGCAATCGGGGAAAAGTGTTGGCTATGGTAAACGCAAGGCAGATGATCGCACTAATGGCTGACACGTCGCCAGCGAAATTCTTGTGTCCGAAGCTTGAGCTCATGTCGTACTGCAGGCCCGACACAGCTGTCTGCAAAAGACATAGAGCAGCAAATAGAACGCCGGCGCCCGCATATGAAAGCAGTGCAACTCGCAGTTGGGCGGGTTTTTTCGGCAAATGGGCAAAAACGTACACTGGTAACAGAACATATGTGACGACCGTGGCTGTCCTGAAGCCAAAGATTTTTAGTTTCAAGATATTCCCGGGCTCAACGTACGCTATGCTAGCCACCCCCGCGATAAAGAATGCAAGTAACGCGATGACCACCGGAGAGGTGATGAATTCCTTGTCTATTGGTGGCAGTCTGGAGCTAAGACGCAGCCCCACCGCCAGGATCGCTCCCATGAACAAGAATATACCCGGCACGTAAAACTGGTGAATACCTAAATCATAGCCGGGGTTAATTACCGACCCTGCAAGGCAGCAACATAGAAGAATGGTAGCAAACAATTCCGCCATCCAAATGCTCCTATTTACCAGTGATAATATCGATAGGGATCGTCGGCTAGTGCAAAGTTCGCTTCTTCGTCGTTTACGTAGTCAACCGAGTAGAAGCCTGGATTCCCGAGATCTTTAGCGGTTCTAAACAAAGTAACACCGGGTTGGAAATCCGCGCCAAGATTGAACAGCACTTGTGAAAGACAACGTGTTTGCCGCCACCTGGTGAATCGCAAACACGGCACAGCTTCGCAAGGTACAGATCGAGGATCCAGTTCAAATACTATAAGTGTGCCCGGCCCCGCCTTAGTTTTACCGATTAGTCCTCCGGCCGCCACCTCGGCTCCTCCACTGATTATTTGGCGATCGTAGTCGATTCGAGCATGAAGATCCGATGCGCTTATTCCCCGACAAAAATTCCATTCAGGCGGAGCAATGTAGGGCAGAAGCCCCGACTTTCTGCAAAAGGAAACACCGCCTACAGAGTTTGAGGGGTTTAGAAAAAGAACGGTCCGCCCGCTAGCCAGTAGCTTATTGGCATTGGTAAGTTGACTGGAATCCGCCTGCGAGGTTACCAAAACCAACCCGCCAGGATCCTTATCTCTGGAGAACTTAACGCCCAGGGACGAAAAGAACTGCATGTCAGCAGCACTTCCCAAAAGCAGTATTGGTTTGCCCTGCTCGGGTTTCAATCCAGATGCATACCCCAAGACTTTCGTTGCAGCTAGTTGCACGACGGGCTCAGGCGATTGTCGATTTTCCAGATCAAGACAGCAAACCACCACATGTCCTTTGCCATAGGCGGTCTCCATAAGAGGTGCATAGCAAAGGTCGAACTCCGCTTCTAACAGGGGGCGCCATGGCCCGTGATGTGGCTTCTCGATACAAACGGAACTGACGCTTCCCCGGTTGCTGCGATGCCACCCGTACTTGGGACTTCCATACCTCCCACCCGCTTTATGGAGCGAGTCATCTTGGGTATTTTCGGGAATCTCGGTACCGGTTCCATTCCAGTCGGTCATATCCAGTCCGTCAAGACCGAAGTCATTCACAGGAAAAACGCGGCGGGTCACATGTCTTGCAACTCGCATTCCTAAACTACGAAACCACGAGGGATCTTGTTCAAAAATAACGAGGGTGCCACCATTCTCAACAAACGACTTATAAACGTTAAGATCCAATTTTTTGGAAGACAAACAATTACGCCCGACGGCGATTAACTTATTCTTTGCGGGCAGAGGCGCACTGCATTTCCAACCAAGAGCCGTAAGCATCTGCCTGGTATCGCCAATGGGGTCATCGAGAGCAACTGAATGTATTGGTTGTGCTAACGGTTTAGAACGATAGACTTGAAACGGAAATTGGTCAAAATGCTTGTCTTTGCCTATTCTACATTCAAGCTTGATGCATCCTTCGCCGCGATCTGTTTCAATGGCTGGTAAGTTGAAAGAAATAGGAATTTTCACCGTTCCGGCCGGCTCCACGGGTCCTTGTACACTCCCGGAACTTACCGTTTTGCCGGCAAGAATACTGGTCCATAAAAGCGAATAGGATAGCCGCTCTCGTGTGTCATTGAGCACGATTGCCTGCTTCTTGACCGTAGCCCCCGAGACGAAATGATGGTCTTTGGCAATGAATTGATTACCTTCTCCCGATGCGGCAATCCACGCCAAAGTTTCCCCATTGTTGTTACAAAGCGCCAGACCGGCAGGCTGCATGATCCACCCGCCGGCGGGGTCCAGGAAATGAACAAAGCGGCTGTCTGCCAGGCTGGAAAACGGTCCCCGGCGACCTTCTCCACTTCCGGCAACCACAGTTTTTGCCTGTTTTGCCCCTGGAGACAGACTCCACCCGTACCCCTGGTCCCATGGGATCATCCCGCCATTGACGCCAACGGCGCGCCAGCTTCTATAGGTGTTGGTGCAAAACAAGGACAGTAATTTCTGAAAGCCCGGGGCAAAGAGCAACGCGGGCTCCTCCAGCCATGAACGATAGCTTCCGTCAGGCTTAAGATGGTTGCGTATTGCTTGTCTGTATTCCTGAGTTTCAAGCTCGTACGCATTATTTCCAAGATAGATGGCGCAGAATTCCGTCATTAGAGGCTCAGTGACAGCAGCGTCCATTCCGTTTCGACCGCGCAGCATGGTGCAAAAGAACGGAACACCGTGCTCAACTGCCATGTAGGGAAGTGACGATGATTCGGCCCATTTGTTCAGCCATTCTTCACGCTCTTGCAGCGGAGTCAAACAGAGATAATTGTTTTCGGTGTACACATCTCCGTTCATTCCTCCATTGTGTGCAAATACAGGCGCACCACCAACGGTATCTTTTACTAGACCTGAAAGCTCAAGATACTTGGGCTCAATTCTGTTCTCCGGTCCGGCGACACCTAGCCAGGCGGGGCTGTGAAGATCGTATGAGGGAAAAGCATTTGGGGTAGTCGTCCACATAACCACCGATGGGTGGTTGCGCGATTTTCTCAGCGAAACATCAAGTAATTTTCGGTATTGTTCTTTCTGTTGGGGCCACCTCTGCAAGAAGGGCGTGGCATCCGGCGCTCCTCCAATGACCAGCAGGCCTTGTCGGTCAGCTCGATCGTACCACCAATCCCAGAGCGATGGCGTTCCTCTCGTATCACAATTTGTAGGCCAGATCTCCATACAATTAAATCCGGATTTCTTAAAACCACCAATGATTCCATCGACTGTAGACTGCATTCCTGATGCCGAACTCCAATACATCTCCGTGGCGCTGCTAGCAGGACGCAAACGTATGGGTATTCCATTCAGGACAAACTGCTTTCCTGCTATCCAGAATTCCCTGAATCCGAACCTCACGGAATATTCATCTCCCCATTCGCTCCCGGCGAGCCGCAACTTGAGCGTATACAACTTTGCATTGTCCAAGTCCCAAAGTTTTGCATTCTTCCATGGCCAGCAAAGAGTGAGTCCATCGTTACTTGATGATTGGAGAGTTGCGCTGAATTGTTTGACGGTGTTGCCTTGATCATCCTGAACAATTGCTATGGCATCAACCGGGGAATCCTTCAGAGGAGAGCTGAGCGTAACTTCACTTACCAGTAGTCCCTGGCGAACAGAAGTTCGAACAAAGACATCGCTAATGTGAGTTCCAGTCGGTTTGGCGCAAAGGAATACATCTCCAATCAACCCTTTTGCATCTAGTTTGGAGCCGGAGCGGATTTGTTCTCCGTCATTTTTTGCATAAAGCAGCGTTGCGGCCTCGCTCTCATCGAGGGCTGCAGCAACCTCTACAACGACGACAACGCTACTTTTGCCATCTAAAAATGACGTGATGTCAATCTCGCCCCCGGGCCATGAAACACCTCCGGCCGGGCGAGAATTAATATACACGAGAGCATCAGTTGAAATCCGGTCGAACCTCAGTGCAACCCGGCTCTGAAGCCATTCAACCGGCACACTTATCACTTTCTTGTAGAATGCACGACTGACGGCTGGCGCTGGCACTGCCGGTCCGGGCAGCTGGGCGAAGGGGGACCACGTCCCTGGTACTGGCATTTTTGTCCAGCTGTTGCGAGAGTCATCGACGCGATCCCACACCGGCGAGAAATCCCACAGCCCATTCAGAACAATTTCACTATGCACCGGTAGGTGTCTGGACCTGAGAGCACAGACCTTGTCTGCGGAAAGCGGAGCGCTGGGCGCGGGCCAGGACGGGCAAATCGGTTTTCCGCCGCAGCCAAGGCTAAGACATAGCGACAAGCACATCAAAAGGAAAAGGCAAACAGGAACGAATTGTCGAGGAATATTCACGGTTTTCAGTCCCTACCTAGCGCCCACTAGTGTACAGCCCCAACAGCTTTCGTATGCGTCGGCCAAGTGCGAGTTTCCGTCGCAAAACCCTCATAGGGTTCATGTCGAAGTGACGGCGTTCAAACATCCTGTCGTAATTATCATTTAGTTCCATGATCGACGCGGGGTACAAGGGGAAATCCAGCTCTTCCACCGGCGGCAGGATCCACTTGCCGTCTTTGAAATGAGTCCCATTCGCCAGTCCAGTGTTGGCAATGAGATTTCTTCGCGGAATCACAGTCCAAGATGAACGGCGGAGTCCGGCCAGACAAAATTGGTAAGCCCACGAATCCATTTTAATCAACGCGTCCTCCCGCCTTAACAAATCAATCCACCAAGAATGGGTTGATTTCAAGACAAAGGAATTCGGAACTTCGTCCAGAACACTGCGGGATACTCTCTCGTCCCAATTGCAAAGTTGCCAGGAGCGACGCCAGGATGCCCAGCCCCAGGAACAGAAGTACCGAGAGAAAGACCAGGACGAAGGGGCAAGGTGGAGGTCTGTCCATTGGTTCAATCCCGTAATCGAAAATATTTGCTTATCCTCACTGTAGAAGTCGAGTAGCTCGCTGCAGTAGTCAAAGAACGAGTGATGAGGAATACAGTCGTCTTCAAGAACAATGGCACGCTCCACCTCGGCAAATACCCTACTCAGCCCGCGGATTTGACTTTCCCGACAACCGAGATTTTGGGCAGCATAGATTCGAACAAGGGTGCATTCCCAATCAGGCGTTGCAAGTGCTCGACATTGCTCAACCAGCCGGGCGTCGGCTGTAGTTTTGGGACCGTCCGAAATGACAAACAGGTGCGCCGGTTGTATCTGGCGAATACTTTGCCAGAGCTGTCGGAAATTGTCGGGACGATTATAGATAATTACAACGATTGGTACTTTGAACTGCATCAGCGCTCTACCATGACAACGTTTCGATTCTTGGTGCTGACTGTACCTGCCAAAGTGAAAGTGGAAGCGACATGATTATCACAAACTCAGCCATCTTCTGACACAGTCTTGCAAACGGCATGACTGTGCTTTAGGAAGCGCCCACCGCATGGCATTTTCAGACATTCTCTCTTTCTCATCCGGCGTCATACTATTGGCAACATTTAGACACCGCACTAATTCGGAAGAAGCAATTTTTTGAGGATCGAGCTTCAAGCACGCACTCGTGTCCAACTCCTCAAAACCGGTGAGCGAAGAGACTATCGGAATGCACCCGGCAGTGGCGCCTCTGGCTACAGTGGTGTTCAATCCTTCGCGAGCACTGACACAGAGCACAAACTGGCTACTTGACAGGATTTGCTCAAATTCCTGTTCAGGCAAGTATTCCATGGTTTCTACGTTCTTGAACCTGCTCCAGTCGCTGATCACCGGACTGAAGATAATCAATGGAACTGGAGATTCTCCGTTGTTCTGACGAAGAGCTGCAAGCAGTAAATCACGCCCCTTTCTTTTTACATCGGGACGATCTACGTATAACACTCGCTTAATCTTATGAGCCACGGGCAACGGCTTGAACCCGTCGTAACAGAGTTCGGATCTTGTAGAGGGAAACCCGTTGACTATTACCGAAAGTGTACCAAGGTTAACGCACGCTATGGTATCAACGTTAGACAAGGAACCAAACAATCGGCAAATTGGCACAGCCAATAGTGTCACTAAACGGTCGAGTGCACCACAATACTCATTCAGTGCAGGCGGTGGTAGCACGGGAAGACTCCCGGACACAACTACTCGCACTCCGCTTTTCTTGAGAATACCCAAACGCGACCCGAACAGGAGCGAAGAGAAACTGACGTGCATCGCCAAATCTACTGAAAATGATTTTGCAATCGACTTTGCACGCCGAGCGGACTCGTGCAGCCAGTGCATATAGAAAAGAGCGTAGAGCAACTTATACCCGAAGGCTACAAGAACTCGTACGTGGAAGACCTTACACAATCGGAACAGCCGAACCCATGACTCCCTTGCGGGCGAAAATGAGAAAACAAGTTCTTTGCTATGAATTGATTCTCTAACGCTTGAAGTCAGAACAATAACTCGGCTGACTTCGGGCATCATGCAAACCGCTTCAATCCAACTTTCGGCAAGGCCACCTTCACTGCCGTTGCTGGCAGTGAACATCGCTTCAATCAAAACGACCTTCCCTGTGCACATCTATTTCACCACCAACATTGCAGAGGTGGAAGAACTATCCTTTGCCTCAGCGGGCATAGTTCGCCGCGACACTAAGCTTTGCATCCATGGAACTCCCCGGGTCAACTAAACCTGAGTCCTTCCGCTTACGCGAGCAACTTTTCCTGACGCTCATCCCCGCTCTCCCAGTGGTGATCGACGGATCTAGGAACCCTGCTAAATTTACGCCAGCCGTCCAAGTGATTTATTATAGCCTTTGGAAGTCTCACAGAAGACTCAGAAATTGAGCTATTGTTTGCCTCATACAATTGTCCCCGGATTTCTATCAGCAACACAACAACACGCCTCCCGGACTTTCGCAGCGCAACGATAATCAACAACTCCTGTGTGATATTGATAGAATGCTCCGACACCCTGGTTCCAAAATGAATGACGACCTGGCCATACGCATCTGTGGTTTGAGCAAAGCTTATAACTTGATGAACGACGCTAAAGGCAGGGGGCTGACTGGCTTGGTTGACTCTTTCAAGGACCCCGCCAGGTTCTGGTCTGTGCTCTTTAACCCAAAGCTTCTGTGTGCGCTTGACAATATTTCGATGGACATTCCTCGTGGAAAGGCCATCGCATTAGTTGGACCGAACGGTGCAGGCAAGAGCACCCTTTTGCGCATATTGTCGCGAATCAGCGAGCCCACCTCCGGCTACGCCGACGTTTACGGGAGCGTAGGCAGCCTGTTGGACGTGGGAGTCGGATTTCACCCTGAACTCTCAGGCCGAGAGAATATTTTTCTTGGCGGTGTAATTCTCGGTATGAGTCGGCGCACAGTAGACCAGCGACTCGATCAAATTGTCGCCTTCTCGGGTGTAGAGAATCAGCTTGACACACCGATCAAGTATTATTCCAGCGGACAGTTCCTACGTCTCGGTTTTGCAGTGGCAGCATTCCTCGACCATGACATCTTGATCCTGGATGAAATCCTTTCTGTGGGCGATATTGAGTTTCAACGCAAATGCATGGAAAAGGTGCGCGAACTAGTTCGCAATGGAAGAACGGCTATTGTGGTGAGCCACAACTTCAGCATGACCTCAAAACTCTGTGATTCAGGCATTTATCTACGCGGCGGACAACTAAGAGCGAGCGGTGACTTCAGGACAGTGCTAGCCTGCTATATCAGCGACTCTCAGGGAACCGACGCTTCTGTACCCCTTAGCGAAGAGGAAGTCCCTCTCGGACGGCCCTTCATTGAGGCAGCTCGCATTACAAGCGGTGACGACATGTGCGTGGTATCGGGACACCCGATCTGCTTTGAGCTGACAGTTAAGGGGGGCGGCAATTCATCGAAAATAATCGCTGGGCTGAGCGTTCTTAACGCAAAAGACCATGCTGTAGTCTCGGCAATATCGGAGCAGTTCATTACCGTAGAGCCTGACCAGAGGATATCACTAATTTTCACGCTTGATGATTGCACATTGGTGCCCGGAGTCTACGCTACGCGCCTCCTACTTCTGAGCCCAGGCCAGAACGGGCACCCTGAGCAGCTGGGCTCGCTCTTACTAAGTCCGGCTTTCCACGTTGTTCCCGACCAGAGCATGCCGCTCTTACCGTTGACAGGAGAGATTGAAGGTGTGTTCAAGATCTTGCGCCTGGAAAAAGAATGCGGGAGCATTGCACTATGACACACTCACCAGAACATGCACGGCAGCGGATTCGTGTCGAGAAGCGTACTATTATTGCGCTGCCGACGTCAGCGGAGATGACAGAACTTTGGAATTTCCGAGAACTGGTTATCGTCCTTGCCCGACGAGACATTTCCTCGCGGTACAGACAAGCAATCCTGGGAGGATTGTGGGCGATCCTTCAACCAGTCGTCCACGTAGGACTGCTGAGCTTATTCCTCGGGCGCTTTGCGCGAGTACCTTCTGAGGGTGTTCCCTATTTTATCTTTGCCCTGAGCGGTATGATCTTGTGGCAGTATCTTTCTGGTGCCATTTCTTCTTCAATGATGCATCTTGGCACTACTTCCGTTTTGATCAAGAAGGTTTACTTCCCTCGGCTCGTACTGCCTGCCTCTGCTACGTTGCCTTCGCTTTTGGACCTTTGCGTGAATCTGGTTCTGACATTGTTAGTGGTTGTATTATGCTATCAACACAACCCCATACCGCAAATCTTTTGGCTACCCCTTTTTATCCTGCTGGCAATTGTCACCGCGTTTGGAGCAATCTGCTGGTTTCAATCGCTGACCATTTTGTTCTTTGACATGCACCACATCATTCCCTTTGCGATGCAACTATGGCTTGTGTGCTCGCCGGTAATGTATCCCGTGAGTATCATTCCCGAATCCTATCGTGTCTACTACTGGCTTAATCCCATGTCCACCGCCATCGCTGGCACACGGTGGTGCCTGCTAAACGTAGGTGAACAGCCATCCTTTCCACAGCTTCTTTCTGTGCTGACAGCATTCTTTCTATGCTTTACAGGAGCGCTCTTCTATATGCGTGTTTCAAAATGGTTCGCGGACCTGGTCTGACACTCAGGATTAATGACTGTACCTATTGCCGGAGGGGAAATTAATTCTCGATGAGAGATCCTGGTATTGGTGATACCGGCGACTCCGGGCTGCATTAGGACATTGGATCGGAACTTTTCGCTTATGGCAAAAACTTCTGTTGGATTTTAAATTAGACGGCCATATCGCAAACTATCTCTTAACGGACTAACTTTGTTGCGTACTGCTTCAGCCTAAACAAGCGAGGCAAGATAGTTGCTCACCCCTCTGTAGTATTCAAGATCTTCATAATACGATTGAATCGGTACCAGCCCACCGCCAGGACACAGCCGCCATAAACGGTAGCCGCAACCCGACAATACCTTCCAGAAATCGTAAAAGAAAGTTCGCGAATTGATCTGCCCGCTACCGAACTCGAATTGAATGGTCTTAATCTTGCGGGAAGACAATGCACCCATGCCTCCTTTTAGTACTGCAAGTTCATTCCCCTCCGTGTCGATCTTCATGAAATCGACGACGTCTATTCCCTCCAACTCAAGAAATGCATCAAGAGTGGTGACCAGAACCGGAAACTCTTGATACTTGAGCATGGCAAACTCACTGTCATGTCTCATCGTCAACGAGGATGCTGCAGACCGACCTTCAGGAGCATAGAGAACGGCTTCTCCAGGGCGGTCGCCCAATGCAAACGGAATGACTTTGAGACCAGGCCGCTGTTGGCCTAACAATGTAACGGCCAGTTGTGGATTGGGCTCGAACTGATAGATCCGGCAATTTCCCTGAAGCCCAATGTAGAGTGGCACAGACCAGCCTCCACTGTATGCTCCCACATCGAATAGGACCGGATTGCTTGCGTCGATATACTTGCGAGCAACCTTTATCTCCGACTTCATATCCCAGCCAGTGGCGCTGCCCTGACCAAGCAGAATGTGTCCATAACTGAGCGTCGCTCGAACCAATTCGCCCAGCTTTAGCGCCAGAAGACAACTAGACAGTGCCGGCGCCAACCTCTTACCAATTTCATTTGCTAACGAGGGCTCACTAATGCGAACCATTTTTTCTTCCATGACCAGATTATCTCACCAACCCGCAACATTATCCAAAGGTGAATCTTCCATTCTGTAATTCCCCTACTTAACTTCTACGTCGAGCAATGCTTTCTCCAATGGTTCCATATCCGGTGGCACAATCTGAGGGACTTCCACCTGATCCATTCGCGCAACGGGCGATGGCGTATGCTGCGTCAAGACGGACACTGCTTCGCGGACGGGTCCAGTCTGTCTTGGGGGCGGAAATTCAACTGTGTGACGAGGTGGGCATTACCCTTGGTTAGCAGTAGATATTGACCGGCTCCCGCTGCAAATCTGAAACAAACCAGCATCTCACCGAACTAGAAGCTCGCACGCCAGTTACAATTCCGACAAATGGCCGTTGACATGAACCTCTCCAGCACTCGGGTATCTCGGCGTGCCTTTACTTGGCAGAGGGGGGCTTGCTATAGTGGAACTCATTGCTGAGAACTCTGTTGGCGGTTTCTTCACCACAACCCTGTGAAATTTCTCCGCACCTTCTAGTTTGACGAGGCCACCGAGAAGCCGCAGGGAGCGCCTACACTGACGGAAGAATCGCAAGCCTCAGGGGAAACAGAATGAGGTCAAGGCACGAAGGCTCGGAAAATTCCTAAGAGGAGTAACTTCGTGACAGAGGAGAACGCGTGGCTCAGAAGGAGAAGATCCGAAACCAAATTGATTTTCTGGTGCTGCCGACACGCCAACAGAACGCAGCATTCACGCAGCATTAGCGAAATCGCCGGGCAGCCCCTCGACTGGGAGGGATTAATAGCCGTAGCGCGCCGACAGGGCATGTTACCATCGCTGAACTGGGTTCTCGGTTCCAATATTTCAGCAATTCCCGAACATCTGCGCACAATTGCAATCGCCACCGCTCGCCGCAACCTCCAGCTGATGCAGGAGCTTTGTGCGCTAACGAGCCTGGCCGAATCGCAGTCAATACCACTGATCCATCTCAAGGGACCATCCCTGGCCTTGAGTGCATATGGAGACGTGGCTCTTCGCCACATAGGCGACCTCGATATTCTGGTTCGTGAAAAACACGTCAATGACATGCTATCAATTTTGCAATCGCGCAATTATTTGCCGACTTTCATCGAGCATGTTCGCAAAGCCAGCTGGGCAGAGCTGCGGCGTAAAGAAGTTTTGCGCACCGGTTGCGAAATAACGTTGCAACATCCAGAAACGAAAATCCTGGTAGACCTGCACTGGCGACTAATGAAACCTTCAAATTTTTCAGTAAAGCCAGAGCGAATCTGGACATCAGACACCACCTGTAACTATCTGAGCCATGAATTACAGGTGCTCGACCCGGCTCTCAACTTTCTCTACCTGGCGCGGCACGCCGCTAAGCACGGATGGAGCAGTCTGAAATGGATAGCCGACCTGGTAGCAGTGATGGAGTCCCCCGGATTCAACTATGATGCATTGCTTGAATTAGCAGCCGCTTCGGGTTATCTGCGATTCGCCCTGTTTGCCTTGTGCCTTGCATCGTATTGTCCGGGCACGAGTTTGCCCGAGCCGATCTCGCGTAAGATTGCCCAGCACGGGGATTTAGCTAAACAGGTAACCTGGCTACTGGATCTGATGTTTCCGGAAGCATCTCTCGAGGGCCGATTGTTGTCCGACATCCAAGCACACTATTTCATGTGCTCACTGGAAGATAGCCCTCTGGCCGGGCTAACTCTGTTCACTCGAGACCTGCTGGAACCAACGCTTAGAGACTGGGAATACTTGCCTCTGCCAATCCCTCTCTTGCCACTGGTGCGACAACTGCGGCTGGCTAACCGATATATATTCCAGCGAAAATGCTAATACAGGTGAGGCATTCTCACGGAGTTTCCTTGTGCCATTCCTCAGTGCCGGCCAAAGAACCGCGGGTTCTGAACTATCTTGTAGAGCCAGATAGCAAAGTCAGACCGTGTCACCTGATCAGATCCTGGTACGGTTGCTTTAGTATTAATGAGCCGGTGCCTGCTTAATGCCACTAAATCTAGTGGCGAGATCGGTGCAGTCGGATGGAATAATCCATCCAAGCCGAGGCTAAAAACTCCCTCCCCCAGGCATCGCACAATGGCCTGGCGCGTTTGCATCTCCCCGTCGCTATCGTCAGTGGCTGTTAGCAAGTCCACTGGCACCACTTCATTGCCCCCGCTGTGAGTCAATCGCAAAAGACGTGCTATTGCATAGGCACATTCACTTCTTGTCAGCGACTGATCCGGGCGAAAGTTCAAATTCTCATCGCACAACGGCATGAGCCCGGTAAGAGCCAGGTACTGCGCGGCTACAAAGGCCTTATCTTCGACGGGCAAATCGTTGAACCATACCACTGGCGCCCCGTTGCAAATCAAATTATTCTGCACGGAACGCAAGAGTCTCCTATTCAAAAGCACTCTCCAGGGAGCGCGATTCCGACGCAGACACTCGGCAGCAAGCGTTCCTGCAGCCTCGCCGATAGCCCATTCTATCGGATGCAACCGATAGGCACCATTGGTGATGTGAGTAGTACTGATATTTTTTCCAGCCGGTAGAAAATTTGTAAGCTTGTTCTGGATCAATGCGCTGGCTGGAATTTGGAAAGGCCGAGTCGGTTGTGCGGCACCCGAAACGTCTTGAGCCCCGTGTATATCCACCGGGTAATGGCCGATACCGAGGGAATCTTCGAAGTTTCTTGCTCGAGCCTTAACATTGGATGCACAGACAATGTCATTCTCAACAATAGTGTATTTTGCCTGCAGCCGGCGAGACTCTCTAATATAGGGATACTTGGAAAGCCCGTCGCCAGTACCGGCAATGTCGGGTCGCAGCTTAAGCTCCGGATAGCCAACCCCTCCGTCATCTCGGGGAGCTTCTGTTTGTAACCAGTAAAGAAAACCCAGACTCAAATACTTTCCCAGAGTAAGTCGATGTGCCACCACCAGCGCACGCTTATCAATAAGGTTTTCCCCACGCAAATCGTTGCTGTCCCAATTAATCATCGCAATATCATGGGGGAAAATTTGCGCAGAAAAGTTCTCTCTGGCGATCAGCCGCCGGTATTCCCAGAAGGGCAGGAGTTCAACTTCGCTACCGGTTGAGCGAGTAACACGAGCATTCTCAAACATTTTGTAACCGTTGAAAGAAAATTTGCCTGCAGCCTTGAACTCATCGTAATGAGCCGGTTTGTCCACCGTGTGATCTTCCCCGGCACAAAATTCCACCACAAACGGATAAGTGAAGTCCTGAACATTTTCGGGATCGGCGGCTACCGGGGCGTGGGGCTCACCGGTCTGCAAACAAGACTCCGCGCCAGTGGAATAGGGTAGCCCGGCCAACGGCAGTAGATCACCCAACTCGGTGGCATCAAGACAAAATTTGCAACGAAATTCCACGAATTTACCGCTGTCCAGATGTACAGCTAGAATGGAACGGACATGATGTCGCTCGCATTTGACTGCCACCGCTTTGTAGCGCATGAACAGACGTAGCTTTTCTGTGGAAACACCCGGTGAGAGTAACTCTCCTATTTTGGCCACAGCCACCGACGGCTCAAAACCGAGGCGACTAACCCAGCAGTTACCGGGATCAAGCCACGGTTCAAACCGTGCACCACCGTCGGTTGCGCCCAGATCACGATAATGCTGCCGAATGCACTCACGCAATTCTTTGTACGCTCGAGTCGCTCCGCTACTCTCCACCAGCTGGTTTTCATCGGGTGCGGATACGCCCTGTGTGGTCATCTGCCCACCGAGCCACGAAGTTTCTTCAATAACACAAACATTGGAGAGACCGGCCTTCATGGCTGCATTAGCAGCCGCCACACCGCCCATGCCACCACCGACGATTAGCACTGCACAGTTAATAATCTTCGCTTTTCCGTGCAGTATGAAGGTCTTGCATGCAGACTCGGGTGAACTCAAGTTGAGTCCTTCAACATCCACAACGGAAAAGGAGACCCCCTGGTGGACAGATTCCTTAACCGAGTCGTCCATGGTGTCATTTATGGGCACCATCTGTTTCATTTCAGGCTCCTCCGCACGGACACAGTCGCCAACCGAAGTAAGGAGCAAGAATGACGACAGGACAAGACTTCTCTGCACCTGGAAGGCAGGCAAATACACAAACCCTTGCTCTCAACCACACATACCTGAGAGGATAACTGAACTTGGCACCGCCTTTCTGCCATGACAACCCTTCTAATGCATCGGGGGCAATATCAAAATGACCGAAACCCAATATTCTTCGGACCTTCTCAGCCGCGCTTCGCACATTAAGATGATCCTGATGGATGTTGACGGCGTGCTCACCGACGGAAAACTCTACTACATTCCTGCAAGCCCGTCGGGTGATATGGTCGAATTCAAGGGATTTCACTCCCACGACGGTCTGGGATTACACCTTTGCCATTTTGCAGGAATTGTAACCGGGGTGATTAGCGGACGCACATCCCCGGGAACTACGGAACGGGCCCGAATTTTGAACATGCGTTATGTTTATCAGGGAAAGCTCGACAAAATTGGCTGTTGGCAGGAAGCACTCCAGGACTCAGGTATCTCGGCCAGTGACACCGCATTCATTGGCGACGACTTTCCCGATGTGCCTTTACTTCGCAGAGCGGGCCTAGCTATAGCCGTCGCCGATGCCAGACGGGAAGTGAAGCGAGTGGCGCACTTTATCACACCTTCGGTCGGCGGCCACGGAGCCGTGCGCGACGCGGTGGAACTCATACTGAAAGCTCGGGGACTGTGGGAAACAGCCACAGACCGCTATGAAGCAAATTTGTCCGCGGCGTCTAGTTAAAATTACTGGAGTTAAGTAGCCTCGCTCAGAAATTTGACGAGCACCGCGTTTACTTCATCGGCAGCCTCGTTTTGCACCCAGTGCCCGGCGTCGGAAATACGATGGATCTTCAAATTGGGAGCATATTTCTCGTTTCCTTCCAGCAGCTCCAGACCCAGAGCCATGTCCTGTTCACCCCAAATGATAAGCGTTTCGGCATCAGTGTAAGCGGTGCGGGCAATTTGCATTGCACCGCGCCGGCGAACCCCGCAGCGGTAATAATTCAGCGCTGCGGTCAGAGCGCCGGGTCTAGAAATAGCTTCAACTAAGTAATCTATGTCTTCTTCAGAAAATGCGTCTGGTCGCACGGGCATCTTCTTGAACATGCGTCTAACTGCAGCATAGTTTTTTCGGCTGAGGCGCCACTCCGGAATCCAGGGAAGCGCAAAGAGAAGGACATACCAGCTCTTCAGCAATTGCTTGCTTCGCCCGATGATTTCTCGATACACCCCCATATGCGGCGCATTTAGAATCACGAGTTTGTTGACCAGATGAGGGTATCGTGCGGCAAAACACCAGGCAATAATGCCACCCCAGTCATGACCTACGATATGTGCTCGTTCGCCGCCATGTGCTCGCACAACTTCTGCAACATCATCAATTACATGAGAAACATGATAGCTGTCAACTCCCCGGGGCTTGTCCGAGAGATTGTATCCCCGCAGGTCTGGCGCAAGCACTTTAAATCCGGCTTCAGCCAGTGCAGGAATCTGTCGGTGCCAGGAGTACCAGCACTCGGGAAATCCGTGGAGAAGAACCACCAGCGCACCGGTACCACTGGAAGCAACATGGAGGGTGACCCCGCTCCCTTGAACCTGGTCGTGTTTGATAATCAATTAGTAGCCCTTACGGTTGGGTCGCAGCATTTGATGCCGGCTCTTAGTGTAGCAATCTCGCTCTGACGGATCGACAGTATAGGGAATTCGAAATAGTCGATAACTTTCGCTCGGGTAATGCCCCGAGATGTTCCGGTAGACCCGGTTCTGGCGGACAACAGGCTCTTGCTCCGGCCCCCCTGCACTGGCAACCTTTGCCAGACTGATCCGGAGCGAAAGTTATAGGCAGATTGCGAAATAGCCCTGTTGGCGGTACTAGTTGGTGGCCGCAGAACGCTACGTGAATTGAGTTATCCCGGCCACGCTGCCTTTGCCTTTCTCATTTGCCAAGGTCAAACCATCACGGTTGTTAATTATGTTATCAAGCACAGAACCGGACCATTATAAGGGAAAATCAGAATCAGCTAATCGGGAGGGTGCATGACAACAGCTCTTATTACAGGAATCACCGGAATGGTTGGTTCACATCTGGCAGAAATGTTTTTGTCTGAGCATCCCGATATAAACGTTGTTGGTGTCAAACGGTGGCGAAGCAACACGGCTAACATCGACGCGATCAAATCGCAAATCAAACTGGTCGATTGCGATCTTATGGATGCCTCCGGATGTTTCAACCTCATTAAATCGACGCGACCAGACTTGATCTTCCACCTTGCGGCTCAAACTTATGTTGCCGATTCGTGGAAAAACCCGCAGTCGACTTTTTCACAGAACGTTCTGATGCAGCTGAATCTCTTTGAAGCTATTCGATTTTGCCAGATGGATCCGGTGATTCAAATTGCTGGTAGCTCTGAGCAGTATGGGAAAGTTGAACCCGACGAGCTACCAATAACTGAAGACAATCAATTCCGCCCCCTCAGCCCTTATGCCGTTAGCAAAGTAACCCAGGACTTGCTGGCCTACCAGTATTTTCAAAGCTACAAACTACGAGTAATTCGAACACGAGCCTTTAACCATGAGGGCCCGCGCCGGGGCGAAGTTTTTGTCACCAGTGCATTTGCCAGGCAAATCGCTGAAATAGAGGCAGGTTTGAAAGAACCAGTAATGTATGTAGGCAATCTTGACGCCAGTCGTGATTGGAGCGATGTTCGCGACGTGGTGAGAGCCTACTGGTTGGCCGTTAATAAATGCACGCCGGGCGAGGCTTACGTTATCTCCAGTGGCTCCTCACGTACCGTGCGCAATATGCTTGATACATTGTTGTCGCAAACAAAAGAGAAGATCGAAGTTCGCACGGATCCCGCCCGGTTGCGTCCCAGCGATGTACTGCTGCTGAAAGGAGACTCTTCGAAATTTCGAGAGTTGACGGGTTGGGCACCGCGAATTGAATTCGAGCAGACGATGTTAGACCTGCTCAACTGGTGGCGTGCCCAACTCTCCACACATTCAAACATCAAGCAACCAGCAACCTCTACATAAATCGGCTCACCAATTTCTTTTCCCACCGTTCGATTCTGTTCCGCACAGGGAATATATAAGCTTGCAGAAACGGAAACCAGATGTCCGGAGGCAGCTTATGGGCAGGACGGAACGGCGGCAGAGAACAGCGCTGGATGAAGCCTATCGTTATTACAATCGAATGGAAAGCGGTGAAGAACCACTGGACATTTACAAACTCAACAAAGCTGTGCGAACGCTGGCTTTTGCACTGGCATTCTGTGACAGCGGCGAGTTTAAACTAACCAGACAGCTCTGGAAGAGATTGCACCAAGCATTATTTGACAAATTAATTTCCAACTTTCCGGGAAGAATAGCGCTTCTCGACGAGACGCGTGCTCCTCTGGAAATTCGATCGCCACTGCCCGACAGCGGGTACATTGAATTTTATCCGGACCGGTGCAGACGCGCAGACGACGTCAACGAGATTGAACTTGCACGCCTTTACCCCAAAACCCAGGGTGTCTTGAAGAGAATTTGGGAAAACCAGGGAGCCTTTGTTAACCCCATGGATTTTGAAGGCGCCGACTGCGATGGCGGAGTCTGTTTCATGAAACCGATGGTCACAGGTCATGAAATTCTCGGCGAAGAATCACGCAAGGGCAAAGACGAAGCCTACAGCCGCTGGTGGGAACTATACTGGCAAGCATATTGCACACCGAATCGTCGCCAGCAAGAAGTTATTACCCGGCAGATGTCTGAGCTGGAGGCCGTCTGGGGCAACTTGTATTACTGATGCATGTAGTTTAGAGCAAAGCTCCCGATGGCGAAGTGGCTCAATAATTTATGGTCCTTCGTCTCAGGAAAAACCTCCTGGGGTGAACACTTTGATGCTGCATGCAAGAAATTTCAGGACGGTGACCACGTTGGAGCGGAAGAGAGCTTTCGCGTTGCACTGACCCTGGCCCGATCCGGCAAGAGCCATGTTCGCCTGTTTACGACACTGGTCTGCATGGGCTCCTGCTTGCGTGCCATGGAAAAGTTTGACGACAGCAAGACCATGTTGAGACAAGCCATAGAGCTTAACCCGGTGGACTGTCCCACCGATGACCTGGCCTATGCCTACAAGGAACTCGGCGTCTGTTTGTACGAAGCAGGCGATTCCCCTGATGCAGAAGCCCCTTTGCTTAAGGCAATGGAAATCTACGCAAGGTTGAATAAGGAGCAAGAGGAAGAAACGGCAGACTGCGCTTTTTTTCTGGCCCGTGCACTGATATTGCAGTGCAAATTCGAAGAGTCCCTTGCCCCTCTGAAGCAGAGCCTGATTATCTACGAGCGAAATCGTGAAAACCGATTGCCAGAGATTGCCGACACCTTACACTGCCAGGCAGTGGTCTGGAATAGACTTGAAGAGTTTGAAAAAGCAGAAGCAAATTTAGTACTGGCGGCCCCGCTCCATGAACAACTATTTGGAAAGGAAAGCTTAGAACTTTCCCGGTGCACGACAGAATGGGCTACATCGGTTCTCTCACAGGGAAAATTGGAGGAGGCCGAAGCGCTGTTGCGCCGCGCAATGACCTCCCTGCAAACCATTAACGCCAATAAAACGGTAGACTACGCCGACAGTCTGACCGCAATGGGCACCTGTTGCCGCTTGCAGCGGCGCATGGCGGAAGCGATCGAGCACTACAGAGAAGCGCTACAGCTTTACGAAGAGAGCGACGCCACCGACCACTGCGATGTGGCTGCAGTGCTGACGCAATTAGCAGTATGTTTTACCGAAAAAGAAGATTGTGTTCAAGCCGAGATCTACTTCCGTAAAGCGCTGGAAGTTACCGAACGTGTGGAGAAGCCTAATCCCGAGATCTTGTCGGACAATTTGTATAACCTGGCCAAATGCTGTGTCTTTCAACAGCGCTACGGAGAGGCTATTCCGCTCTATTATCGTGCGTTGAATCTGGTAGAAGATGCACTGGGCAAAGACCACGCCGCAGTGGCGCCCGTTCTTACAGAGTTAGCCTATTGCTATCAACTGCAGGAACGAACGGCCGAAGCAAAACCGCTCTATCAAAGAGCTATTGAAATTCATGAAAATGGGAAACCCGAAGACGACGAGTTAGCAGACAATTTAATTGGCCTTGCAAACTGCTATCTTGAGTCGGGTGAATACTCCAGTGCCCGCCCCCTGTACCAGCGGGCAATTGAGTATAAACAATTCAAGTTCGATCCCAGAGACCAGGACCTGGTATGTCGGATAGAAGACTTGCTGAAACAGATGGAACACGCTGCTGTTTAGCTGGCAGTTTTGACCTCGAGCCAGTAGCCTCGGGGAACAAACTCCACGATGGCTTGATCACCATGGTGGAGAGTTCGCTCTTCCATTTCCGCAGCCTGCTCGGGACTGGCGGACAGCGTATTGTCTTCGACATGCTTCAGCGAGGTCTCATCGCCAATTCCCTTGGAAATTGCCAGTTCAGCAGCGTGTGCTTTCGGCGTTGCGAAATTGATCGCACTGCAAATTTGGCTATAACTCACCATCAATCTGGCATAGGCGGTGCTGCCCGGAAGCACTGTACCGATTAGCCCGACAACGTCACCGAGAGCACCACTTAGGGCAGCTACATCTGCACTTCGCACAATTCCGCTGAGGGCTTTGCCGTACACGCCGGCGGCCTTAGCAGCACCATCATTAGCGACGCTGGAGGCCTTTCCTTCCGCGCCGCAGTCGGAACGCACCGAGCAGTCAGCTCCTATAAAAGTACGGTCGTCGACTTTGACGCTTCCATCAGCAAATAATACGGGACCACCGCCAAACTCGATAACACCGCTTGGTCTAATAACAGTACCGGTTGCCTTCACCGTTAGCGATTCGGGGGTATCGGTAAAAAGCTTTGTCTCGATTGTATGCGTTGTTAAATCGAGGAGCAAATCATGCTCGGGATTTGTCAACGATTTTACTGATACCTTACCGTTCTCACCGCTGTTATCGATAACGGTGTCGCCGTCTTGCACTTGAGTCGAGCCGTCCAGGCGAGTCTGAACGATGGTTTGAACACCGTTATGCCCCGTGTATGTACTCTCACCAGTGCTGAGCTTGACACTCATTCTCTGAGCGATGACACGCATTTCAGTCGGGTCCAATTCCATATCGCCAATACGGAATCTGCCGTCCTTATATTTGATGTGCGGCGGTAGATTATCTCGATCTAGAGGTGCAGTCTTTCCATCGGCCAACTCATATAGAAAACGACCGTCTTTGTCCATGATAAAGACGTGGCCGTCACTTGTCGTGATCCTGGCGGTACGGTCGGGGCGCACATCCATAATGGTGCCATCGCCAAAGATTGTCCGCGAACCGTGCCCCTTAATTACGAGCATGGCAGCCTGATCAGGCTTAAGGTCGCGAAGAATCTCTCGTGTAAGTTTCTCAAGATCATCTTCTTGCCTTGCGATGGTCAACAGAAGGCCGGACAAACAAGCCGATTTGAATTGATGCTCCGACAAATCGAAGTGCTGCCCCGTGCGGTTGTCTCTGATTTGTGCTCCAGCGCCATCGCGGATCAACTCTCGACCGTCATTCAGGAATATCTGCCGCCTGCCATCCTTAATCACCATTCGGAAACCATTTCCGGTGAATTCAATGCTGCCGTCAGGTTTACGCACGCCATGTTCACCATTGTGAATCACGTCGGTTTGATCGGACGACTTACTGATCTCGGTAATGACTTTGCCTTCTGCATCCGTCGTTACCACTCTAACGTTGCCTTGTTCACCGCTAACCACTGTTTTATGCCCACGGCTATCAATGTATTCGTAATTCCCTTCCAGGGCTTTTGCGGCATCTTGAGTCACACGGGCAGCGCACGCTTCAGGGGGCACAGCGGCATCTTTTTGCACCGGTTTACTTTGCGTTGCTTGCGGTAACTTCGCCTCTCCTGCACGAAGTTCATCATAGATATTGCTGACTTCCAGCAAAGACCCGGTCCTATTACCCGCTTGTTTGTCGTAGTTTTGAAACAAGCGGCTAAATTCGTCGCCGAGTTTAGCGGTGTCATTAATTTTCTCGACACGTAGTTTTCGGTCCGACGTAACCAGGCTTAACTCCGATAGCTTATTTTGCCCCTTCTCGACCAGCAGACTCCCCCCGAACAATCCGGTGAGCGAGACTGCCGCGGAAGACAGTGCCTTATATTCGTCAAGATTCGCCACGGCCTCGGCAATGGTCATGACCGCTGATACTGTATTTTTTGCGGTGACCACGGCTCCCTCGTCCAGAGGCTTGGCTGCAGGTTTAGCCGCTTTTGCCACAGCGGCTTTCTCCTCTTCAGCCTTTTGAGCATCAGCCGATAACGCTTCATTGGCGTTTTCGGTCGATTCAGTACTCTCAGAAATTTTCTTCGCTGCATCAGAAGCAGCTTGTATTAAAGAAGCTCCCGCTTCTCCGATTGCCCGCAGTGCGCCGGCAGTAGAAAACCAATCACACGAACTCATTAGAATCCGCCCCATCCCGTCCAAAGTATTTGCGTCCCGCCAAGTATTTATCTATATACGGATGAAATAGTTGTTGGACAAATTTGCCAAAGAAACCCGCTTGAGTTAAGACAACCGTAATCGTCCGTCGTACAAGCACTTTTACCTGAATTTTCGAAGATAGACGTCAACTTTCTTGCGAAATTTTTTGATCAATTGTTAAATTGAGCCGGAGCCATTCAAGCTGGATAGCGGCAACCCGCAAGCCTGATTGCTATTGATCGCCGGACTCTCTTACGGTCTATACTTGAATGGAGCTAGGGCGGCGGGGAACTTATCATGGCCAATGAACAACAAACGGCGGATTATCCGGGTCGGTGGTGGCATCCCACCGAAGATGGAAAAATCATGTGCGATTTGTGCCCTCGCGCCTGTGTAATGAAAGATGGAGACAGGGGTTTTTGCTTCGTTCGTAAGAACGAGGGCAACCAGATGGTACTTACGACTTACGGCAAGAGCACAGGTTTTTGCGTTGACCCGGTCGAAAAGAAACCGCTCAATCACTTTCTGCCGGGCTCTAGCATTCTTTCGTTTGGAACGGCTGGATGCAACCTTGGATGCCAATTTTGTCAGAACTGGAGTATAAGCAAGTCTCGCGAAATTGAAATGCTCAGTGAGAAGGCTTCTCCGGAAAGAATCGCAGAAGCGGCCGCAAAACTAGGCTGCAAGAGCGTTGCCTTTACCTACAACGACCCCGTGATCTGGGCCGAATACGCAATCGACACGGCAAAAGCCTGCCATGAGCGCGGTATCAAAGCTGTAGCTGTTACAGCCGGTTACATTACGCCTGAAGCGCGACCAGAATTCTACTCGGTGATGGACGCCGCGAATGTCGATTTGAAAGCCTTCACCGAGATTTTCTACAAACAACTTACGCTTTCTCACCTGGAACCGGTTCTAGATACCCTCAAGTGGCTCAAGCATGAAAGCAATGTGTGGTTTGAAATCACGAACTTGATGATACCGGAAGAGAATGATTCGCCAGACGAAATAGCACGGATGTGCGACTGGATTGTAAACAACCTTGGCACTGACGTGCCGCTACACTTCACGGCCTTTCACCCTGACTTTCGCCTGCAAAACCGCCCTAATACACCAGAGCAGACACTTATTCGGGCGCGAGAACAAGCATTGAAGGCCGGTATTCAATACGTGTACACAGGAAATGTTATGGGAAAAGATGCCCAGAGTACGTATTGTCACGTATGCCGAGAGCTTGTAATTGAACGAGAGTGGTTTAACATAAGCAAGTACAAGCTGAAAGGAAACCAGTGTGCAAACTGCGCAGAAATAATTCCGGGTGTCTTTGACAAATTCGAAGGAACCTTTGGACGTCGCAGGGTTGCTGTACGATTCAGGCAGGATGAAGAGGTCTAGCCTCTAAAGATCACACCTGAAGGCAACAGCCAAATTCAACGGTAATCGACAGCTACCTTAATTCAGGCCGTCTGGAATCATCCGGAATGCGGTCGGGAATTAGAGAAGCACGCCCATCGGCGGCCGACTGAGTGCTGACAACAAACTAGCGAGGTGCAGAGTTAGAGAATGATCGAGAGATTTTTGATGTTTACCATTGGGATAACCTTCGTGGCTGGGGGGGGTTACATCGCCAAGTGTTCACTCGACGCAAAAAACCTTGTGGAAACAGCTCTTTTCGGGCTGCTTGGAGTGACCGCCGGTTTATTTCTCGTCATTTGTTCAATAATGGGACCGCCCCCCGCTTAGCCCTGTTCAAGGGTCGGCGCGCGCCTACGGAGGTACAACGCAACCCGAATGCCATTGGAAAACAGCATCACCAAAATTTTAGTTCGCTAACGCCAAGAATTAGCAAACAAACCAGCAGAACAAACCCAAAACGCGAGGTGTCTCATACCAGTAGCTTTACCAGGCAAGCTCAACCAGTAGCTCGATTCAGTAAGGTGAAACAAATATAGCCACGCCCCAATAACGTTTACCAAAGGAAAACACATCAGCGAGCTAAGCTCGCCGATGTGTTGTAGAGCAACCCGAAAGATATCCCTGTACCCAAGCCCGATCACGGGTGAGCGCAGCACTGTGGCACCAGGCCTGTCCCGGACGGGACGACGATGTGCTCACAACGCGGGCACGATGTCCTGACCTGGCAACCGAGGGTGGGCACACCATCATGCCCAGTCCCGGCAGGATGCACCGTCGCGATACTGGCCACGAACGCGCCACGGTCCCCCGGCCGGGCACGATGATGTGCATACCCGGCACGATGTCCTGCCTCAAAACCAAACTCTTAGCCACCCGGGAGGGAGCGCCAATGCCGGCGCTAGTTGCGATATCACAGTCAGGTGCTCTGCGTTTGGCCCGTGCTAAAATGTAATTTGGCCACCGGTTGAACTAACGTTATGCCATCTGCCAATGTGACTGGTATCAATGTCAATCTTGTCACTTCACAGGATGCAGTGAAAGAGATTATTGACGCGGCACACAGCCATACGGCTTTCGGAGTCGCACTGCTGGCGGTGCACCCCATGGCATCATCTTTGCGAGATCCCGACTTCAGGTTTCGCGTTAATCATATGAACCTTCGACTGGCAGACGGAATGCCTGTGCTTATGCTGGCAAAATACTTCGCACGTAGCGGTGGCTACTCGCGAATCCGAGGTCACAATCTCATGCAAGCAGTTCTGCGCGCCGCCGCCCGGGAACAGTTATCGGTATATTTATTCGGCGGGCGGGCTGAGAGCCTCGATCTCCTGAAGACATCCCTTCCTGATCGCTATCCAGGTATTCGAATAGCAGGAACAAAGGCGGGACGATTTGAGATTTTGTCAGATGAAGAGAATGCCAGAAACGTACAAGAGCTGGCTGATTCTCGAGCCGACGTAATATTTGTGGGGTTGGGCTCCCCCCGGCAGGAGACGTGGATCTTTGAGAACCAGCAAAAGCTGAATTGCCCTTTGCTAGCTATCGGTGCGGCTTTTGATTACGAATCGGGATTATTACAGCCCCCACCGCAGTTTGTTCAAGAAATCGGGATGGAATGGTTCTGGCGCCTGTGCCGCGATCCGAAGCGGCTGTGGCGGCGGTACTTCATTTCAGGTCCGGTTTTTTTCTTCTTCGCCTTCCTGCAAATGATTCGTGTTTTCGAGATCAGAGACAGAGGCACCGAACCGAAGAAGCGCATTAACTATGGGTAATCGCGTGATAATTTGGGGCATCAATTATGCACCGGAGGTTGTGGGCATCGCTGTGTATACGACAGGACTGGCTCAGTTCCTGCAAGAATCGGGTCTGGATGTAACCGTGGTCAGCGCCTTTCGCTATTATCCAGAGTGGAACCTGCAGGAAACGTGTCCTTTGTATGCATCTGATCGCGTGGCAGGAGTTCGCATAGAACGATGCCTTCTCTATGTTCCCCGAACCCCGAACGTGCTTCGTCGAATCGCCCACGAAATGTCTTTCGCAGTTAGTTCTTTTGTGCGCCTGCTTTTCCTTCCCCGCGCAGATGTATACATCGTGATCTCGCCTCCGCTCGTACTGGGATTCTTCGCGGCCGTTATATCTTTGATTAAATCAAGCAAGTTCATTCTTCATGTGCAAGATCTTCAGCCTGATGCATCCGCTGCCCTCGGTATGCTTAAGCAGGGTCTTTTTTACAAGTGTCTCAAGTTGCTGGAAAAGCTTTCATATTCGCGGGCCACAATCGTGACATGCATTTCGGATCAAATGCGCGAGAAAATTTCGCTGACGACAACTCCGCCAGAGAAAGTTTTTGTCTTCCCAAACTGGACACAAGAACTGACGCCCCAAACGGGCTGGAAGATGACTGCGAATATCGAACCGGATAAATTCGTGGTTTCATATTCGGGCAACATGGGATTTAAACAGGGTTTGGACATTATCGTCGAAGCTGCGCGGCAACTAAGTCATCGGCTCGACATTGTCTTTGTGCTTGGCGGAGACGGCTCGCAGAAGGCTAGTCTGATGAAGCTTGCTCAAGGCTACAATTTAGAAAATGTGATTTTTCAGGGATTGCTCGATGAGAATATGCATACCGCTATGTTGTGCGAAACAGACGTTTTTGTAGTACCGCAAAAACCCGGATCGGGTGCAATATTTTTTCCGAGCAAGTTGCTAAAGGCACTCTTCCTCGGGCGTCCGGTAATTACCAATGCCGATACCACAAGCGCGCTCCATCAGGCCCTTCTTGAGGGAGGGTTCGGTCTCATAGTTTCGCCCACCGATACAGCGGCTTTTGCAAGAGCCATCGAAGACCTGTGCACTAATAAGCAGTTGCGCCAGCAATTGGGAAAAAAGGGAATTGCATACGCAGAACGGTTTAGGTGCGAAAAGGTCTTGCCGCAGTTCTTGAAACTCGTTCTCGGTGTTCAAAGCAGTGTAGAGCCAAAAGATTTGCAGCATACACGCTGAAGAAGATAAGGTACCGCTACACTTCTTCTTCATTCAACCTCAGTCGGCTTCGTTCGACCTTGAGCTCAAAGTTCTCAATTCATGAGTCTTGGCAATAATCAAGAACTCATAGAATCCGTGCAACCGAGCAAAATAGTATCCTTCCAAGCCATCCAGAAAAGCCTTCTCCCAGATGAAGATATAGAAGAATTTAAGGAGCGGTCGACAAGGCAACTTCTGGCTCAGTTTTTTCAAGCGCCGTCGCAACCGAAGCACAGGAACATTGCTGAATTTTTCTTCCTGTCCATTGAAATAACGATCCAGGCTCACACGCGCTTCCCAACTGGAATATCGGTTGTGTTTTTCGATAAAGACTTCTACTGAAGGAAAGGCAAAGTGATCCATTATCGCTATTAACTTGCCGACCTTTCCTTCAATTACTATGTGTTCGTGAACCTCGTTGTCGCCGCTGCTTGTTTCCATATCGGTCAGTTTCTCGTAGCGTCCGAGACGGTGTTTGAACAGTCTGAGATTCCAATTGGGAAAGTAAGCGTGCTTCAGCCATTTCCCCATAAAGTGGAATCGCCGATTAATCAAGAAAGCACTACAGCCGTGGGAATCGTCGCTAACAATCGAACGAAATTCCGACTCGGCGTCGGCCGGCATCACCTCATCGGCATCAAGGATGAAAACCCAATCGTGAGCGATAGGAAGTTCATCAAGCGCCCAATTTTTTTTCTTCGGCCAAACCCCGGTGAATTGAAATTGAGCAACAGTCGCTCCATATTGTTCCGCGATCGCCGGGGTACCGTCACTACTTTGAGAATCCACGACAAATACTTGATCGGCCCACTGAATCGACAAGAG
>JAKFUT010000092.1 GCA_021732565.1 Candidatus Obscuribacterales bacterium
TAGTGTATCGATCATCACATTACCCGCCGCGGAGGAAACGACGGAGGCTGCCACTATGTCGACGGCAGAACCGGCTGAGTTGGCGATCAGTTTTACATCGCCAACTCCGGCGCTTATGGCTGCCACTGAGATTGTGGTGCCTGTTGCTTTAGGATCGATGGTTACAGTAGATCCGGAAGCGATGATTCTTCCGGAAAGATTATTGCTGCCAGTAACTGCGTTGCCGACAACATTTACCGTTTGCCCGAACTGATCCAGTGTAATGGTGCCGAATGTGCCGCTAGCCGAACTGGCGTTGATGGTTCCGGTTCCGGTGAGGGTTACATCTAGTGCTGCCACGGCGTTATTAGTAATGGCAATGTTGCCTCCGGTGCCTGAGCTGGCCGCTCTGGCGTTAATATTGCCGCTAACAAAACTGTCTGCAGTGGAGGCGCCCACAGTAAAGGTGTTAGCAGGATCGTCGAAGGTCAAAGTGATTGCTCCGCCGGCACTGGTTCCTTTGCTGTCGGCGTTCAAGGTGTCGTTGACTTGCAACTTGCCAGCACCGGTGGTGCCGGCGCTCAAAATGATAGTGGCGCCGGTACCGCGATTTCCCAATGGTGAAGCATTTAGCGATCCGGTGTCGACGATGATGTCTCGCCCGGTGGATACAGTCACCGATCCACCATTGCCGTTGGCACTGCCGGCAGAGCCTCCTGTGGCGGAAACGTTGAACTGGCCGGCACCAAAGCCCATGGAGAGATCGGCGGTGCCGCTGGCAATCAGTTGCACAATGCCACCGGTTCCGCTACCGGAAGCGTTGGCCCGAATTGCAAGCGGTCCGGTAATATTGATTGACGAGCCTCGTATGCCAATTTGCCCGCCCCCGAAGCTACCAACCAGTGAGGCACTTACAGAAAGTGTTCCGCCTGGCAGATCGACCGCTCCAGTGCCGGCGTCGATACTGATAATGCCACCACTGCCACCACCGGCCGAGGCTGAGGCTGCTATGTCGGCGGCATTAGAGAGACTGATGCCACCGCCTCCTGATGCGATCAGGTTTACTGCTCCTCCGTTTCCCGATGTCGCTCCGGCGTTGGCCGATAAGGTGCCGTTGACTCCATTTATAGTGGCTCCTGGTTGGATTGCGAAGTTTGTGGCGCTCTTTGAAGTCAGATTGATGGAGCCCCCGTTGCCAGCGCCCACGCCGTTGACGCTAAACACTCCGTTAACCAGAAGGTTTCCCGTACCGGCTGTGCCCGCCGTGAGCGAAACGGTGCCACCGTTGCCGTTCACGCCCACCGGCGTTGCTGAAAGAGCTGCCCCTGCAGCCACAATATCTCTGCCGGCAGACGCGGTGATAGATCCGCCCGTGCCACCGCCTGAACCGGCGGAACCGCCATGAACGGAAGCACTTATTTCACCGCCACTGTTCCCGAAACTGACATCGGCGGTGGCGCCTGAGGCTGTAACACCAATGATGCCACCATTGCCTGTGCCGGTGGCATTGGCGGTGATCGTCAACGGGGCTGCCCCGGTGAGGGTGAGAGATTGAGAGCTTATGTTCACACTGCCGCCGGTGAAGCTCCCGGGGCCGACGGCATTCACGGAGAGAGTTCCGCCATATATAGATGCGTTTCCCGTGGCGTTAATGTTTATGGTTCCGCCGTTGGCACCCCCGGCCACTGTGGGAGCAACGGAAAGATTGCCAATGGTGGACACTGTCATGTTTCCCGTGCTCTGCAAGGTAATAGTGCCACCCAGCCCGGCTGCGGTTCGGGATGAAATATTGCCGTTATTGGTGAGATCGCTGTTGTCTAAGTTGAAGGTGACGGGAGCGGTGGCTGCCAGGTTTACACTGGCGTCTACGGTCACCGCGCTTCCGCTCACAGACATAGTGGTTGGACCTTGCAGGTTGATTGTGGTTACTCCCGCTCCGGCCGTTTTGGAAAAGGTAAGTGACTGACCGGCTGACGGGCTTATAAGGATTGAGCCCGTACCCGAGGCGGAGAGCGTGGTGGTGAGAGTATCTGGAGAAGTTATTGTCAGTGCTCCGCCTGAGGGACCAGAGCCAATGATGATATTGTTGGCGCCGCTGGTGAAGATGCCGGCTCCGCCTGGCAAGAACAGGTCGGGTGAATTGACCGTGACGCTGCTGGCGGTGCTGTTCAGGAGGGAATTGAGCGTCAACGTGCCGTCTGTAGCCAGCTTAATCGCTGCCGAGGCAACTACGCCAGTTCCGCCGCTCAGAGTCGTGATGCTACCCGCTTGTGCGGCACCGCTATTGAAACTGCCTGCAGTGACCGCGCCAGTGGCGCTATTGATGGTAACGCAGGGCGAGCATCCTCCTCCTCCAACTATGTTAGGAGTTGCGGAGGAAAGATTAACCGAGCCGGAACCTGCCGCACCCTGCGCTGCTATTCCGCCGATGTTTATTCCGGTTCCCGATGCGGCTCCGGCAATTATTGTGACTGCGCCAGCTAGACCGGCACCGGTTCCTGAGCTGTTGAGCGTGATGGCGGCCGGTAGAATGATGGAGCCGGCGGTGCCGGGGGTGAAACCATCATAAGCGACCAATGTGATCGACCCGCCGCTCCCATTAGCAGCCGTTGAGCGGGAGGAAAGCGAAGTGATGGCCGGACCGGTCAGGTTAATGTTGCCGCCCGTTGACGAGCCCCCTGTGATTGTTAGCACGCCGGCATTTGAGGTAAAGTCGGCGCCAGCGACCATGATAATGTTTCCACCATTCCCGCCGGCTGAAGCGGTGGTGATGGCTCCCGCACCGGCACTAGTCAAAATATTTCCGGAAGCCACCACTGCAAGTGGTGCGCCGGCAAATGCCCAGGCTCCGCTAATGGTTACATCACCGGCGAGATTTATAAACGAGGGATCACCGCTGATCTGCATGTTTCCGAGGTTCAGCGATGCCGTCGATGCACTTACATGTGCTTCACCTGCACTTATATTTAAGATGCCGGTGATGTCGCGAATGTCTATTGTGGCAACACCCTGTCCGGAAAAAACGTTAACTTCGTGAGAGCGCAAATCTCCCGAAATCAGACTGGTGTCAAACTTGCCGGTGCCGGCTGAGTTGCCGATGTTAACCGCGCCGTTCAATGCTTCTAGAATGCCGCCGTTATTGTTGAAGACAATGTTGCGTGTAACATCGGACAAAACATTGATGTTGTTGGCATTCGACGTAATTAACCCGCTGTTCATGAAAGTGCCGGTGCCTGATATCAAATTGATATTGGTTAGAGCTTGCATTACAGCTGTGTTGACTGCCGACTGAGCAGCATTGATGATGGAACCGCCAGCCATGGCGGTCAGGCTACCTGAGCTGGAAATCGTACCGGCATTAATGATGTTTTGTGATGCGATTAACTGCAAGTTCAAACTGGAAACTGCTCCTGCCAACCCTTGCGGCAGAACGGAAGTTATTAGCCCTCCGGGTTGATTCCAGATGTTTACAGCACTAATGGTTGCGGTGGTGACGTTGGTTGAACTGGAGAAGGCCTGCAAAATGCCCGCATTGGTCAGGTTCCCTGAAAGGTTGAGCGTGGAATTGAGCCCGAAATCATAAACAGCCGTAACACCTTGTGGAACAACAATGTTTCCAATATTGTGCGCGCCATTCAAACTGAATGTACCACCGATCGCAGTGCCGACGCCGCTCAGCACAATTGTCTGGGCCGCACCGCTCAGTACCTGGTTCACGGCAATATGCTCAGCCGGCGTTAACAAATCGGAGCCTGTTACAGTTTTTTGACCGGCAGTGGTAAGCAGTGTGACTGCATGCCCGCCGACTTGACTCACTGCCGCATCTCGCTGCGTTGATGAAAGATCGAGATTCTCGGTTCCTGAACCGGTTGCTGCCTGTGCTAAAGCTGGTGCCAAGCACAAGTTGAACACTAAGTACAGGGAAATACTTATTCTCATAATATGACCTTGATAACGTCCCACCCCAATGTTATATACCCGGGATTCCTGGAAAGTTCCTGCTAATCTGGATTCTCAGATTCTTTTTTCTTGCAGGAAAGCAGAAAAAGGTCCAGTTTTTTCACATATGCTTCACGTAACAGCTATTCGTTTTTTGAGTTTGAACGTGGATTTTGAAGTTCCAGCTTCATTTAGCTGAGCGAGGTATGCCTTGGTTTGTTTATGACTGTTCCACTGCAAGACTTTTTCATCAGTCGATATCAAAGGCATGGTTTTCGGAAGAGGAGTGGTTGAGAGCCGTCGAGTGCAGCCTATTAGCACTTGAGTCGATGATTTCAAGCTGTCGAGACCTACAGCAGGAGCGTGGCTACGAGCCAGCCACTCACCCGCCGAGTCAGGTATTAAACTCTTGACAATAACAACGCTGGCATATTTCTATGGGTACGCCAAAGTGCAGGCAAGATTTGCACTTGACTATAACAAAGGTGCTATTTAATGCTCCTGGCGGAGGAATTGCACCCGATGTGTGCCTCGCGACGATACCAAAGGTGATATTTTTTTGTGCAATTTATACCACTCTTGATATAGTCAAGCGACAAATAGCTCAGTGGTGGTATTCTTTTGGGGCTGAAGATATATCACGCATGGGAAGTGCTTGCACGTTGAATCCACAAATAAGACGGTATTCAGGAAGGGCACATCGCCGGCTTAACTGCTTCTAAAATAAGCGGACTCTAAATAAACTCCATGCGATTTAGTGGAAAATAGCTGTATCTTCACAACCAGCATTTCCAGGTGGTTACTATGCCGGCGCAGATTCACGAACCGCAATCGGTGTCCACGGACAATCCCGAGGCGATCAGCGAGAAGACCAGAGAGATTCCCAAGTGGGCTTTATTGTTAGGGTTGGTTGCTTTCCTGGTCTTTAATGCCATGTTTCTCATATTCGCGATGTCGCTGGCGTCAGGCAATCCAGGCTAGCTGCCTCGCAGCCGCCTGGGGCGGCAATGGCCACGGCTAGGCCCGGCTCGGTACCAGACTCACAGTTGCCTCGCCGTCACGGAAATCTCGACGAACACCGGTTCGTCGTTCGTCGTTCGTCGTTCGTCGTTCGTCGTTCGTCGTTCGTCGGGATCTACTATGCGTAGCCATAATAAACATTCCTCCTTCCTCCTCCTGCTTCCTGCGCTTTTCCAGTGGCGCATGATCAATCCCCGGGCCTTCAGGAGTCCCGATAAACCATTACCAGGAAAATACCGCCGAATCAGTAGCAAAGGTCCACAGGATGCGCTGTGGCTTGGTAAGGCTTCCTCCAACACAGGGGATGAAAGAACCGGTATGACCAAGTGAGTCGCATTTTGGGACTTTGGATCATTCCCTCAGTGATAGAAGGTGTCAAGTGCCGGCCGACGTTGCTATTTGCTGGATTGCAGCGCCGGATCGAATATCTCATCATGGAGAGTAATTGCCACCGGGTTCCTGCGCCAGGGCGGTCTGGTATCAGGATGTGCGTCACTCTACCAGTGGCACTTCAAAAAAGAACGTGCTGCCGCTTCCTTCGACGCTCCGCACACCGATCTGCCCGTGGTGGCTATCGATGATTGCCTTTGAAATAGCTAGTCCGAGTCCCGTTCCTTTCTTGCGGGCGCCGTCAGAGGCTTTAACTTGTTGAAAGCGCTCAAAGACGCTGTCCAGGTGACTTGCGGGAATGCCTCGTCCAAAATCGACAATGCGCACTTCAGCCATCTTGCCGTTCTTTTCTGCTTCGATAACTACCTTTTGCCCTGGCTGCGAGAACTTAATAGCATTGGAGAGGAAATTGATTACCACCTGGATAAGGCGGTCTCTGTCGGCGATCACGCCTATGCTCACAGGTTGATATTGCACTTCAATCTGGCACTGTTCTGCATAGGTGCGCACTGACTCCAGAGAATGAGTAAGGACTTTATTGAGGTCTACGGGTTTCAGTTCCATACGCATTTTGCCGGCTTCCATCTTTTCTATGTCCAGCAAATCGTTTATCAAACCTATTAGCCTGTCGATGCTGTCGCTGGCAACCTGAACTCGCTTCGTTCCCGATTGCGTCAGGTCTCCGTAGGTGCCTTCGTGCAAAAGCTCTAATGTACCCTGCACCGCGGTTAGTGGCGTTCTCAGGTCATGACTGACCATTGCTACAAACTCCCTTTTTAGTCTTTCCACTTCATGGCGATCTGTTACGTCTTGAAGAATGATCAAAAATTGTTTGCCTTGCGCGTCGGCAAACTTCGTTACCGAGATCTCAACGAAAAATGTTTCGCCGGATCGTTTTTGAGCTACCGATTCATTGGTCTTTATGATTAGACCTTTTCTGTATTCGTCAGTGCGTTTTTCTTTGTGTCGAGACCCGGATTGTGGTATCAGGTCATTCAATGTCTTACCTTGCAGTTCTTCGCCTGAGTAGCCGAACATTTGTTCCAGCCGCCCGTTTACCATTTGAATGATGTCAGTCTCGTTTACTAACAAAACGCCCAGCGGCATATTCTCAATTATTGATCTCACATTTGCTTCATTAGCCAGTGCAGTTTCGGTCATTTCGAAAAGGCTGTTTTGTGCACTATTGAGTTTCTCTGCCATCGAGCGAAAATTACCATCGAGATCGGATATTTCATCCTCTTCTGCAAGCGCCGGTAGCAGGGCTTCTCCGCTTGCCAGCCGGCGATTGTTTTCCATGAGCATTTGCAATCGACCCGTTACGTTCTTGCTCATGTATGTTGCCAGCCAGAGGGCAAGTACAACATCTGCCACTATGAGTGCCAGAACGGTGCTCTCCAGCGCCACTGCTCTGCGCCGTTCACTGCGAGTTCGTTCTTCATCTGCGCCATGGTATTTGCGGGCAAGTCTATCAACCCCGTATTTGATTGAAATACCTGCTTTGAACAAAACTGCAAGGCTGGAGATGCTGGCAAAGGACGATTCCTCGATAAGGTTTTCCTTGCTGTCCTCGAGCAGCACAACTGTTTTCCTGAAGACTTTTGCCAATTTCTCTGCTTCTAATTGGTCTTCCTTGTTATCTTTCGATATCTCCGAGAGTCGTGCAATGCTCGCCGTGGCAGACTTAACCGTGTCTTCGTAGGACTTAAGAAAGTTGTTGTCTCTCGATTGCTTGAATTGCACCAGTGCCATGCATGCTTCCTCGGTGGCCTTGCGCAGATTATTCACTTGTTCGAGTACGGCAGTAGCGTGGGCTTCCCTTTCAGCTTCTAGCTTGGCCACGTGAAGTTGACCCAGTAGAACAGTGACGAAAATTAGTTGGAACGCAAATGGCAGTGCGACAACAAACAATCCTTTTTGATGAATTTTTAGCTTCAGTGTGCTCATGATCTATTACTTACATGGAGTGTTTGGGATGCGAGGTTTGCGAGGAAGCCGCCGGTGGGAGTGCAGGGTGGATATTTTATCAAAGTGAAGTGGCTCTAAACCGGAGATTGACTTAATTGCAGGTTGCTTTGTTGTGGTGAACACGATTGATTTTGCAGTATGAATGTTACGGCAATAGTTCACGGTTGTGTCAGATTTGTCGCAATTTGCCTGTCCGGCTGCATTGCGTCTTGCTGAGGAGATGAACAAATTTATTCTTCTGGTCTGCTGGTGGTTCAAGAATCCTTGACCGAGTTTCGAAGTTGTATGCGTAGCTGTCCTTGAGGTCCTGCATCCGCGAACGAACTTATGTCGAGATTCGAGAAGCGATTTCTGACTTGCGACCTAGAATCCTTTATTAGAATCAGGCGGTTGGTGCAATAGCCACTTCTTATATACCAGAACACACTTTTCGAACCCGAATCTGTAATCTCCTGTATCGGAGGCGCAGAAAATGGGAGGTAAACTATGATTTCTCATGTCGAAAATGGGCTGGCTGCGAAAAGGACAGGCAGCTTTAATTGCCTGTAGGCAACTCTCGTCTAAGGATGCATTTCCACTGTCGTGGACGATCCGCAAATTGGTAATCTGCCCGCTGGGCAATAGTCTGAAAGCAACGATAACCTGTTTTATTTCATCGGTATTTTGTGTTGGAGACCAGTGCCGGACCACAGCATTTTTCATTTCTATCAGATAAGGCCTGCACTGACAGTGCGCAAATGCATTATGTGGACAAGCATAGCGCCATAGCTTGCCTAAATCTTTGTCTTTTGATTGGCGAGCCGCTGATGTGGTGCCTGGTCGCTCCCAATCCGTATCAATGACGGTTTTTTCGGGAAGCTCATTCTTTGCTTTGAATAGGGCTGAATCGAAATTTAGCTGGTACTCCACGCCTAACGAGCTACCGCCATTTGGGAAATGTGGAAATGGAGCTGCCTCTTTAATTGCGCACAGACCGGCCTGTTCCGCTGCAGATTTGTTACTTCTTTTGACGAGTCTTACGTTGGTTGTCATTCCATTTGGAAGAATTCTGAACAGCACCTCGAAAGCTTCATTCTCAAGTCCTCGTGGAGGTGCCCACCTTCTTAGAATGCGCGCTTGAATATACTGAACGTAAGATGGCCAATACTCCAGGCCTTTGATGGGCTCACCGACAGAAATCCTGGCTGCATCCGTTGGATTCGGATTCCGTTTGGATGAGCTTGTCGGCTCGGAGCAAGCCTTGGGAACACCGCTTGCCAATAGAACTGCGCCGAGCATCGCCACAATCTCTCTCATGTGATCAACACCTCTTTTAGGCTGTGCTGAATAATCTACCTCCAGCCATTCAATGCCAAACGAGAAGATTTGCGGCAATCAAGAAAAACAGGAATAGTTGGTGGTCTTAATCAATTGTGGTTTCTTCGAGCGAACATCGTATAAAGGGCTTGACGTCTGCCTCGCTCAGTGCATTCCATGGGATCGGGACACAACGGCACAGTTATCTGTGGAAAAGAAAAGACGACAAGCGTTTCGAAAGGTTCATTACGAAGATTTCGGTCACATGAACCTCTCTGAATTTGTCAAACATCTTGAACGTGAAATCTCTGAAAGCATTGAGAATCGCAGATGTATCACTGCAGAACGTTGAATCATTGCTGCCTTTTGAGAACTTGAAGTCCCTGGTTCTGGAAAATTGCAAGATACGAGATCTTTCAGCGCCGCTGCAATTAAAAATAACGACTAACTTAGGTTTTGTTCTGCCACTGGTGCAGCCAGCTCAGAGGTTATATCGGCATGCCCTAAATCGGCAGGATGCCGCTTTGGAACGCCGGCGCCTGGGTGAACACGGCATGACCTATGAAAATATGCGCAAAATGCATAATTTCCCTTAGCAACCGAGTCCTGAAATGCCCTGAATTTGGGAAATTCGCGAAGCCGAATTGTAAGATTTTATGCGTGATACGCATAAAATCATATGCAAGCACAATACCCTAACCCGGTGCGCTCGAAAGCACATGGCTAAGTACGGGATTTCGGCCCTTTGAGAGTTCAGTAAGTGCGACTGCGAATTCTGCCTGTTTTGTCGTCGCCAGCGAGCGTCGGAGATACTGGCTGATTCGAGTATACTGCCACCTTCGTAAGTCTTATCAACCAAGCATGTATCTATACAATCTAGTGTTGAACCACCAATTGCGGCGAACGGTTACAAGGCAATTTCACCACGATTTCAAAGCGACCGTTATCCAGCCACCTGGTTGACAAAGTAATTCCGTGTAGCGTGAAAAGCTTGTTCGACAGGTAGAGCGATTGCTGGGCAAGGAGATCGTTGGAAACAATTGACAGCACCATTCCGAAGTGAGCCGGTGCAGCATGAACGCTGGGTGGATCCGGCAGAATGTCAATTACAATGACCACCTCGTCATTTTGTGAACGAGCTCGGCAAGTAATCTCTTCGTCCGGATCTGCAATTGACACGGACCACAAAAGCAGGTTCGCAAAAGCTTCCGTCAACTGGTAAGGATCGGCATGGATAGTAGCAGGACACTCCTCTTCCATGGTCACAGTAAGGTTTGCTGATAGTTGCGTCAGTGTTTGATCGACAGCAGCATCGAGAATCTGAAAACAATCTACTGTATGACGTTCGGCATCCACTCTTCCGTAGACAACTCGCTCCAGGGCCAAATAGTTCTCAAACATGGTAGTCGTTCTCAATACTCGCGACTTGACCGTGGCAAAGTTCTCGGCCAACTGGTCCGGGGCCTCGTTGGCTACGAGAATGAGCTCGAGCCCCATGAAAACGGAAGTGAGTGCGCCGCGCAGGTCGTGCGCAATTCCTCGCACATTGGCGGTTTTCGACTGACCGTAATTGGTTTCTGCTTCAAGTTCATGAAAGACAGCGAGATATTTCGCTCGGTCGGCGCTCAGGGCAACATTGCAGAGACAATCGGTGCCAGGTCCGTCGGTAGTCTCAATCGTTATGCATCCGTGCCAGGCGTCGCGAAACTGCAAATAAATCTGCAGTGATTTCAGGGCCGATTCCAGTGAACAGTGTTTTTCCGTGGCTTCATCCAGTCCAAAGAATCTTCGCCCCTGATCGCTAATACGAAGTATCTTCAGCTCAGGGGACAACCATGCCATGTTTACGGGAGATGAAGACCAAATTGCTCGATCAAGGTCGTCGGGTAGCCGCTGTTGGTCCCTTAAATTTGCCAGAAGGTCTTCCACCATCCGGCTCTGTCCATCGGAAGTCTTGAGTACTTGCAGGTGTCGCCTGCTACCATGAATCGACAGGAATGACAGCGCCACAGCAATCGCGGCCATCGCTAATACTCCGAAAAGGGGAAGCTTCGGGGGCTCGGCATGTGACCCTGTTGCTTCATAGGTTTCCTGCAAAATAGCTTCATACTCGTGGCGTTCGGCATCGGATCTTCGGGAACCGGCAAATGACCATATGGTTCGGTATCTTCGCCATAAGGGTGTTAACCCGGGCGACTGCTCCGACGCTTCCCGATACTGACTGTCTAGTTCCAGGGAATTTTGACCGGTTCTGTTCTCAGGACTCACCGCCTCATGGAGTCGGGAAACTGCCGGTGCTCCCGCTTTGACGGGGGCGAATATGAGCTGTACCCCGGACAGGGAAATGACCTGAGCCACCAAGAGCGGTGCCAGCCAGGCTGCCAGGACCACCGGTCTTGGTATAAGCTTGGTTTCCAGCGATTCTCTCATTCTGACGCCGGAGGAAGCGTAAACCAGAAACAGCATCCCGGCGAACCACTATTATTTTGAACCCCGATGTCACCTCCGTGTTGCCTGATGATTTGTTTGCAAATGCTCAATCCCAGTCCAAAGCCCTTTTGCTGTCGCCCCGCCTGGCGAAACGGTGAGAAAATTTCACCGAGATGGTCTTGTGGAATTCCTGTGCCTCGGTCTTCAACTTCTATGCGAAAGAATTCTGCAACTTGACTGATCCGCACAGTAACCTGCGAATGAGGTGGTGAAAATTTGAGTGCGTTGCCAATCAGATTTTGAATTACCCTCTCCACCTTATATCTTTCTACAAGTGACACACAGATAAAAGCACAATCGCTAACCTGCAGACTAATATTTCTGACCGTCGCTACTGGAGATAAGTCACGCACCACCGTCACCAATAACTCATGCAAATTGGCTCTTTCCCTCACACCTGCTCCCGTGCTGTCCTCCAACTCCAAGAGCATGTTTTCGAGAAAATCAACTCTGCCGCCAATGTGTTGCAATTTCTTCTGCAGGGGCAATTCACCGTGGTAGTATCGACAAAATGCTTCGGTGAGTTCGCGTAGTTCTCCCAGGCAATTGGCAAAGTTATTGCGAATGGCTTTCCCTAGTTTCCGCCTTAGTTGCTCTTCTGCTGAAAACACCGTCAAATCGCGGGCAATCACGATGTAACCCCGGCCATACCACGTAATGGTGAGCGAGACGGGCACGTCCCTGCCAGAGCGAGAAGCAAACTGGCAACTGAGCGCTGTGGAAGAATTCTTCCCCTGCAGTTCCTTCATCTGTACGGTTATCAGTTCCTTGTCCGCCGAGCGGAACAGATCGCAAAAAGGTGCCCCGATGAAATCGGGTGCATCGCGGCGGGTGATTTTTTCCGCTGCCGGATTCATCTCCTGCACATTGAATACCGAACTCACCAGGAAGATTGAGTCGGGGCAGTCTGAGAACAGCAGTGTCATGTCGCTGCTTGTCGCCGCCAGCTCGGTTCCGCGTTTGAACAGCTCACGACAAAGAGGCTCTACCAATGCCGGAGGTGCAGCCATCTTGCCGGCCATAACTGAGTGTCGCCAATTACAAACATAGCGACGAACATCTCCTGTAGCCTTGAAGAGCAGTAACCCATAGGCAATCGCCGACACGGAGGAGAGCAAGACCGTTGCAATCGCGCCAATCATACAAATCTGCTGCACACTAGCTTGTGATGGATGGCACTGAGATACGACTAAGAATACCCAACATAATGCTGTGGCTATACAAGAAACCGAGCCACAACCAATTACCAGTTTCACTGCATCAATGTACACGGGATTCCTTGTCTGTTTTCGATTTTTCCGAGTCAGTTTTGGAAATGATTGACTGAAGAAGCAAGCGTTCGTTCACAAATGTGGTTGGTATGTCGTTGGTAAGTTGCAACAGGTTGTTGCGATGAAAAGTTCTTACGTCTCTATTCCACTGTGTAGTGTTTATTCGCGCGAGCAAACGAAGCAGTTCCTGGCGGTCTTTGGTCCTTAAACTGAGGTTACACTGAGAAATTAAGTACAACATGTAATGGCGGTCATTGGCCAGCAGTGCGACTTTGGAAATGATTGACTGAAGCAGCAAGTGTTCGTTTACAAATGTGGTTGGTATGTCGTTAGTAAATTGAAGCAGATTGAATCGATGAAAGGATTCCGCATCTGCACTCCACTTAGTAGTGTCTATTTGCGTCAGGAAGCGATGCAACCCCTGCTGGTCTTTGCTCTTCAAACTGAAGTTACACTGGCCAATTAAGTACCACAGGTAATTGCGATCATTGACCAGAGCTGCGACTTTTGAAATGTTTGGCTGAATAAGCAGGTATTCGCCGGGAAATGATGTCTGTATGTCGTTGGAGAGTTGAAAGAGGTCGATTCGATGATATCGGCTAACCTTGTCAGTCCAGGCTGTGGTGTGGATCAGAGCGACCAGGCGATGCAGCTCCTCCTGGTTCTTAAGGCGTATATTAAGATTACACTGAGAGATCAAGCACGAGAGGTAGCCCTCATCGTTAGGCAGGAGTGGCGGGTGACCAGTGGCTAACTCGTGTTCATTGGCTTTCAGATACATTTGCTCAAGGTCTCTAAACTCGTGGAGAGCGGCCATATCTTCACCGCGAGCTCTTCTCGCCGTGCCTGCATAGCTTGCACAGTCCGCCAGGATAAGACGATCCAGGCCGTCCTTATAGAGCCGAATTTTTGCAATCCAGCTAAGTGCTTCACTAGTTCTGCCAGCACTAACTAGCGCGTCGATTATGTCTATCATGGTTTTGAATGTTTCCAGATCACGATCACCGCGTGTCTGACGTGTCAATCGATACATGCTCATCCGGAAATCAATCACCTGATCTGATGTGATACCTTTCAGTTGGCTGATTGCCACCAGCAATTCTGTCTGAAGGTTATGCGAAGGTACTTGACGCAGCTGCGCCAGAACATCCAGCGATCCGCAAACGGTTTCAATGTAGATGTTCTGAATCTTTTCCGGCGTTGGTTTCTTCTTTACCATCGAGACCGCTTGCTCGATGGTGTCCTCGGCCACCGAAGCTGCTGCAGCCGAGTAACCACCAGCAGCAAGAGCTCTAGATAGCTTCAGTTCCGCCGTTAGTGCATCGGGGTGCGGAGCGGCTAAATTTCTTTGCAAGAAGGCTGTGTAATAGTCATGGGCGGAAGACGTATTTCCTGTCATGAGCGATTGTTCAATCAAGCGGCAGGCGCATTCCATTCGTGTATTTGACGAGACCAATGGAGATGAAAGAACACAACAGAAAACTCGTTCTCGACAACACACGCATAGTCCAGTCAGCACCAGAAGGCACGCAGCGACTGTTGCAGCCCTTCGAATTGAGATTGGAATTTTAGCGCGGGGGACGAGGTCAGGTGTTTCAACGACAGATTGCAATGCTTGTTGAAACTCGCTCATCTTCTGGTATCGCTGTTTAGGGTCCTTGTTAAGCGATTTGTTGACAATGCGTTCAACCGGCAGTGGTACTGGTTGAGGCGAGAATTGCGATAACCCGAGAGGCTCTTGGCTGGCATGTTTGTAGAGTGTTTCCATGGCTGTCTCTGATTCGAACAATTTTCTTGCGCTGATCATTTCATACAAAACGCAGCCCAGAGAGTAAATGTCGCCTCGGCTGCCGGCCCGTGGACCCTCTGGCGGCATATAGCATGGAGTACCGATGAGTTGCCCTGCGATTGTAAGTTGGGATTCTTTTCCTTTGTCGAACGTCGCTGCTGCCAATCCGAAATCAATTACCTTTGCAAAGTCGCTGCCAGGGTCGGAAGAAATAAGAATGTTGCCCGGTTTAAGGTCTCTATGCACGATTCCTTGAGAGTGTACGAACTCCATCACCTGGCACACTTGAATGGCAATCGCCACGGCACGACGCCAATCGAGGTGTCCCTCTTCCCTCAAAACTTGACTGAGACTCTTCCCCTCAATCAGTTCGGTGACGATGAAGACATTGCCCGACTCATCCTTCTCGAAAGAGAAGATTTTCAGCAGATGGGGATGATTAACCCTGGTCAAAATCCGGGCTTCCCGTTTGAATCGTCCGAGCCATTTGGGATCGCTCGATAGACTTTGATGAAGGAATTTTATTGCGACAGGACGTTGGAGCTTGAGATCCTGCCCTCTAAACACCAATGACATTCCGCCTTCGCCCAGCTCGTTCATTAGCTGGTAGCGGTTGTTGATAATTTGGAACTCAATGCCGGACATGTCGATTAGTTATTGATCATCCACTGGAGTCGCAAGCTTGCTCGATCACTGTCAATATGCCCTGCTGTCTCCACCACTAAGCATTTCGCATCTCCAGGGGTGTGATAAAGCGTCTTCATCTAATCTTCGTGCATGACACTGTTTGAAAGACAAACGGTGTCGATTCTCCCTGAATCGATTGTTTTTAGCGCTTGCGGCGGCTTCTCCGTCGCTTCGTCTGCGCTCCACTGGTTTTACGCCCGAGCTCGCTTAACGAGTTTCAATCAGAGTAACCTCCAACAATTTTCTGTTCTCTCAGAAACACTGGAATTTTGGCTACGGCGTGAGGACACACCAGAGGCTCTTGTGTGACTCATGTTGAGGAAAATCGACTTTAATATATGGCAAAGGTTCTGCTTCAATTCAAGCTCGGCTGGAATCTGTTCGTTCTTTCGTTCTTGTATGTGCAGTCGCTACCACAGCGGAGTTCCGGAAGGCATGCTGTCGACCGAGGATGAATTTGTTGCCGAACCAGGACTAACACAATCCTAACAAAACAGCACTAGAGTTTTCATCGAGAAGTCGATGGTGGCAGGTGCGAAATTCAAACCAAAACAATTTCGACAAACTCCGCTCGTCTGAGCACATGTTTCTAATGACGAACAGTGGTTTTGTGACGCAATATTCAGGAGAGTATCTAATGGACGATTTTTGCTCATCTTCTTCCACCGACGACCAAAGTTCAGCGGCGATCCGTTCTAAGATCTGCTATCTCAACCGCCTCTGCGAATTCCTGCCGACGGAGGTGAATAAGGAACTGTTACTGATAATTCTGGAGATGTGTCAAGACTCAGCGGAAGAAGCGTGGACATTGGGCCGCCAGAGTCTTGCAGCAGAGTTGTCACCCATCGGTCTGCAACAATAGCCGGACACTTATTCCAGTCGGTCTTTTCCCCTACGATAAACAGCCCGGACTCTCCGCCTAATACGGCTACACGTCGAGCCTGTAACCGATTCCATGTACAGTAGTTATCAAAGATGTTTCGTCTTTCGTGTCGATCTTTGCTCTCAGTCGATTGACATAAGTTCGAATTGCCCCGGCCGATGAATCGGAATCAGTTGGCCACACACGTTCAATTAACGCTTCTGAAGTGAATACCTGAGCGGGGTGTCTCAGCAAAAATTCCAAAAGTGCAAATTCCTTGGGCAACAAATTTACGTCTACTCCGTTTTTTGTCACTCGGTGCTGCTCTGGATCCAGGACGATGTCGCGAGCCTTCAGCTGTTTCGACACGACCGCTGCGGGGCGGCGCAGGAGCGCGCGAATGCGGGCAGACAATTCTTTCATATGGAAAGGTTTTGTAAGGTAGTCGTCCGCACCCGCGTCTAGACCAGCCTCTTTATCGTCAATCTCGCGTTTGCCGGTCAACAACAGAATGGGAGTAGTTCCGCCACCCGAGCGATAACTCTTACAGATATCTATTCCTTCCATGCCGGGCATGTTCCAATCGAGTACCACGGCGTCGTATTCGTAGAATTTAAGTCGTTCCAGGGCTTCCTTGCCGTTATCGACATGATCGACCATGTATTGCTGCGAACTTAACCAGTCTATAACCACATCTGCCAGAGCTTTTTCATCTTCTGCAAATAGTATTTTGGCCATTCCGTTAGCCCCATTTTAATTAGCGGTCCTAGAATGGATGATCTTAGCGCGCATGAGCTTGAATTTCGCGCCGCTGTCGCATGGTCCAGCGAGATAAGTGGGGGATTAAGCTTGACAAGCAGTCCTCCGTCCATTATGCTCGAAATGTGCGCGATTGCTCCGTGCATATTTCACTGTTATTCTCCTTACCAATCCAAATCTCAAATACTCAAAAACCGGTGCTCTCTCACGCTGAGTCACTTTTCGACAAGGCTGCGCCGGGTTCGCAGATAATGCGGCGGTCGCCATGCATGCGACTTCTCGCGATACTCATTACTAACTCATTATCACGGTGGCTATTACCATCCGGGGAGACCCGGGTGGTGGCTCCGTGCTTAGTTGCACTTCCGGTTATGTGCATCGGTATCATGGGTGGTGGCGACTGTCCGTTTGATTTCAGCCAGTTGTTGCTCTGTGATTCCTTGTATTTTGCATTGGCGCTATTCGGAGCTTGATTATGGCTGATAACGAAGGCTGTTCGCCTGGTATTGGCTCGTCGGAGGGCATTGCTCTCCTTGATATGGTCGCTTTATTACGTTCGGCAGAGACTGGAAATGCCGAATGTAGTTATGAGTTTGCTGAAAGGCTCTGGCGTGGCATTGGCGTTGCTCCCGATCGAGCAGCTGCTGAGAAATGGTACCAGAACTCCGCCGTTGACGGTCATCCTTCTGCTCAAACAATGCTGGGTGACATCTGGAGGAGTGGTCTCAACGGCCGTTACTCCGCGAGGCTTGCCGTTTTCTGGTACAAGCAGGCCGCAGCGGCGGGCTCAGCAGACGGACAGTACCGGCTGGCTTGTTGCTACAAAGACGGAGAGGGTGTTTCGCGCAATCAGACCCGCTGGGTTGCAATGCTGCAGAAGGCGGCAGATTCCGGTTCATTGAAGGCGATGCTGGCGCTGGGCGATCACTATTTGTCTGGTTCACTGCTCAATCGAAATTGGGAAAGGTCGGTGCATTGGTATTCACGCGCGGCTGAAAACGGTGATGTACCCTCCTCTTTCCTTATAGGTCAGATATTTCGGCATGGCGGGTTCGGCGTGACTATAGATTTGGAGGAAGCCGTCTTCCATTTTCGCCTCGCCGCCGATCAGGGTTTGTGGCAAGCTCAGGTGGAACTGGCTCGCACACTTCTCTTTCAGAACGCTTACTCTGAGGAAGCAATTTACTGGCTGAAAAGAGGCCTTGATTATGCCGGTGATGAAGATGTCTTAGAGGCAGTTGGCAAGGTTCAGACTGGTGAATTGACGGTAGTTCGATGGCAATCGCCCCAGTGTCCGCTGAGGGTTTCCCTGGAGGAATTACACGCTGAAGCAGCCCTTGAACTGACTAAGCGAGAAGAGATAGATCTCCTCGGTGCCTTGGGAGATCACCAGGCTCAGCTGGAATTGGCAGAAATTCTCTGGCGTGAAGGCAACCCGATTCCTGCGGCGCAGTGGCTGGAACGTTCCGCCCGCGGAGGTTTGGCAGAATCGCAGTACCGGATGGCATTGATGTATCAGACCGGATTTCCGCTTGCTCGAAATCGAGAGATGCAGGCGTACTGGTGCAATCTAGCAGCGGGACAAGGGCACAAGTCGGCCAAGGACATGCTTGCCTCATTATTTGAAAAGGGCGACGGTGTGGAACGTAGCGATGCACGCGCTCAACTGTGGGCTACTTGCAGACCTGGCGTTGCATCTGGTGCTAGTATAGACAGTTCGGATTTCTCGATAGAGGAAATCGTCGATTCCAAGCCCGGCGGTACGTTGTATCGGCGAGTGCGTCCTGGTCGCGAGCCGCTGGTCGTGATTCGCATTGTCGCTCCCGGAACTGGTCGCAACGGGATAGCACGGGTTTTCTGGTTGCGTGTACCTTCTCATATCGACAGTGTTTCACTTGCATTAACTTGGGCCTTGCAAAAGTTACGTGATTCTCAGGAGCAACCCGAGTGATTTGTCCGCGAGTGCTTTCACCACAAACTGAGGAGAGTCGAGAGCCTCCAATTCGGGCTCGCGACTCTCCGGACAATGAAGCACTTCTGCATCTTTGGCGAAGTTAAAATTAGGAACTGTGACAGACAGTCGTTTCAACGAAGCGCTGTGAACTGTTTGATTTTTTACACTGACTCAGGCTCTTGTTCGTCTTCTTCCATGATAGTCGGTTCCTCGAATTCTTCGCTCTGGCTGCGCTGTCTGCGAGCTCCCTGCGAGGCGTGGCCTCCCTTACGACCGGCCTCCGCTGCTTCTTCGGAAGTGAATTCGTGTGCTTTGCCCGATTGGTGCGCCGCTCGTCCACCTTTGCGACCGGCCTCCGCTGCCTCTTGCGAAGTGAATTCGTGTGCGCGTCCCGACACGTGCGCAGCCCTACCGCCTTTACTTGCGATCTCTCGTTGCTTTTCGGGAGGCATTGCAGCAAACCCTCGATGAGATTTCCCTTCCTTATCTTGAACCATCGCTCTTCCTCCTCGTTCTGTTCATATGGGTTTTGACAACTGATGATGGCGAATGTTCCGAACTGCAAGTTTGTCTACATAGCGCTACTCGTCTGTATTGTCCAAGAGTGGCTGTTTACGCATGTTTTCATTTGCAGTTACACCGACGGCACACACATGAATTTGTTGTGCGTAATAATTGAACGGTACGGAAGAGTTCCGTGCAAAGCTCCGATTCATGAGGCTTAGGCATCGATGATAATACCCGCACAATGGTGGCACAGGTGGTGAAAAAACTTGTTAGTGTGTTGTACCGCTACATCAGTGTGACTGTCACTTAGCCGCAAAATTGGCTTCCAATCATGATTATGAGATTGTGCACATGAATTACAGTCTGCGATCCGGTGAGCACAATGTGTGTAGCGCTCTATTCGGCAAGCCGGAGCAAAAGCAGCAAACGCGCTCCAGGCGGGCAACAGTAGCCGTTAATGGCAATCACCAAATGTTACTTGAACGGCTCCAGCGCAATACACTGGACCTGGTAACGGACCTTTAGTTCCGAAGCAGGGGAGGGGAATTGCTGATGACTTAACGCTTTCCGGTACACGAAGGAGCACCGACAACGGTAATGAGCGGGGCTCAACAGCGAAGACCCTTATTAGACGGGCGCCGCCAACTTCTGCGGCTCGAAAATCCAGCCTTCAATCAAGACGTCAATGTTATTGCAAGCGAATGGATCTGCAAACAATGTGGTGTCGTGCGCATACATTGCTGTGGCATAGCATGCCACAAGGGCGTCGAGTGCATGATCCGAGTCGACAACAAAATGCTCGAACTTTTGCGGAAAGAATAATTTTGGTGCAATATTTTTCGTCTTTTCTCTAACCGACAATAATCCTTGAAGTAGTTTGTGACGGGTAGACTGCATCTTTTCCTTATCTTTCTTCTCTTTGCTCTTATAACCTGTATCAGGCAGACCAAGGCAATTCAGTGTAGTTCGCGGATAGATCTCAAGCACGTTGCAGTGACCGGGACCGCTGTCATGAAACGGCAGAATGGTGAATTTATCTGGATTAAGCGATGCCAGCATGCGCATTCCGTGCCAGGTCATCTGAACCATGGAAGGATTTCCCCTGTGTAGAGGGCTTACGCCCTGTACCGTTGTCGCCTTGTCGGTAAACCGTTTTGGCTCCTTCTTAAACCGATGCGCCAGATCCTGGAACATGTCCAGTGGCATAAAAACCAGATGCTCGACTACTTCCTGCCATTCTTGAAAAGGGGCACGATCTGCCTTATCCGAAAGATAATTGAGAAACTCCCGCGGCAAAGAGAAGGGAAAATCCAGACCGACCGAGTGTAAGTTGGTCAGTTTGGACAGTTCTCCAGCCAGTGTATGTATCCCGATTTTGGAAAGTTGAGTAACTTCCACTCCAGTACCGGTGAGGGTGGCTACAACCAGCCACGTCTCGTTCGGCATATCTTTGGAGCCGGTGCAGTCCGCGCCCGCTATCAGCCTCTCGGTTGGGACAGATCGTGTCAGGTTGAGTTTCTCGAATCCCATAGTTCGGTTCCAAATCCGCAGACCAGCTAATTTTACCCCGGGGTGGAACTGAAGAAATCGGTAATTTTTATGAGTCGTACGGGGAACAGACATTGCTAATCTAAATACATAGAGAGGATTCTCAGTTTTGTTCAGCGGCAGATAAAAGTTACAAGCTCTGACGCCGAATCCGAAAAGGTGGATGAGACAAGCGATTCGGCATGACGAATCGGTCGCCCTTACGGGGGTGTAGCCCGAAAGAGGTGAACTATATACTCATTAGAGATCTTTTCGTTGATCTATTGTTGTGGAACAATGAAGACGTAGTGGTGCTAGTTCTACTTGGAAAGAGGTCAGGAGATGGCAAAAAAGGAAGCTGCCCCCACGGATGCCCCTAAGGAGACCGCAGCAGAGGCTGAGGTTGCCAAAGGTGGTGGACCCCAGGCTGTTATTCTGGAAATTCGTACGCCCTCAGGCGAGGTATGGGGACAGATAATGGCGCCCGCAAAGGAGTTCAAGACGGGATCGAGCGGTTTCTATGCGAACGGAAAGGTGATTGATCCGCAAACGGGCAACCGATATCAGGTTGGCTGTAATATCATTCTTATCGGTAGCAAGAAGTAAGCTAGGCTTACCTGTCTGCATTACCACGAACGGCTAAATGATTGTCTGGTCATTTGACTGGATGAGCTTATTTTGGCTGCAAGTAATTTGCGGTGTGCCTTTTCACGAAGCAGAGTCAATTAACTCTTGACTTGGCTCAGCCACGATCATGTCTCATTTCGGTGAGGCAAGGTTAGGTTGGGCTGGTTCTGCTTGCTCATCAAACCATCGTGGCAATAATACTCCCCGGACTCAAGAGGGCGATGCGATTGTTTAAAAGCCGAGTGCTAAAAGGCGCAGCTAACAATTGCCGCCCCGCTTAAATTCCGTCGGCGGCTGATAATGCGGGTGTACGCCTGGCGTCTTCTTCGAAGCCCTTGAAACGTTGTCCGATAGAGTCAGCCGCTACGATAGCGTCTGCTACCGCTTCTGCGGTTACTTCAAAGGGCTCGTTATGCGCTGTTTCACCAGGGGCTACGGTGCGGCTTGCGATTCGTCCGAGAAGATCAGACGACATGTCGGTTAACCCGATATCCGCCAATGTGACAGGCAGACCTACGGAGAGACAAAACTCCAGCACTTCTTCAATCTCGGCTGTAGGTTGTCCTTCGAGAACCAGCTGGGTGAGCAGTCCAAACGCAACTTTCTCTCCATGGTAAGAGCTGTGAGTCTCAGGCGCGACTGTGAGCCCGTTGTGTACTGAATGCGCGACAGCCAGGCCACCAGATTCGAATCCAAGACCTGAAAGCAGAGTGTTGGCTTCCACCAGCCGTTCCAGAGCCGGAGTGACGGAGCCTGTGGATACCGCCCGCATGGCATCTGCGCCGTCATCGAGAAGCGTGTTGTAGCAGAGTTCAGCTAGAGCTCTGGCGCTTATGGTGGTGGCACCGCCGACCTGGTTTCGCTTGCAAGCATTGAAAACTGTTCTGGCTTCAAACCATGTGGCAAGCGCATCTCCCATACCCGCAACTAATAGCCTCACCGGCGACTTGGCAATAATCGCCGTGTCCACCAGGACAAGATCCGGGTTTCTCTTGTAGAAAAGATATTCTTCAAATTCCCCTTCCGGCGTGTAGACAACTGAAAGAGCACTGCAGGGTGCATCGCTGGATGCCAGCGTGGGGCAGTTAACCACGGGAAGGTTCAGTGCCGCCGCCACTGCTCTGGCAGTGTCCAGCACTTTTCCACCTCCGGCGCCGACAATAACGGTGGCTTTGTGATTGATCGCTTCGCTCTTGCACCGTTCAATTTCACGGTGAGAGCACTCTCCACTAAAGTCAACAGTTGCGTATTCTAGACCTGCCGCGAAAAATGTTTTTTTCCAGGTAGCGGCGAGCAACTGTTGAGCGTGCCTTCCAGCAATTAGAAGAGCGACTCCAGTCAAACCGAGTTTTTTCATCTCTTCGCCCAGCGAAGCTGTGGCGTTTCTTCCTTGAACATAGCGCGCCGGCGCACAAAAGACGGATAACATGGTATGAACTCCCAAGAGTTGAAAGGAGCAGGTACAGTCGCCACTGGACCACTTGCAAAAAACTGGAAAAATTTAAGATGGTGCCAGTTGCACTGAATAATACTTGAGATGTGCCGAGAAATCATTAGCGCTGGTGTAGACTGAACGAAAGACCCGGAGAAACCGTGCACAATCCGGTCATGGCGTTAACGGAATTTTCAGGAGGCATCGATGCAAGATCTGTCGACGCGATTTTTTTGGTGTGTGTTATTGGCGATTGCAGCGGATGGTTGTGCTCGGTCGGCACTGGCTGAAGGTGCTGCTCCGCTCAGCGCTCTGGCTGAAATGCCTGTGAAAGAAATTACCGTTTTCAAAGATGGACACGCATTTGTCTTGCACGAAGGGCCGATGCCCACGGATGCCTCGGGTAATGTTGTAATGGACTACTTGCCCACACCGGTAATGGGCACATTCTGGACATATGCCACTGATAAGGATGCTCATTTGACCTCAGTGGTATCCAGTCGTCGCAAAGTGCTTGTTCCGCAAACGGCGCTGACTCTGCGAGAATTAGTGGAAGCAAATACCGGCGCTGATGCCAGAATTGTAGAGCTTCGCGGTGTAGGAGATAAAGCCGGTATCGTTGAATATGATGCGACCGTAATTGGTATACCGACTCGCACTTCTGAAGAACTTGAGGAAACTAGCCCTCCGAACTCAGGCGAAATGTTGCCTGTGTTGGGTGAGGTCGTGCTTTTGCGCACCAGCAGTGGTGTGTCGGCAGTGCCCTTGGCCAAGATTGATTCGATATCGTTCAAAGGGAATTATCAAGGCAAATTGTCCAGGACCGAGTTTCGTAATTTGCTTACTTTGAAGCTCAATTGGGGTGCTCAACCAGGCAAGAAAGCTGATGTAGGAATGATGTACTTACAGCGAGGTATTCGCTGGATTCCGCAATACAAAGTGCAGATTGACGGGAATGGAAATGCAATCGTTAAGTTGCAGGCTTCCATTATCAACGATCTTGTTGATCTAAAAGACGTGACTGCTCACCTGGTCATTGGAGTTCCTAAGTTTGCGCTCAAAGGCACGCCCGATCCAATTTCTATGCAGGATACTCTGGCTCAACTCTCAAGAAATTTCCGTGATCCGTCGCCCTTTGATAACACATTCAGCAATGCAATAATGAGCCAGCAAGTGGCAGGTGCCATGTCGTCAGAGGGACGTGAAGAGAGCACCAGGGCGCCTTCGGAAGAAATTGCCGGTTCAGGAAAGGCAGAAGATCTTTTTCTCTACACATTGAAGCATGTCACTCTTAAGAAGGGACAGAGAATGGTGGTGCCTGTTTGCGAGACCACGGTAAAGTACAAGGATGTCTATACCCTTGATATTCCTTTTGCTCCGCCGCCCGAAATGCGGCAGTATTTTCACGGACAGCAAAACCAGGTTGATCGTTTGCTTGGTCAGCCGAAAGTTATGCACGAGATTCGACTGGCAAATAAGTCGCAGTTTCCGTTCACCACGGCGCCTGCCCTCATAGTCAACAATAATCGTGTTCTTGCTCAAGGGCTAATGACATACACTGCCATTGGTTCTTCCACAGACCTTGTGGTAACCAACGCCATCGACATTAAGGTGAAAAAGGAGGACAAGGAAATTGCCAGAACTCCCAATGCGGTTACCTGGCAAAGCGATCAGTATGGAAAGATCGATCTTAATGGCGTAATCTCTTTGACAAATTACGGCAATAAACCAGCCGAGCTGGAAATTCGGCGCAATGTACTTGGAAAAGTTGCTTCGGCCGATCACAATGGCGTGGCGGAAATGGTGAATGTGATCGAAGACGACAATTACCGGCCGGAGGATCTGTATCCAACCTGGTGGCAGTGGTATAGCTGGCCCAATTGGTGGGGACATTTCAACGGCATTGGCCGCATTACGTGGAAGATAACGTTGGATCCGAAGCAGTCGGTGGATCTCGGTTACAAGTGGAACTACTTCTGGCGCTAGATTTGCGCTGGACCTTGAGTGTTACTTTGAGTTGTCCTCACCTGGATTCGCTTAGCTTCACTTCACCCGCTTGCATCGCTTCGGCCTTTCTGTCCGCTTTTGCATCGGCGAATTCACGACCATTGTTCTATTGCGATACACAATCCGCTCATTCATGTTTATCAGTTTGGTTCCTCCAAAGGAGTGCAAACTAGTGGGGGGCGGCAGGAAGTGCGGGTACAGGTTTGGGTACTGATGACGGTCGCGCAATTTGAGTGGCGCTCAACAGCCACTTATCGCCTCGCTTTACGATGACCCTGGTGAAGAACATCTGCTGGGTCTCAGCGTCCGGCACAACGCGCCGCGATACGCCCTGACTCACTATAACGTTCGGCGCAACGCATTGTGATACCAGTGCTGTATCCTCAAGCTTAGCGCCAGCGGGCAGTTTCGTCATAAGTCGCTTCACCAGCGATTCTATTTCGCTGCGCCCTTGGGTTACATCGCCCCATTCGTTTTGCATTGTCGCAGTTTCGGTGAATAACGAAACCATCGATGCCGCATCTCGCTTATCGAATGTCGCAGCATAGTCGGTTTGAAACTTCTTCACGATCTCGTCAGTATCTTTTTGAGATAGCGACTCTTCCGACATCGCCTTCGTCGGAATCAGAAGCAAAAGCAGAGCGACAATCAAGTTCAATTTCATAATCTTATCCATTGTGTCCGATACAGAAAACTAGCAGGTTGATAGGCCCGAGCCGGACGATTCTAGCGTACTTGTATCAAACGAATCCAGGTTGCGACCATCGTGTGTCCATCCTTTTTGCGAGCGCGAATGTTCGGGGAGTCGAGCTGCAGATCTGCCGGTCTTCTTTTGTCGCCGTATCCTCCGGACCCGCGTCAGGTAGCCCGTCAGGAACTGTTACTTTAAACGTTTCTCGTTGTGTTTTAGGAGAAATAGGGACAGCGCTACTATTATGGTTCCTAATGCCAGGCAAAATACGGCGATTAGAGCAAAGAATTCACGCGACTTCGGGAAGTCTTAATTACTTCAGGCGGGGAAGCCACAAAATAGATCAAGATAGAGCTGACCCGAACAATCGCCCTCGGTATGGTCGCGAGATTGGTTAATCGGGGTTGCGGCTAAATGACTGGTTAGAATTTCCATTTAATGTATCGCTAACTGGAATGCAACAATGTCTATACAATTTGACGCTAGTGTATAGGCAGGAAGAGCAAGTCCACGGTCCGGAAGCACGGGCGGGCAGCATACCTGCCGAGTGCGGACTATTTGGTTTGGCGGAAATCTATGTAACTGATCGAACTTAATTCAACGCCTATCGGCAACTGCTGCCACGGCAGCATGCGCCGGCTGTGGCCTCAAAATATTTTGACCTGGTGTTTCGCCGTCGCTATTGAGTTCGGTGAGCATCAGTTCGCCGTGAACCATTAGACCTCAACGATTTGAATGCACACATCGATTATCGGATATATTCACCTGGAGCTGCAATGAGCGACGATCTGACTAGTACCGATTTGCCTTATGATTTCGGATATGAAGATGCTGATGATGATGACGGGCAACCTGCCTCACTGCCCGACCTTGTACCAGGCTTACTCGATGATGCTGCCGCATTGAGACACCTTATTGCCCGCGTTCCGGTGGGCGGTGCGCTTGGCGGCACTAATTATCTGGACGCTTTTAGAGATTTACTCAAGTCTGCCGGGGATACTTTACCGGAAGAAGAAGAGCAACCTCAGGAAGATGAAGATCCCGGTGAGGAAAAGAGCACCGAGACTCGACCCGATGGTACGATCGTTACAACCTACGAAAACAATTCCACATTTGAACAGCGCAAAGATGGCAGTTCCATTTCGCGAAATAAGGATGGACGAATAGTCTCCATTCGAACCGCAACTGGCGATGTTATGTCTTTTGGATACGACAAGGACGGAAAGATAAATAGTTTTCGCACCGCAGACGGTATATGGACAAGTGATGACGGCAAGACCTGGAAGCATAGCAATTTAATGCTTGGCCAGTCACATCCGGACTGGAAGGGAACGCTCAATCTATCAAAAGAAGGAGTTCTGGAGCGTACCGATGAAAAACAGGAAACCATTCACAGTCTGCGACTTGACGGGACCTGGACTCTGAAGGACAAAAACAATAGAATCCTTCAGGAGCTTAGCGGCGACGGTACAAATACACGCAACGCTTATTCTGAAGCGGGTACTCTAACGTCCAAGCTCGAGCAGAAAAGAGATGGCCTTATCACGGTGACCGACAGCAATGGCAAGCTCACTGAAGTTTATCCTATAAATGGTTCGTTCAGACAGATTGAGCGTTCGCCCGAAGGAAAAGTCACCGGGATACAAATGTCGAATGGCACTCGTTGGGAATCAACCGACGGCAAAACATTCAAACACCCGAACGGCGAAACGATTACCGGGCAGCCTGAGCTAACAACCGACGGTAGTGTGCAGTTCAAACAGTCGGACGGAAAAATTCTTCGCCTTAACCGCGATGATTCCAGAGAACTTCTTCAAGGTAGCAAGCTACTCGAGAAAACCAATGCCGATGGTACAAGAATAGTTTTTGACGAGTCGGGTCGTGTTCAGAGAACCGTCGCGCCAAATGGACAAATTCGCGTCTTCGGGTATACGGGCAATCGACTTACTTCCGTGCAAGATCCCGATGGAACCATCAGATGGGCCTCGTCAGACGGAAAGGCGTGGACGAAAGCAGGAACGCGCGAAGCAGTCAATGAAGAGCGCTCTGTTTCGGCCGATGGAATCTACACTTCCGTAAGGGCGGATAAGAGCAGCCTCTCTGTCAGACCGGACGGATCCAGTGTGAGCAAAGATGCTTCCTCGCGAGTCATGTCGGTTACAGACAAACTCGGTCGTACAACTACTTTCGGTTACGACACGGCTGGAAAGCTGAACAATGTGAAGTATCCGGACGGCAAAGAACTATCGACCACAGACGGAAAGACCTGGAAGAACAAAGAAACGGAGCAAACCGTTGAAATTGAACTCTCAGTTTCAATCAACGGCACTCTGACGGAAAAGTCTGAACATCCGGAAAAGACTGTGGTCAGAGAGCTAGACGGTTCACGGCAAGTCACTGATCGAAACGGTACACGCCGACTTGAGCCACGCAACGATGGTTCGACTGTTATCACAGATCCAGCCGGCCGCGTCACTCAGGTGTTAAATGGCGACGGCACCGCGAAATACTACCGATACAACTCGGGTGGGCGTGTGGTTGAAGTTAGCGAAGGAATCGCTAAAGATCTGAACGACCGCGAAAATATTACTTGGACAAAAACGCTCACCACTGCCGACGGCACTACCTGGAAAAGTCACGACGGGAAGGAAGAATGGCGGGGACAGGTTTTTGTCGGTAGGGACGGAAGCGAGCAGCGCAAGGCTCAAGATGGAACTGTCACTCGCGCTGCAAGCGATGGAGCGATTGTTAGCACCAACAAAGACGGCCTGGTTACCTTCGTGCGATGCACAGGCGGCAGAGAGATTCATGCCGAATACACTGATGGTAAGTTAACGAAATTCAAGAACGGCAACTCCGAATGGACCACTACTGATGGTGGCAAGACATGGAAATCAGGTAACGAAACCTTTGAAGGCGGGATCAGGTTACTCGCCGACGGTACCATAGAAACTACGACTAATGACCGAGTCTACCAGTACAGACCGAATCATGGACAAGTTGTAAGCGACAAATCCGGAAAGGTGCTTCAACGATTATTGATCGGAGAAACTCCGGTCGAGTATTCCTACGAGACCAACGGTCGAATTAAGGAACAAACAGAAACCCTTGCCGACAGAACAAGAGTTACCAAAGATGGCAGCGGCAATATTGTGCGCGTCTCGCTTCCTAATGGTGAATGGAGACAGTTTGAAAGGGGTGCCGACGGACGTGTCGTCGCGATAAGGGAATCGAACGGTACAGCTTTCACATCTGTAGACGGCCGATCGTTTCGCTTGCAAGGCACCGATAATGTCTTTACAGGGCGCCTTGAGATATCGCCTTCCGGTGCATATAACTTCCACACAGTGGATGGCACTCGCCTCGAACGCGGTCTAGACGGGGCTATACGCGTCTTTGACGGCGATGGCAAGCTACGTTCATTGACGTCGGCCGACCGCAGACACGTAGCCTACGATGAAACAGGCCGGGTTACAGAAACGATTGATCCAAACGGCAATCACCGAAAGTACGCTTACAAGGAAAATCTGCTCGTTTCAATCACCGAGCCCAACGGTGCTGTCTTTAGCAGCGTAGACGGTAAAGCCTGGAAACAAGTCGGCGGACCGCGCTCGGCGGAAAGTGAGCGCAACGGTACCTATGCTCTCGATAAAGAAGGTAATTTGACCTTCACCAGAGCAGACAACCGCAGGTTCGTTCATGGAAACAACGGTTCCAGTATAGAATTTGCTGCTTCCGGTTTGCCGGCTTGCATTAAGTACCCGGACGGATCTGTTCGCAACGTCGATTATAACGACAAGGGTGAAGCCACTAGAGTCAGGCACCCTAATGGTGATACGTGGAACAGAATTTCCGAGAGAGAATGGCAAAAAGCCGGCACTAATGAAAAATGGCAAGGAACTCTTGTATTTAATCGCGATGGAAGCTACAAAGAAACCGCTGCCGGCAGTGAACGCGAGTACAGAGCAGATGGTTCAATTGAAGTTAGAGACCGTGACGGCCACCGCATCGAGAAGAAGAATAACGACGGTTCCTGGACTATTCGAAATGATAAGGATCAGATAACCGCTACCTGGGATGCGGCTGGAAAGTGGCGCCGATTCGAGTACGATGCGAACGGTCGTATGGTTAAGACTACCGACGCACAGGGAACTTGGAGCACCACCGATGGTACAACCTGGTCTCACGACAAACTTGGCAAGCGGGAACAACTCAGTTTCAATCTGACACAAGACGGTGTGCTTCGCATGGAGTCGCCGGACGGCAAAGCGATCACCCGAAATACCGATGGTTCCTCAATTGAAACCGACAAATCGGGCAAAATACTTAAGCAAATTGCTGCTAACGGAAAAGAACGAACCTTCGAATACGATAGAGACGGTCGACTGAATAAAGTAGTTCAGCCAGACAATTCTGTCCTTGTCACCAGTGATGGTGGCAAGACATGGACTAAACAAGGCGATGAGAGCGGGTCCAAATATTCCGTTGAAATGATCGGCGCTGGTGGATTTGCCGTCACCAACACTCAAACCGGCGAACGCATCGAATCCTTCTCAACCGGACGCGTACTAACAACCGACCGATCAAAGCGTGCCGCGGTTGATGTGAAACCCGACGGTAGTTATACCAAGTGGACTTATGGCGAAGGGCGCGTACCACAGTCCACCGAGAGAGGCCTTGCCGACGGGACCATTCTTTGGGCAAATGACAAAGGTCAGATCGTTAAGACAAAGACGCGCGACGTCGTCAGAGAGTTCGCCTACGATGACAAAGGCAAGCTCAACTATGTGAAGGGACCGGACGGTACCGAATGGCGTTGCCGAGACGGCCAGCGGTGGTTTCGCAGTGGTTCTAATGTTGCCTGGATCGGCGAATTAGGCGTCACCCCCGATGGTGACTTTATCTGCAACGATAAGGAAAAAGGAGAGAGTAGTCTCTATAAACGAGACGGCAGTGTATTAGTTCAGACTACCGAACCTCAGACCGCGCGGTTCTATAATGTAGAAGGCCGGGTAGTCGAAACGCGTGACTTTGCCGGAAAGCTAAAACAGTACGGTTATGATTCAACCGGTAAATTAAACCGCTTTGTCGAATACGAAGGAAATCCGCCGGCTGCAAAAGTTTGGACTTCGACCGACGGAGAAAATTGGACTTCGGGCAATCAAAAAATGAAGGTCCGCCTCTCTGTCGACTCCGTCGGCACCCTTTCCCGGAGCGACTCTGCCACCGGCCGAGCGATTGTGGAAAGGTTAAAGGAAGCGCCCATCCGTATCAACCCGGAGACCACCGGTGCAACTGCTGAAGCAATTCGAAAGGCGTTATATCCCGGACAGAGAGTTATAGATGCCGTCGACAATCCCACCGGCAACAGATACGTTGATACGGCCATTGACGTGCTTGCTTGGACCAACCCGCTCTTTTATGTGCAACGAGAAGCGGTTCGCTCAACCACGAAAGTCTATCAAAATCTCGCCAAAGACTGGCAGTACATAGAAAACGCCCTCAAGAATCTGTCCGAACCGGAACGGGAAGCTCTAAAAGCGGATTACAAACGCCGATTCGGCGTGGAACTGGAAGCAGAGCTGAATACTTTCAAATCGGAAGCAGAATGCGAGAAAACGCTTAATGCTCTCAAACGCAAAGACGGAGAGCCGGACTATGCCGGAAACATTCATGCTGCTATAACGGAGCTGAATCAATCTTTCTTCGGCCGGTCGAGAACCAATTGCGAAAAGGACATAAGAGACACGATTTCGCGCTTGAGTTCAAATCAAATTGCCAAGCTCGAGGAGGAGTATCGCAGGCGTTATGGCGTTTCTCTCGAGCAGGCTTTATTGCGTGGAGATTTGTCGTCCTTTTCGAAGGAAGCTTTGAAAATTCAGCTGAAAGGCACCGATGAAATACGCAAGAATCCGGACCTCACGCTAGAGCTTGCTGACTTGGCGATAAAGAACCGTAGTGTGGAATTGTTCGAAGAAGCCTTCCGCAGTGCTTCGCCGGCAGCTCGAGCCAAGTTCAAGGAACAGAATGGCGAGCAACGACTCAAGAATGCTTTTGAAGGTCATTGGTATAACGCGCTCTTACTTGCCCATCCATTGTTGCAACTGACCGCCAATGCCCTTGATGTGAATACCAATATTACTGACACCGATTTGCGTCATGTGATGGATTATGCTCAATACGGAAAATTGTCGACCGCCACTCAGGTGCGCGATAACACCTCCTGGTTGGGCGACAATGAGAAGGCAATTGAGTCTTCGCTTCACAATATGAGCGAGGAAGAGCGCAAGCACTACATGATCGGGCAAGCGCTTGTTCGCGGAGACGAGGACAAAGACATCGTTCGACGTTTTCCCGACTTCGACAAGATGCCGGATGCGGATAAGCAGAAGGCTCGCGACTTTTACAACACGTTGCACAATGCACTTGATCGCGCAGCCGGAATCTGGTTCTCGAGACAATCCCAACAGGCGGAAATGGCTAAGTGGGAGGACATGATTTCGCAAAAAGGCGGCGGCATCATTTCCAAGATAGCCGATCACGTTGGCATGATTTACAACTCGGGCGACCAGAAAGTCATTCACGACATCGAGAAGATAAGCAAAGCAGACTGGGAAGCATTGCACAAATTGCCCGCTGCAGAGCGCGCCGAGAAACTCGCGGCCCTTGAGCAATTGATTACAAGCTTCAAGGGTGCGGCATTCGCTGAGAGATGCATGGGTCTGCTTCGCGAGAAATTAGCGGCGACCAGCTACGAAGATGCGCAAAAAGTCGGAAGGCGGACGGTGCTTCAAACACTGACGGATAATGATCACTGGTATGGCAATAACAAAGAATATGTCTATGAAGCGATTGAAAATATGCCAGCGGCGGAAAGGGCGAAATATTACGATGCCAACGATACAACTTATCGAGATCAACTAAACAGAGAATTAGAGAAATTCCTTGGCAAAGGAGCGACTCTAGACTCGGCTCTGGCGATGCTGGCACGGGGGTCCAAAGATAAAGCTCCAGTAATGGACCCTCTGGATAAGCTAAATCTGCGCATTTTGCAGAACGATGAACAGCGCCGCTACGTTAACGCCGGGCAAGCAGCATTAACTGGACCTGGTGGAACGGTTTCTCTATTGACCGGTGATCGCTCTGTCCAAATGGCGGGTCAAGCAAGCGGACTTCTGACCAACTACCCTGCCGATGCCGTACGAGACCTCGCGGAACTCTTCAAAAAAGATCCGGAGTCTTATCGAACGTTTAAAGCGAAGTATGACAGTGATTCTGAATACCGAGGAAAATTCCTGGCTGCCGCGCGATCTTTGTATCCTCTTCAACTGCAGTTCGACCGATATATAAAGCCTCTCATCGAAAAAGGTGAATTGAAACCGGAGATCTTAGCGGGGTTGCGTGTCGGAATACTTTCAGATGACGATGCCGGATTCATGAAAGATTTCGCCGGAATGTCGGCAGCTGACCGCAACGCTCTTCTTCAAGATGAAAACCGCTTGAACGTCGCTTTCAGCGCGTTAAGCGGCAGGGAAAGAGAGGTGGCAACCAATCTGCTGCGCCAGGGCAAGGCTAATCCGGAGGATCTTGCAAGGGCCTGCGTGATCGGATTTGGCACCAGGAAAGAGGAAGTAATTCAAGCCTGGAAAGATCTAAAACCGGAAGAAAGAGAAGCGGCCAAACTGGCCTATGCGCGTAAATATGGATCAGATATTAGTTTGGATTTACGAGGCAAAATTGGAGCTGACGAGGCCGAAGACATTCTCGATCGCCAGGGAAGCCCCGAGGAGCGACTCGATCGGATTCTGCAGCGCTATTACCGTAGTTATGACGGAATCGGCAAATATTTCGTAGATACTTTTTGGGATGGAACCGGTCATCAGAGCCGGGATATGACAAACCAGCTAGTTGCCATGCAGGCGGAGTACAGCTCCGTGTTTGAACGCATGAAAGACACGCCGGAATTCAAAGAAAAGATGGAAGCGCTGGTAAAGGCACTCAAGGATTTCAAAGAATCAAAAGAGCAAATGGCCGATGCGGTTGTCGATGCTCTAATTGCGGTGGCAGCTGTCGGTGGAGCTTTCTTCACGGGCGGGGCAAGTCTCAGCTTGCTGGCCGTTACTGCCATCGCCGGTGCGGCATTAAAAGTTGCCGTGAAGGCCGGAATCATGGGCGCCGATTACAATTGGAATAGTGCCCAACCACTGATTGATGCATTAACTGGAGCTTTTGATGCTGCCACAAGCTTCATCGGACCGGGAGAGATTGCCGCACTTTGCCGCATGGGCGAACAAGCAGCTGCCAAAACAGCCAAAGCGGCAATAACACAGGTAGGCAAAGCGGTATTGAGAGACGGCGCAGAAAAAGCAATTGAAAAAGAACTGGCCGCCATGATGCGCAATGCCCTGGCTACCGGCTCAAAACATCTCGATGAAAAGGCGCTGGAAGCTCTGGCAATGAGAGCCGTAAAGGAAGGAGACGCCGCGGCGGTAAAGGCGCTGACGCAAGCTCTAAAGACTAATCTTGAGTCTACTCTCAAAACGGAAATGCAAAGCGTCTTGAAGAATCTAGCTAGAGAATATCTCTTGATCATGTCTTCCGGTGCATTAGGCGGTGGCGTGTCGGGCACCGTACGCGGTATGGCAGAGTGGGATCCGAACCTCAGCGTGTCAGATAATCTTCAGCGTGTCGCCACCACCGGTGCGATGTCGGCCGGTATTGGAGCTGGTGCCGCTGGTGCGTTCACCACCGTCTTCAAAGTCGGCGGTGCAGCCTGGCGTACAGGCAGAGGATTATTCAAAGCCGCCCCTCACGGGGAAGGTGGCGCGGTACATGTTCACCCTGAAGGCGGGCATGGTCCGGGTCACGGACCCGGAGAGGGCGGGCACGCTCCGGCGGAAGGAGCCGCTGTAAGGCCGGCTGAAGGCGTCAGACCGCATCCTGATGCACATCCGCTGCAACCTGGCGATGCAAAGTTGCCGCGCCCGGCCGAAGTCCACGGACCGGTTCAGGCGGAAGCTGTTCGTCCGACCAATGATTTTGCCAACGGGCACCAGATGAAAGAGCGAATTCCCGATGGTTTCACCAATGCCGGTGCGGGAACCGAAGTGCATCCGTCAGGCAAGTTTGACGCGCCCAGGGCCGCGGTTGTAGTCGATCGCAAGGCAGATCAAGTATTGCGCAATACTGTCAACGAAGCTCGCCAGCATTTGGAAGAGTTGACGCGCCAACGTGGACCATTGACACCGCAACAAAAGATGGAAGCCTTAACCGAGTTTGTGCGCAGCAAGTTTCCGAAAAGCGGTTCTGGAGGCCAGGACGCCAACAGGCTATTCGCTGATATGTATGCCACTTTCATGGCTGAAAACGCCGGCAAGCGTGTTCCTCTAGGTGAGTTCATCAAAGGTGGCATGGGCGGCTGCTCAGAGCAGGCATTGCTTCTTAAAGTCTTAGCCGATGATCTTGGCGTGCACGGAGTGACGCTTGTACGAGGAAACGGCACCGGAACTGGTGCGTCTATCAATCATGTGTGGGCCACCCTCGATCAAGGTGGAGGTAAGCCAGCGCTGGTATTTGATCCAAGGCAAAATACAATTGGCCGGCCATACTCAGACATGCCCGGGCGTTACACACCAGGGGCTGATATGTCTACGCCACGCCTCAAGCCGGATCATACTGCCACCGCAGGTGAAGCGGGCGGCTGGCGAGTCGTTCGTGAAACCCCCGACGGAAAGGTGGTGGTTCAGCATGACGGAGCCCGCGTTCTTAGCCGCGAGCAAGCGTCTGCACTGGTTGAACTGAATCCGCAAATTAGAGAACAGGGTCTGAAGGTCGGGCAGGAATATCGCATCAGAAAACCGGATGGAACCGTTGAAGGCGGCTGGAAGGTTCAAGGTATTAGCGAGTCGGGCGAAGTCGTCCTGGTAAAACAAAACGCCGTCGAGATGACGGTACCAAAGAGCCAGCTTCGTCGCCTTAATCCTGAGTTGTCCGCACATACTCCGACTGCTGAGGAAACGGCGTTGTTGCTCAAGAACGCCAAAAATCTGGACGAACTAAATGATGCTGCGCTGCACGCTCTAAGTCATCCCGACGACCCTAAGGTGAAGGCAGCGCTTCAAGAGCGCCTTGAACGAGAGCTTAAGGACCCGGCCGGGAAAATTTCCGCTCACGATTTAGCAGGAATAATGGATGATTTCAACATCAAACCAAACGCTGAAATGCAGGCCGCGTTGAAGAAGAGAGTGATAAGTGAGATTGGAAATTCTCCTGAGCTATTTCACCCGGACAAACTGCATCAACTTAATCAAGCCCTCGAGAAGCTTGGATTGAAGTCTGATAAGGAAGTGGGTGAAGCTCTGGTGAAACGCTTCGCTAATGAAATTGAGCATAATGCCGCTTTGTTCCATGGTGATAATTTAGACACCATGCGGTCGTTGATGATGCAGATGAAGCTTCATGAACAACACGTCGTTCGCGAAGCATTAGAGCGGCGGATTGCTGCTGAGTTCGCGAATAATCCCGACTTGTTTCGCGGCGGGAACTTCGATTCATTACGGGGCTTGCTCAAGGAGGCGAACCTGGAGCAATCGACAGTCGTGAAAAACGCGTTAAGAGACAGGGTCGCCCATGAAATGCGAACCGGTGATCTCGCTGATGTGTTGTCTACAGGGCGCATGAAGGACCTCTGTAAGCAATTGGGACTCAATAATGAACCGGTCATTAAAGACGCTCTTTGGAACAGGGTAAGAACGGAGCTAGGTGACAACCCCGGTTCCAAGACCGAGCTGCTTGGTCGCTTGAAGAATGCGGCTGAGCAATTTGATGAGCCCAGGGCGTTCAACCAGGTCCGTTATTATGAGATGTTCGACACGGTTTCGGATTTTGAGTGGATCGTGAAGCTCAACGATAAAAGCCTTGGCGACTTGAATCAGATCGGTCGCCTGAAAGGCCAGACTAGAATGGGAATGTCGCCACACCACTTTGAAGACACTTTCCTGAGACCGTTTGGTTTCCGAGGAAAAGAAGTCGGCAGAGGAAAGCACAACCAGGGTATCTTCGGGCCCGCTGGACAGCTCACGGTAGATGGCATACCAATTGGATATGCAATCAGGCACGGTGGCAATGAACCGGATAGCGTAAAAGCGGCCTATCAAAGAGAGTTCCTCAAAGCGCTGGAAACGGCTATATTGAGAGGTGATCATAAGTAAGTGGCGAAGACCGAACTTGGGAGGAAAGAATGACAAAAGGTCGCATAGAACGAACAGCTATTTGCTACTTCGATAAAGAGGATGACTGTTTCGTGATCAAGTCGCCTCTGGCATTTATCTGCGCCACAGGCGAGAACGCAGAACAAGCCCGAGCACATTTCAGTAAAGAGCTTGAGGCTTGCGGGGTCTCACCGGATGCCGAGCAACGAATTGCCGAGGTTGTATTATCGTCGGCCGACGATCAGATACATCCGTTGGCAGCCACCTACTTGAATAAACTGGCGCGAGAATTGGGATGCACGCGTGGGCAGGCTATTGAATATCTTGTACTTTTTCATCAAGTAGCCGAGCTTCCTGAGAATAAATAGCGAGCTCGTGCATTTCTGCGACGAACAACTTCGTTGCATTTACTCGATAACAACAATCGGTAACCCAAGGTCTTTGATTTGCGACCATAGTGGTCGTGGAACAACGAGTGATCCTTGCCCTGCAGTTGCTTTCAGCCAACTGGGACTTTCACCGCTGCCGGTTAGTGCTGCCGGATTGCCAAGACCTTCCAGGACGATTGATCGCCCTTGTCTTACAATTGCCAAACCGGCAATGGTCGCATTGCTGATCTTGGATTCGTTGTATCCCTCGAGCGGGCTTCCGTCTCGTTCGGTAGTGAGTGCTTCTATGATTGTCTTATGGGCTCTCGCCAATGGACTGTCACTACCAGCGGTGCGATTCAATTCATCAAGGTTGTTAAAGCCGGCCAGTTGCCTTCGCACTTCATTGAGCGCTGTAAGCGGATCTGTGCCGAAGCCCAGTTTCTGAAGCTTCCCACCAACTTCCACAGCTAGTTCCCGACCACCTTGCGCAGCCCAAGATCTGGCTAAACGAACATGTCCGTGCCAACCCACTCCGCTGCCCGAGTAGGTCGAATCTCGTGATGCCTGTGCCGTTGACTCAAAGGGCCCTTTCAAAATTGGAAACATACTGTTCCCATTGTCAAACAGAAGTCCATGTCCCGGTCTGATAATGGAGACGGAAGCAGAGAATTCAGGCGATTCAACAAGCGATCTCTGACGGAAGAAACTAAGTAGATCCGGTGTAGTGTGAGCATAAAGTACGTAGTCACCGGCAACAACCATTGTAAATCGGCCCGGCAACGCAGAAGTTAAGACCGGCAAAACATGGCTACCTGACTGCGCAACTTCTGCTGCAAGAGCTTTAGACATTGCATCAAGCTCAGTGGCAACCTCGGCCGTGAACAACTTGTCGCCATTTGCCACCGCGCGAATATCGGCTTTATTCATAAGGCGCAACTGTTCGACAGCATATGGATTTCTATAACGAACGGCCAATTCTCCGATGTGTTGCGCATTGGCTGCTCGATCCGCGACCGGTTCACCCGGCCTGTAACTCGCTTCGGTATGCCAGTTTATCAGTTCAGCTATGCGAGTGATTTGTTCGGGCGAATATCCAAGCGTTCCTAACACTCCGTGTGCAATGCTGGCCGATGCCTTTTCATGCCCGGGGTCGTACACCCCGGCTCGCTTGCCAGTATCATGAAGGAGCACCGCCCACAAAACATTCGTTTGAGCATGCGGGGGGAGTTTATGGAAATCGGCATCGGCTCGCAGCTTCTCGATTGCTCTTATCGTATGCGCATCAACAGGAAGGTCGTGGGCGCCAACCTGTGGTCGGCCGACAATCCCGCCGTCGGCGTGATCTCCAAAAACACGAGGAAATAGCTTGCCCAATTCCCCACTTCCCATAAGCTGAGCGAGTTTTTGCGGTTCCAGAAAAGCTGACTCCACTGTTGCTCGCAGTTGGCTCTGCTCCGTTTCAGAGAGATGCGTCAGCCGTGGCATTCTTAACTCGGGCAGTCGAACCATATGGGGTTCCAATATACGGCTGCGATGAAGGGCCGCTACTTCACGACCGGCAAAAGCACGCCAACCATAGTCGTGGCTGGCATTTGCCAATGTCTCATTCACTGGTCGCCAGACGTTCTTCTCGAAAACCGCCGGTGCTGTAGCAGTGAATCTTCCGGCCAGAGAGAATGCCAGTGAAACTCTTGGTTCGGTTGACGTGGTTGGTTGTTCTAAAACGGCTTGTCCAAGCATTTTAGCTATTTGAACTCGTTCTCGAGCTGAGGCGGTTGTGAACATTATTCCTAAAGCATCCTGCACCATCGTGTGATCAACGGTTTCTGCACCCACCCTTCCGTCCAATGCCTTGCGCACTGCGCGGGCCAGGGAGGCCTCGTGCAGAGTGCTTACCAGCTCACTTGACTGAACAATAGAGTTCATGTCTCCAGCGTTGCGAGCAACTGCTCTAAGAACCTCGGGCTTGGTGACTGCCAAATTCTCACCGAGAACGCGCGAAGCAACGTTACTTTGATCGAACATAAGGCGAGATAAGAAATCGGCCGGCAACACTTCAGCCATAGCGTGGCGATGAGCGGGCTCAAGTTTCGCCCACCATCCCCGTACTGCCACTAGATCTTCACCGCTGAGCCTTTGCACCTGGCCAAAGGTTTGAGCGATCACTTTTATTGGTTCTCCGGCTGCAGGGATTTTCTCTACAGCGTACAACGGCATCATCGAGAGCAATTCGCTGCGCAGCTGGCCTGACGAAAATTCGCCGATCTGTTTTGCTAAGAATGGAAGATGCTCAGGGGGAACATCTCTGAATACGAATGACAAATCGCGAGAGGGAAAGTGTTTGAGAGCGTGCACCATTGCGGCTGCTCGATCACCGGGTGGCAGGCTGTGAATGTCGTTGATGAGCAAAAGTGGTTCTCTTGTCGAGGCGCTTTGTTTCCACACCTCGAGGGCGGGCGAGCCCAGCGGTTCTTGCAGTGGGCTTTCCAAAAGCGCTCGTCGTTGTGACTCAACTTCCTCAGCTTGAATCCTTGTTACTTCTCTACGGTAATTAGTCCGGTTCATCATGCCGCCGGGAATAGCGGCGATACCGTCAAGGGTGCCTTGCAGTAGAGCTCTTCTTACGACTTCACTGTAATCAATTGACTGCCCGCCTAAGGTTTTTTGACGATTGATTTCGCCGATCGCACCAGATGTGATTCCGAAAATGCCACCATTTAGTATGGTGGCTGTGAATGGAGAGGACGAAAGGTTACCGAAGAGTCCGTGCTGAATCAGATGCGAGCCACCGAAGATGAGTATGTCGGCTCGAATTGCATCTTTGTTACACGTCTCTTTCTTTACTTTTGACAGTCCTGCCTGAAAATCGTAGTTTCCGTCTTTGTCTATGTATGTTTGACGATTGAGCCCGGTTTCCAGTGAGCGCATGCTCATGCCCAGAAGAACACCCTTAGTTGCAGGGCTGAGGTGAAAGTAGTTAGAAGTGGCAAATATTCCGCGCAGAGCCAGCCCCTTCGCCGCGCCCAGACCGCCGTCCATAACCTGGTTTTCCAGGCTGTCACCCCACTTCACCGAATCTAAGACGTTCACTCCCACAGTGGCGATGACACCATATTTTCCGGGCATGAAGAGTGCTGCCGTCTTGGCCATTCCACCGGCATAGTGGACAAATTCCTTGCGCGCGTTTTTGTTTTCAGGGCTTTCTTTCCAGACGGTGCTCAAAAGTCCGTCAATGCCGCCTTCGAGCAAGCCGGGCTTTACGGGTGGACCGTCAATGACCTCGACATTTAATTGTCCTCCGCTAAAGAGAGGACTAACAGATAACCTGGTGGTAGATTCGAAGGATGATTTCATGCGCTGTTCCTTGGTCTAGAGTATCATCGAGTAGCGCGCTGGCGCCCCGGGGGGATCACCACGACATGCGGGAAGTACCATGATGTGACGTGCGCAAGGTACAATATTTCCACGGCGGAGGAGAATGAATGCAGGAGCAAATGTCTTGGGTCGGGCTGCAGGTGGGCGATTATCTGGTCGAAGAGCAATTAGGAGAAGGGGCGTTTTCCTACGTTTACAGGGCATTTGACTTAACCGGTTTGAAGCCGGCGGTAGCAATAAAGGTTTCGAAACCGCCTGAATTTATTTCGCTAAACCGTAAAGTACGAGCAACTTCGGCTAAAGTACTGTGGTCCGGTTTCGTACAAGACGTGCATCCCGATAGCGCAAAGCTGTTGTCTATTCAAGCAAATAAACTTCGCTCATTTCAACATTCGTCTCTTCTAAAAGTGGAAACGCCAGTCACTGATAGCGGTGGCTGCTATTACATTATGGAACTGCTCCAAGGGCAGACACTTCGCCAAATTTGGGAAACCGCTGCTGTGCCCGGCCATCTCCTTCTGAGACTCGCTGTTTCGTTATCCGAACTGAGCCACGTTCACGGTTGGGATTTTCATGGAGATCTAAAGCCCGAAAATATTTTTGTCACGGGCGATAGATTAGTTCTTCTTGATCCGGGATTCTTTGGCAAGATTCAATGCCGCGAGGGCGATCTGCAGGTGTCCGTCACTACGCCGGAATATTATCCTGATCTGCAGCCCGATGATCTGTTAGCTTTCGGAATCATAATTTGGGAAGCCGTTTGCGGTGTTCATCCGCTGTTATCGGGGCAGGATGCTGCTAACGATCTGCCTCATTCTCTTGGAGAAGATGTTCTGCAACAAATTGAGGCGCGGGAGCTAGCCGGGCGATTCGAACTTTCGCCTCTCCGCCGACTTCAGAAGCCGGAGCAGACTAAGCCGTGGCTCAATCCGCAATTGCGCAATTTGCTTCTCAAGGGACTCCGGCTCGAGGAAGAGAATGGAAAAATTCATAGGAATGAAGGCTTCAAAAGTTTTGACGAGGTCGTAAATGAGCTGTCGCCACTGCTAAATCAACTGCAATGTTCAGGGTAGCTGATCCAGCCAGGGCTGCACTCTCAAAGCAGTGATTCGTAATGCCTATCCGAGTATCCGAAGAAATTCAGTTGCTCTGGTATCAAGCCATACAACACATAGGAAAAGAAATAGCCTTCGGGAAAAAGGGCTTGCATTTGCTCAGCGGAGCCGTTTCGTAACGATGTACCAATGAAATTGAGTTGAGGCAAGACGTCAGCTCCCAGAGCCGGCGGCAAATAATCTCGCGATGTAGGTCCATATAAGTGCAGATTCTGCACAAACAGAAAAACTGTGAAGAATAAAGCTAACGCCCCTGTCGTTAGCCTCCATGAGCGCATCATAGTGCTGCCTCCACATGTAGCATGTGATTATATGTTTGAGGAACGCATAAGACAACGGTCCGTCTCTTATGAGTTTCCGTCAAAGGTAAGTAAGAGATCTTTGGCTCTCGACATGACTCGGTTTTCAGATTGTTGGGCCCAATAATCCGTTTTACTACAGCCCGACGGATACGACACCAGCTTCGCTAGACCGATTCTGTGAGGAGACATGGGAGCTTTGCGATTGAGTCTTGTGGCTACATCGCGGCGGTAGAATTCGACTCCAACGGAGCATGGCTTGCGCTGCGTTGTCCGCTCAGTTTGCTGTGATCGTCAATGGTTGGACACAGCGGAATTGCGAACTGATTGCTGATGTGATCGGGGTTCTCTTTGTCCGCTGATTTTTGTTTGGCCGAAGAGAGCAATGGACACAGCGGGGCGGCAAAATGACTTTCAAGTAGAGCATGTGTTGTTTTATTCGGCAACGCATTTTCATTGCGTAAAGCAATTGGTGCCGATTTCTTCAGCGCTTCTTCGGTGAGCCAGTCTGTCACCGAATCGAGCACGACCGGTTTCAGGTAAGATGTTCCCAGCAACACGTGTCCACATTTCGGCAACAGCACGATCTTCTTGTCTAGGGACGGAAGGTTCTTAAGTATCGCATTCACTTGATGTGAACCAACAATATGGTCTAGCTCGCCTTGCACTATGAGCACGGGCAGGGATGGATCAATCTTCTTTGCTGACTCTGGTGTTCTCCGAATAAAGAAGGCTGTTTGAAGAATCTCTCGCGGAGTCAGTCTAATTCGTGAAAGAGGATCACTGATCATTTCGTTGCTAACACGTTTGTCGTCTGCTGAGTAGCGATCAATGTAGCGAGATACATCCATTAAATGATCGAGGCGCCATATTCCCTTTACGAAATCATTTGCCACCATAAAAGGATTGAAAACACACGGTCGAGTGCCGGCGCTACAGAGAATCATTCCATCAAGCAACCCCGGGCTGCTGCCTGCTGCTCGAGTGGCGACCCCGGCGCCGACGCTCTCTCCGATGCAAAAAAGTGGTAACCCGTGATACTTCCGACGTGCTTGTTTGAAAATTGCAATTAGATCTTCAGCGCTTCTTGAATAATCGACTCTACGCTCGATGGCGGTGTTGCTGCCCGGTTTGGGGAGGTGATACCGGGCACCGTGCCCCCGCAAATCCACCGAAACCACAATAAATCCGTTTGCCACCAGGTGTTTCGCCAGGGTTTCAAAACTGCCCGAATGCTGAGTGGTGCCATGAACTGTTATGACGACTCCCTTGGCATTTTCTTTGGATATGGATCCGAAAATTCTTGGTTCAAACTGAAGTCGTTTTATCGGTTCGGCACCTTCTGCGGCCACCACCGGTGGCATAGAAAGAAGAACTGCCGTCGTTGCAATTAGCACGGCAATCAAGTTTCGCTTCTGCAAAATTTTTGCGACTGGAAAATCACCGACAGGAAAATCAATGAAGGTGCTGAACTTCAATCGTTTAAACACGTCAGACCAACCTCAAACCGTGCAAACCGTGCAAGCCGTGCTTGACAAGGCGCCAGAGCGACAAGCGACGCAAACTGCGGCTTCTCTACTTTACTTTTTATACTACGTGCTAGGTTACCAGCTCGGCTTTTATTTCTATCATTAAGTTTGTGAAGAGAAGGTGTGAGTGCAGGTCTCTCTTCGCAACCGTCGTTGACAACTGTTTATCAGATTGCCGCTCAAAACAGCAAATAAAGACAATGTAAACGATGTAACAAGTTTCTTTGAATCCTCTAACTCAAGAAACATGTGTCACTCAAAAGCGTCCGGCCGCTTCGATTGCTACACATTCATCTTCCGGTATGCACATTGTGGTTTTCTCATAGAGACTTCTAGCGGCTTGATGCAGTTGCTCTAAGCACCCGCGAGACACCCGCTGAGCACCGCGCATAAATGTGGATGGTCACGGATGACTAATGCGAGGCGGCGCGTCAGATCATTGGTGCGTCGTCATATGCGAAAAAAAATGCCGCTTCGTGAGGTTCTCTACTTGACCACATCGCTGCCGATATTCTTTCTCGAAAGAATGTCATTCTCGCTGTCGTCAAGCGGGGCGTGATCCGCATCTTTTTAAGACCAGCGTCTTGCCTGCATCCGTCAAAAGTTGTCTGTCTTCGACTTGCGTGTTCCCGGCAGACAGGCACGTCAAGAAGAAAGAGCAGAACTCTGCCGGTTTATGCCGCTGAGAACTCTGCTCTTTCCTGAAGTCCCGGATCGATTACTTGACGTCGATTAGTTCGACATCGAACACAAGGGTTGCGCCAGGGGGAATCAATCCGCCGGCTCCTCTGCTGCCATATCCCAAATCAGCAGGGATAACCAGACGTCGCTTGCCGCCGATTTTCATGGTGGCGACTCCTTCATCCCAGCCCTTGATGACCTGACCGACGCCAATCTGGAAATTGAAAGGTTTGCCGCGGTCTACTGAGCTATCAAATTTGTTTCCGTCGGTAAGCCAGCCCGTGTAATGAACCGTCACTGTTTGTCGTGGCGAGGGACTAGCACCGTGTCCAACTACCTGATCCTCATACTGAAGTCCAGAGGGAGTCGTAACGAGATTCGCGCTGTTGATGTTCATAAATCTGGTCCTTTGAACGAAATAGTCGAAAATAATACCACGGGTCTGGAACTATAATGAGGCTAGTTCTGTGCGTTCGGCGCAGTAACAGTGTCTTTTACGGAGACTCGCGTTGAACAACTCCAGATTGCTGGTATGGACGGACCAAGGACTGTACTGTCCGCTCGGTGATTTCTTCATAGACCCTCTGAAAAAGGTTTCACGTGCGGTTATTACCCATGCCCATTCCGATCATGCCAGAGCGGGCAGCAAGGCTTATCTAACGGTGGCTGACGGCTGCTCTGTCTTGCGTGCTCGCATCGCCAAGAAAGCCCACATTGAGTCGATCAACTACAGTGAAGTTGTCGATGTAAATGGAGTGAAACTGTCATTTCATCCCGCTGGTCATGTTCTCGGGTCGTCACAAGTAAAGCTGGAATATCGCGGTGAAATCTGGGTGGTGTCTGGAGACTACAAAATTCACCCTGATCCAACTTGTATTCCCTTTGAACCGATTCGGTGTCATACATTCGTCACCGAGTCGACATTTGCGTTACCGATTTATCGATGGACCTCTTGCGACAAGATATATTCGGATATTAATCAGTGGTGGCAATCGAATCGAGATCGCGGGCTTGCTTCGTTCTTGCATGTGTATTCGCTTGGTAAGGCGCAGCGAATTCTTGCCAGCATTGATGCCACCATTGGTCCGATTTTTGTTCATAAGGCGGTCAAGAAAATAAATGATGCATATGCTGCAGCCGGAGTTCGCCTTCCAGGAGCCGGTGTGCTGGGTGAAACCGAGAACGCCGATTTGTCCGGTTCGCTCGTGATCGGTCCGGTATCTGATCCTGGCGCGTTTGTCGGTGATGGCGGCTACCGAGTGGCCTCTGCTTCAGGGTGGATGAGAACCAGGCGCCACCGCAGAGCAAGCCGGCTCGATCGAGGATTCATTTTGTCCGATCATGCAGATTGGGACGGGCTGCTGGAAGTAATTGAAGAGACTGGTGCCGAGAGAGTGATTGTGGTTAACGGGTTTGTTCACCCGCTGGTTCGATGGTGCCGCGACAGAGGAAAAGTTGCTGGAGGCACGAGCACTATATCCGGTATCGTGAATGAGGACGCCAAAGCGACTGATGTGACTTCTCAGAGTGCCGACAGTGATTTCGGTGGCAGTACTCATGAGACCACGGGTGTCACCTTTACCGGTCAAGAACCATCAACACCGACGGTGAGAAACGGCGCGTCTGACACGCCTGATCTGCCATTATTCTCGGGTGCTCGGATCTTTGATGGCGGTTGCAGAATAATCGATGGTGCAATCGAGACTGATGATGGAGAGCTGCAGGGCTTTGATCGCGGTTGTTACCAGACGTCGTTTGGTGAACTCTGTTTGCAATTAGATGGAAGTTCGCAGGGGCGGATAACGGCATTGAGCGGTTATTTACAAGATGCAAATGATGTCGATGCTGCTCATGCTTTGCGCTTACTTCGAGGAATTGAGCCACGCCAGATTCTACGCGCGTCGATATTGCGCGAAATGGCGATCAGCGAATCGGAATTGAGCGATTGGATGTATCGATTGTGCCACGACGAATCGGGCGATCTGATCGAGACTATCTCGCTCATAGTACCCGCCGCGGTTAAGTCCGGATCATATTCGCTTGACGCATTGATGGCGAAAGTCAATCATCTCCAACAGATTGACATTGAGGATCGACCTCAACAGATAAAGCAACTCTGGCAAGAAATCGGCTATGAAGATCGCATGGTGTTAAATCGGGTAATTGCCGGTGGCTTCCGCGTTGAGGAACCGATGCTTGCACCGGCTCTCTCTCTGATGACTGGAGTGGATGAGCGCGCTTTAGCGTATCAACTTAGAGTTGGTGGTAGTAGTGTCGACTACAACGCAATCATTGCTGGCGCTGCTCGACTGTCGGATGTCATGCCTCATCCGTTTCATAGGTTTGAAGATGTCGACCGGCCTGCGCAGTTATTTGATCTGCCCCCTGCAGATCTGTGGTCGGAGATTAGATGGGACGGAATTCGTGCACAGATAATTCGTCGCGGCAAACAGACTTTGTTATGGTCGAGCGAAGGGCAACTCTTGAGCGACTTATTTCCTGAGCTTATAGATGCTGCCGCGTTACTTCCGGATCATACTGTGATTGAGGGAGACATTCTTGGTTGGAAACAGGCAGACGTGTTGCCACTTTCGTCGTTGAAGCGGCGCTTGAAGAGTGCGGCGACTAAGAAAATGAAAGAAGAAGTGCCGGTTATTTTCATGGCACACGATATATTGCAAGAGAGAGGCAATGATTTGCGCAACGAGGTCTTTGTCGATAGAAGGTCGCGATTGGAGGTGGTCCTCAGTGCCACCGATGGGAAGTCTGAACAGGAAGTTCAACAACTTCAACTGTTTAGCCCGTGCCGCCTGCAATTGAATCCGTTGTTGCGATTGGCGCATGCTTCGAATCTTTCGTCGCACGAGGAGTTGAACGATCGGTTGCAAATGGTTGAGACGCTCAAGTCCGACGGACTCGGCATAAAATTAGGTTCCTCTTTATACGGTGTTGACCAAGCTCCCTGGTTTTACCTGCGACCGTCGCCCGTGATTGTAAATGCTGCTCTGGTTTCAGTTAAAGTGCCTCGTGGCGAGAATGAAGAGGTTGAGTTTACTTTGGCTCTCATGCAAGAGGGAGAGCTTGTGCCTGTGGCCAAAATGCCGTCATTGGAATTGGGTGAAGTAGATTCTGGTCGCTTACTCGAATTTATTCGCAACAATACTGTGGAAAAATTCGGACCGGTTCGCGTGCTGAAACCTGACCTGATTTTCGAATTGGCCTGTGCCGGCATTCAAATCTCGAATCGACACAAGGCAGGGTTGACTGTACGCCGGTCCAAGGTTCTGCGATGGTGCGGCGAAGTCAACGAGTATCCTGTGCATTCGGTGGATGTCCTACGCCCTGTCACGAATTAGCGCAGCTGCAAGACATTAGCGTAGCTGGATCATCCGCGCGATTTCAATTAGTGCGGGTTTGCTATCGATGTACTGGAGGTGAGAGAGCTGATCACGGCCTGGCGAAAATTGCGCGCGGTGCAATTCTCTACAATCGGCACATGGAGTTAATTGCCGAATTCAGAGGGTTTGCAGACTTAGATGCTAAGGGAAAAATTGCGCACCGCGCAATTTCCATAAGGGCAGGAGGGAGACCCTCAGGCATCAACAGTAATTCTAAACGACACGGTGCATCATTGATCGAGTTGCTCTTCTATTCGTGGCGCCGTCGAACCTATTACTGATGAACCCGAAGCTGAAAGTTTGGTGAAGTGATTGAGTGCTTTTCAGTGAATGCCTTACGACTGTGTCAGAAATTAACGTATTTTTGAAATTTCTCCGCTAGTTCAATTGGCGTAACAGGCTTCAAAGCTAGTAAACACTGCAAGTAAGCGACGTTATCAGATTAACATTAAACTAGTCACAGCACCGATTGTGTCTCTTCTCAAGGGGCATATGGAGGTAGGGGAAAGATCGCGCAGTACGGGAAGAGCGATACTGATTGATCGGTATCTATTCTTCTTCTCTTTCGGAGTCATGAATGAAGGCAGTATCAAGCAATCGGAAAGCAGGCAGGCGTGTGTCTCTGGCTTCTTTCGCGGGTTTCGTTGGTAAGGCGCCCGTTTGTTTCGGCTTGGCGCTGTCACTTCTTGTCTGCGGTCAAATCGGGGCAAATGCCCAATCATGGGGTCAGTATAAACAACTCGCCACCGAAGCAAGCTCCAGAAATAACACCGAAGATTCCGTTCTTATGTGGTCTAAAGCCATGGAATTGTCTCGTGCGGACAATCCGCGCGGGGTTCGCCATGTTCAAAGTGTGGTTGGCCTGGCGCAAGCGTATTGCAGGGAAGGCAAATTCGAGCAGGCCGAACCGTTGTTTAAAGAACTGGTTGAATTAAAAGAAGCGGGTGAATCGGGTGACGACTTAGACGCCGGTTTACGCGATTATGCAGATAAATTGCAGAACTCCAATCGCAAGAGTGAAGCCGAGGAACTGCGCAAGAAGTTTTCTTTGAGTGCAGCACAACAAGAGAAGCCCCTTGTTGTTGCGGAGCCGAATATCTCTGAGAGATGGAAGCTGCTCATCGATAAGGGTGACCGCGAAGCAATGAGCAGGCATGTTGATAACGCAGGGCAGTACTGGCGCCAGGCCCTGTTGCTCGCTCGTAAGCAAGACGATCACAACGACATGGTGGCCGAGAGTCTCAATCGCTTAATTCGTTACTATTACACAATTCGACGCTATGACCTGGCGGAGCCCTGTTATCGTGCATCGCTCGCCATAGTGGTGCGTCAAAAGGGTACACATTCGCTTGAATATCTTGACGCGGTGATGGGGCATGCTCAACTTCTTCGAAAACTTAATCGCAAGCATGAAGCTATTATCGAGGAGTCCAAAGCCGAGCGAACAGCGGAAATGGCGGGACTAATCCAACCGACCTCCGGTGCGGGGGGCGGTGGTGGCGGGTCTTACACCGGCGGCGGTGGCGGGTCAAACGAGTTCGCGTTTTTTGGTGGTGGTAGCAGCGGTGGCAGCGGCGGTCATGGAACTCCCGACTCTTATAGTAAGGGGCGCGAGTACGGCGTGCTGATGAAACAGATGAGCAATTTTAACTTTTAGAGTCTTTCTCTCTCTTTTCAGCCTCTTGCAACATCTTAAAAATTTCTCGTCGTAATTTGTCGATTTTTATGACACTGTCATGGAGGATGACGGACTGCTCTGCGACTTTGTTATTAGAGGCATTGGCGAGGTCCTTTTGCATGTTATACAAGGTGAGGTAAGATTGCCTGACCTGTTGGAAATAAGGACGCATTTGCTCCAGCTCGTTGAGGGAATCTTGTTTAATGCTATCGGGAAGAACTAGCGCATCGACTTCTTCAGCATACATTGGAATGAGTTTGGCGATTTCATCGAGATAGAAGTCGAACCAGTTCCGTCTCATAGGTAAATACGGGCCAATCGGCATCATACCGCTGGGGTCGGGAATAGCTGGAATGATTATCGATCCAACTACATCGGGATCGCCTACCTCTACATAATCTTGCCTGGTTGCCTCTCCTACTAAACCCGCCGCTGCGCGTTCTATCTTCTTGAGCGCGGCTCCCATCTGCCGTAGCCCTTCGGCTGCAACAATTGCACGAGATTTTACCGACCCTTTCAGTGGCTGTCCGGGCTGCCTATCGGTTGACGGCGTCAGACTGCCGTTAGCCTGGCCTGGTTGAGACGATGCATTTGATTTGAATGTTTCTGTGGCTGCCGCCGGGGAAGCCGTGTCGAGCGACAATGACTTTTTCTTTGCGGCAGTGTCCACATTAGAGGCTAGTGCTATCTCTCGGCTAGCGATGAGAAGCAAAAGAATAACCAGGGCGTAATATCGAATAGTCATGAACCTCTATAGCGGTGTGTTGTCATTCTTTCAACTATTGGCTTGTAGAAGTGCCGGTCTGATGTACTGGTTGCTGTGGGCTGTTTGCGATCGAACAACAATCAAAAGCGCATGACTGAAATGAGGCAGGCTCCGGCGACATTAACTTGGCGGTGATCAGTTCGCGAATCATGCTAACGAAAGAAGGGTGTGTTCCCGCAGTTTTTGCTCGGTACAGCCTCACTCCCATTTGTGAAGCAACGTCGCGAGCTTCGACATCGATATCGTACATTACTTCCATGTGATCCGAAATAAAACCTACCGGTTGAATTACCACGTCTTGAGATATCGATTTCGTACTTATTTCGCGAATAAAATCGCAAATATCCGGACCAAGCCAGGCCTGCCCGGGCGGGCCGCTGCGGCTTTGGTACACTAGAGTGTAATCGCGTCTACCAGCACGTGCGCAGACAAGCCTGCATGTTTCCTCAAGCTGAGACGTATATGAACAATTGTCAGCCATGTAGCTCGGAATGCTGTGCGCCGTGAAAACAATCTGTGCTCCGCCGCGCCGGTCTACCGATATTTCTTCGAGTGTTTGCTGCAAATGGTCTGCATTGGCTTCGATGAACAGAGGATGATCATAGAATACCGGCAGTTTATGAATCACCGGCGCCGCAGCACCGGCAGATTGCCGCGCATTGTCAATGTCGTTGAGGTACGTTCGGCATCCCGAATATGAACTATACGTTGAGGTTACAAATGCCAAAGCTTTGCGGATACCATGTGCAGTCATCTCTTTCACTGTATCTGTCAAATACGGGTGCCAGTTTCTGTTTCCCCAGTAAATCGGCAAGGGTATTTCATACTTCTTAAGTTCGTCGGATAGCGCATGAATCAGTAAGCGATTTTGTTCGTTAATCGGGCTCACTCCGCCGAAAAGCTCATAGTGATGCGCCACGGCCTCGAGCCGTTCAATCGGAATATTTCGTCCGCGTGTGACATTCTTGAGGAACGGCATGACATCGTCCATGCCTTCCGGTCCACCAAAGGAGACCAAAAGCAAGGCGTCATAGGGTGAATCCATTGTTCAATTCCAATATAAGGGTGCTTTTCGGGCAGATCATATCGCATGCGCACGACTAAAATGCTACGTGCGATCAACTGTGACTGAAAGGCGGTAAAACACTTGGACGGCGTGGAAAAACCTATATAGCTTCTACTAAGAAGGTCAAAGTTGACGTCACAAAATGAACTGGAAAGTAGATCCTGTACAGATCCTGGCGATTTGCCCGAGGGTCGTATTCTCCCTGCAGGAACGATAATCAAACCGCATTTTTTGATTACTGAACTGTTGGGTAAGGGGTCTTCGGCCGTTGTGTACCGGGGCTGGCATCAGTGGTTGGGAGTTCCGGTTTCCATAAAAGTAATACATGACGACGTTCTGCAGTCAGATGAAGGCAAGTCTCGCTTCTTTCGAGAAGCAAAAATTTTGACAAAGCTGCAGCACCCCGCTCTTGCTAAACTGTTTTATTACGGTCGCGACCCGGAGGTCGGACACTTTATTGTGATGGAGTATGTGGAGGGTGTGTCGCTCTGTCATGTTCTCAAATCAGGAGCACTGGAGGTGCGGCGTGCCGCTGGTCTGGTGGCAGAGCTATGCGACGCGATGGATTTTGTGCACGAAAATGGCATCGTCCATCGCGATATTAAGCCCGGCAATATTGTTCTGACAAAAGATGAGCAAGCTATCGAACACGCAAGAATCATAGACTTTGGTATTGCTCGGGCAGTATCATCTAACCCTTCGTCAACGGAATCTGTGGGACCAAAGCACTTAGCCTGCCCGGGTGAATCTGCGGGGAAGCTCACTAGTACCGGTGTGCTTCTGGGGAGCCCGGCTTATATGAGTCCTGAGCAATGCAAAGGAACCACCATTGACACACGAACAGACATTTACTCCGTGGGCTGCGTTCTGTTCGAGTCTGCATGCGGCAGAGTACCGTTCACCGCCGATGGTGCACTGTCGGTTATGCAAATGCACCTTAACGATGACGTTCATTTTATGGACGCACCGTCACTTCCACCTGACTTGAAGCAAATAATTTGCAAGGCTATGCAGAAAGATCCGCAAGATCGATTTCATTCAATGGCTGAAATGCGAGATGCGCTGCGCAACATTAATTTCGATGAAGAGTGCATTCAGGACCGCCCGCCCGAGTTAGCGAAGAGGTTTCTCCAGGCAATTTGCGCTCTGTTGCTAATATGCGGCGTCGGTATAGGAATGTGGCAGGGATGGCAGGTGACACACTTGGGCAGAGATCGCACATTATTTTCGGAGCTGCATGCCTCATCGAATTCAGGGGCCGCCATGCGCAAGCTTCGTAACAGAGCTGAGTTAGCGACAATGCCCGTGAGCAAACGGGCGCAGTATTACGTAGAATGGCTCGGTAAATTTGAGAGAGACTTTTCTCTGGAACAAAGTCTTCCTGTTGCTCTTGCTTATTTTTTTCTTGGCGTTGACCAGCGCTCTTTGAGCAAAGTCGATGCAACCAGGTCTTTTGTCAATTCGCGACGTCTGGCGCGACTTGTCGCAAGACATGAAGCGGGGCGAGTAAGCTTTGACAGCCAAAAGTTTTTCGACGCGGTAAAAATTGTGGTTGATAACTCTGATTGCCTGGAAGACTATTATTCGGGGCGACAAGACCTGACTAGTCTGGCTGCGTTGATCGCTCAGAAAGCGAAGGACTATCCAGGTGAGCTGGCGACTCTTTATGAAAGGCACGGGGCCATGTCTCTCAATGTTCACGATTTGCAGGCTGCTAAAGAGTCACTGGCTAAGGCGTATAGTCTGATCTGTGATCGTCGGATTGATCGCCAGGATGTAGTTAGAATTCTTCTGCGACAGTCTTGTTGCCAATGGCAACTTGGAGACGAGAAAGGCTGTCGGCGTTTGTTGAAGGAAGTGAGCGATAACCTTTCTTCTCTCGGCAACGAAAAGGCAGACTGCTTCTTTAGAATTGAGATGAGCGGCCTGCTCATCGACCTCGGCGAGTATCGCGACGCTCTCACGGAACTGAACAAGATCACTCAGGTCCAACGTGAATTGCCCTTTGAGACACTGACAGATGTTGCCAGCTTGAAAGCTGCTGCTTTACGGGGTGTTAAACAGTACTCCCTGGCATATGAAGTGACGCTCGCTGCGCTGAAACGCTTGAAACCTTCCCATTTCCGGTTTGTCGGGCTGGCTTGCTCGCTAATAATGACTGAGGAGTTAGGAGATCTCGATCGCGGTAATGATGTGCAGGCTCTGCTAAACGGCTATTGCAAAGAGGCTCTCACTCATCGTAGGGACGATTTGAAGTACGGATTGAATGTAATCGATGTTGATCTGTGGCGCGCGAGTTACGCATTTGGTAGAAGGGAATTGAAAGTTGTCCGAAGAGCACTTTTTGATCTGAAAGATTTCTTTGAGCATTGCTCCCCTGAAGTTCTGAGAGTTTGCGGTAGAGTGGACGAAGTGATCCTGCTGTTGGAGCAGTCTGGAGACAGCGCTACCGCTCAACAGCTGCTGAAAACAGTTGATGAGCGCCTTCTCTCTTCATTTGGAAACAACATCGGTATGCAGGCTGTTGTCTCCATCCATTTGTCCTTAATTGATAGTATGTGCAATCTGAAACTTTATCGATCAGCGTTTGAGCAACTGGAACAATTACAGTCGTTGATCGGGAATCTTGATCCCGATGGCGACATTTATAGAGTGCGCACGCTGTTGAGGAGAGGTGTATTGTTGAGGCAGTTTGAACGATACACAGAGAGTCTGCAATGCTTCAAGAATGCCAGGGAAATCTGTTCCCGTGGCAATATCTCGTGCGTTGATCAGGTTAAGCTAATGGTGAATGAGTCTTCGACTTTGAGCCGGGCAAACGACTTTAGCGGTGCTGTTGCTACTCTTGAACTGGCGCGTGACCAGTGCGTAGATCCGATAGCGAGAACTCTTCTCCCGGAGGTACTTCATCACCTGGCTCGGACGCACCGCGAAGGAGGTCAGCTGAAGGAAGCACTATCCGTATATCAGCAATACTGTGATCTGGCGGTAATAATGTCTGGTATCAATACTGGTGTTCGTATCCAAACTCTAAAGGAATATGCCACCTTGTGCGACCAGCTACACGACGGGGTGCGGGCTAAAAAGCTGGAAGAACAGGTGGAAATGCTCGAAAAATGCCTCAACAGACCACAGAATTTCACGTTAGGCCGTTACCAGATCTAGTCAGGGGCACGGTGATCCGCTTCTCTTCGGTGGAAAGTGGTTTTGCGTCCACTAACCGAGTTGCCCTTAAGTAGAACTTGGGCTGACCGCCTTGTCGAGTTTCGCGTGTCAAAAAACTGACAAAGTCTAAATAACCGATTCTCGGGTAAAAAGTTACCAGACACCAGAAGATTAGCCATGCCAGATTCGGCACACATTGTTGACTCCACCTCGACGGACCCGCCGGGTATTATTCCCCCTGGCACTGTCTTGCAGGATCGTTTCGTGATTCTAGAGCTTGTGGGCCGTGGAGCAACAGCCACAGTCTATCGTGCCCGACGGTCTCATCTAAACGATTTCGTAGCGATCAAAATAGTGCACTCGCATCTCATCCATGCGGGAACGTCTATGAAGAGGTTTTTTCAAGAAGCCAAGATATTGAGCACCTTAAACCATCCGAACCTTGTAAAGCTCATCGGCTATGGTTCCGATAGACGGTTCGGTCACTACATGATTTTGGAATATGTGGATGGTTTGCCCCTCAAGGTACTGATACAAAAGGCCTTCTCGTTGGCGAACACGGAAGCGCATTTGACCGGAATTGAGCCGGAAGTAGCAGTTAGATTAGCGGTGCAGATCTGTGAGGCGATGATGTGCGTTCATTCTGCAGGCGTCGTCCATCGCGATCTAAAGCCGGAGAACATCGTGCTTACTAATCCAGAGACTTTAAGTGGTGCCAAAGTGATCGATTTTGGCATTGCTCTGTCAGAAATCGGTTCTTCAGGGGGAGAAGATTCAAACAGTCAACGATTAACCGCTACTTCTTGCCTTCTCGGAAGCCCTCTATACATGAGCCCGGAACAGTGCGCCGGCCGATCGTCCGATTCCCGCTCAGATATTTATTCGTTGGGATGTATCCTTTACGAAATGCTTTGCGGTTTTCCTCCATTCTCAGATGAACATGCGCTGACAATAATGTCAATGCATTTGCGTAGCAGTTTAGATGGAATTCCTTCGATGCGCACAATTCCCGTAACGCTGGAAAAAATAGTGCTCAAGTGCTTGGAAAAAAATCCAGCTGAACGATTTGAGAGTATGTCTGAATTGAATTGCGCTCTCACTTCCATTGATTGGTCTTCTACTTCGTCTCATTTTCTTGCCGCTCGACATAATAATGCACCGATTTTGGTGGCAAGACTCTCATTGGCTTTGTCTGCCATACTCCTTATTCTTGTGATTGCCATCGGCTTTCGCGGCTCTTTTGTGCAAAAGACAGGGGGAAGTCCCCCGCGAGTGAGCGACGATTTTAAGATTGAGCGCAAGCTGCGTCCAGGCAATTTCTTGGTCAATTGGTCGAATTCGAAACGAATTGGCTATTATCGGCAGTGGCTTGAAAAGTACGGCGCGACTGACTCAATGGGTTCGATCGAGGCAAGTATGTACCTCGGTCAGTATCTTTCTGCTGTTGACAAAGAACAAAGCTCTCATTATCTGGCGATTGCCCGAGAACGATTGGAAGTTCGTCGCAGAGCACTGATCGATGATCCAGAAAGAGATCCCCTTGAATTCGGCAAAATTCATTCTCTACTAGCCGATTGCCTGTGTATGCTCGATATGCCGGTGGACCGTTTGAATCTTTTGGAGTCCGATGTCGAACTGATGAAACGGTGGGGAATGAAACAATACTGTTTTGATATTGCCACTTGTCTCCATGCCCTGGCTGGCCTCCAGACCCTTCGCCATAAGGAGCGTGAGGCGATTAGCCTGCTTGATAAAGAGATTCTGGTGCACCGCCGTTACACTAACTTGATAAAAGCCCTGAGTCTGGCATTGATGGAAAAGGCTCGATGGTGTTATCGCGTCGGGCTCAGGAATGAGGTGGAGCCCGCGTTGAGAGAAGCAAGGGGAATTGAGGCGCAGTATCCCTGGCGTGGGCTGCTTGATCTGCCGGAGTGGCAGTGCGAGATGTCCAGAACTTATTACGACGTTGCCATGTATCAAGAAGCTCTGGATTACTCAACTAGAGCCGCTGCCAACTACGCACGATGCGGTCATGACGGTGTCCACGGACTGGGATTGTCGTTGAATTATCAGTGTGAAGCACTTTGTCATATGAAGCAGATTCCCGCTGCGCTTCGTCGCCTGAAGGATGCAGTGAGGCTACAAAAGAGTTCTATCATTATGCAATGGGAGTGTCTAAGAAAAATAGTGAATGTATCAGTTCGCGAAAAAGAATCTCACTTTTCAGAGATCGGCTCACTTTCGCGCGAGTTGTTTGAACAAGGCGTGAGAAGGGGCCAGGTGGAAGAGTCTTATGGCGGTTACCAGGCGGTATGCGAAATTTATTGTGCGACTCAGCGTTCTACTGAGGCATCTCAGTTGTTTGAGTACATCAGCAAGCAGATTCGGCAGCTGTCTCCAGCAAGTCTCCTCGCCACCGGGAAGATAGTTCGCTTGAGTTGCGTCTTGTATGGTGAAATTTGTCGAGACGATGCAGCCATTCAGTTGGTTTCAGCTATTCGTTCTAAGGTTAACTGCGCCGAGGAGCCAGTGGAATATTTGCAGTTTACCGAAACTCTTATCCTGTGCACAGCAAATGCTGGCCATAAGGAACGGTGTCTGTCTCTGTTAACTGAGACAACCCCTCTGGCTCTACGGATCAAGGAGAAAACATTATCGAAGTATGTGAATTATTTGTTGGTAAAGGGTGCTGTTCTACAAACGTTCAAGATAAATTCAGAGGCAAAATCGTGCTTTCAAGACGCACTTGTGTTATGTCGAGATAGTAAGAACCGCGTGTTGGCCAATGATTATGTTAGCGCTGCAGTTAAATTGTCCACAGTGTACATTGTAGAGGGGAATTTCACTGCTTCCGAGCAACTATTGGTCGCCGTGTGCAAGCCGTCGGCTCCGCCGTTGTCGTTTCCTGTGAGAGCGTCGGCACTGCTAACGCTGGCAGCCGTTTATACATCAGTCAACAAACCCGCACAGGCTCTGGCTCGTTATACAGAATTGATTAGCGCACCTTGCAATCTCGACGGCAATGCATTGTATAAAGCGCAGGCGTATGGTTTGGCTGCCGAGTTATTGAAGCAGCAAGGCAAGACAGAGGCAGCTGTTGCATATCGCAAACAGTCGATTTATTTGTTCAATCTGCTAGGCCGATGAAATTGAATGATACCAACCTGATAGTGACTCGACATGAGCGAACACGCAAAAGCTGAGCAAGAGATCAATGGAGCCGTCCCACCCCCACAGCCGCTGGCTGCCGGTACACTCTTCCAGCGCAAATACAGAATTGTCTCACTTCTGGGCTCCGGTGGTTCGTCTATTGTATATCAAGCTTGGAACTTGGCCCTTGAAGAGAATGTGGCTATTAAAGTAATTGGAGAAAGACGACCCGGAATTGATGCTTTCCTATTTCGCAGACCTGGCTATTTTGGCGATGCGGCCGGTGACTTTAATCAAGCAGAGCTGAATGCGAATCAAGACAGGCGGATTCTGGCTAATCGCGCCGTTGCCCCGGCGGCTAAAGCCGTCGTTTTATCAACCTCTGCGTCAATTGATTACCACTTTGGTAAGACTGAAAGTACGATACGGCAAATAAACGAAGCGCTGGAACTTTGCCGGCTGTACCCGGAAATCCATACGATGCGTTCAGGGTTTCTTGAAACTTTGATAAATGTTTACGCCGATAAAGCTTCTTATGCTCTCCTTGATCGCACAGTAAAATATTTCGACGATGAGACCAGCCAGAGGTGGTCCATAAACGTTAACATTAAGGCACAGCGCGTTCGAGTACTGAAACGCTACGCTGGCGTGTTAAGAAAACGGGGGCTCAACTCCAAGGCCGCCGCGATCCTTACAGAACTGGCGGTATGCCAGCGCGACACGGCGCACGGTGAAAGGTGACCAGTAAACTCTGCCTCTGTGGGGCCATCAACACTGAACAGTCGGGTGGCACTGTTGAGAAGTTGTTAGCCGGAGAAGCGCGGAGGAACCGGAGAAAACTGGGCAAAGAGTAAATATGTTGACCACGGGGCGGTCAATGCCGCTTGCGGGAGCATTGGTTTGACTCAAACAGGAGAAAGAGACACTCTGGCCGGGAAGGATTTACGGACCTTCTCTATCTCGCGTGATCAGTTGGACTCCGGCACCATATGGAACGCTCGTTTTCTTATTCTTGAATTGGTTGGTTCCGGCGGTACAGCCAGTGTATATCGCGCCACTAATTTGCAGATGCAGTCAACAGTTGCGCTGAAAATTATGCATCGGGATCTGGCGGCTGCTTCCGGTATTCAGCGTTTCATGAAAGAGGCTCGCCTTCTCAGTGCACTCAATCATCCGGGAATCGTAAAGTTACATTCGTTCGGGCAGAGTGATACCGGTGTCCCTTTTATGGCGCTTGAGTTTGTGGAGGGCACAACTCTGGCTCAAATAGTGAAGGAAGCCGGTGCCATCGAACCGGCTAGAGCCGTGGCGATTGCTTGCCAAATTTGCCATGCCCTGGAAGTTGTGAGAGAGTCGGGTATAGTTCATCGCGATGTCAAACCTGCAAATGTCATCATCTCTGTTGACTCCAGCGGGGAAGAGACCGCCAAGCTTATCGATTTTGGTATAGCTGGTGGTGGCTATACCGATGCCACGGTGGCCGACAGAATTACCAAAACGGATGCATTGATGGGTAGCCCGGCCTACATGAGTCCGGAACAATGCGCTGGTAAGACAGCCGATTCTCGCTCAGACATTTATGCAGTGGGATGCATTCTCTATGAAATGCTGTGTGGACGCCCTCCGTTCCAGGATAACAATGCTTACACTGTCATGTCGGCCCACATTAACCAAAAACTCGATCACGTTGCCGCTGTAAATGTCATTCCCTCCACCCTTGAACAAATTGTTCTTCAATGTTTGCAGAAGGATCCGGACGCACGTTATGGTTGTGCACACGAGTTGGAGGAAGTTCTTGCCGTAGTTAACTGGGATACAGGTCGTCTTGTTCGTCCGGTAAGGGAAAAGACCAAGCGTGTTTCGACTCCGATTTTGGTTTTGTCTTGCGTCATACTTTGTATTGTGGTCTGGAGTATTGTTGCCTCTAACAATCAGCACTCCAGAAAGAAGGCGTTTTTGAATTCACTGGGCGGTACGCCGCGAGTAACCTGTTTCTTAATGGATCGCGATAGCCTTGTGAAGCAATCTTCCTCCCCGTTGGCACGGGTCTTTTACTACAGAAGCTGGCTCGAGAAATTTGCCGCCGATAATCCTGATCGTGAAGCAGATGCGTACTTTTACCTCGGTCGAGATCTCTGTCAGTCTGGTCTTGAGATACAGGATTTCACCGTTGCTTATGCCAGGGCCGGTAGAATTTATCGCAGGAAAATTGATTCATCTGATAATTCAATAAAGACTTCCGTCATTATTGATGCTTACGAGAATCAAGCCTTGATCGAACAAGATAGCCACATGCCGGCGCTTGCGGTTAAGACGCTTGAAAGCCTGTTGAAACGAATGGGCGGGAAGCTTGGGCCTCCTCGACAGGCCCAAGTTCATCATCAATTAGCGATGCTGCTGTTGAGTATAAATAAGTACGCCGATGCAGAAACTCACGCCAGGGAGAGTGTGAGCATACTGCAGCGTGCTGGTGGAAACCCCTGGGAACGTGCGATGTATTTGAATTTGGAAGCAACTTGTCTGGCAAATCAGGGGAGTGTGCGGGAGGCGGGTGATTGCTTGAAGCAGGCCGATGTTTTGGTGGCGCCCATCCTGGCTGATGGTGGCAATCTCATCAATGCCGACTGGTGCCAATTCAAAGCCGGGGCACTAAAGAGTTTGCTGCAACTGAAAGAAGCGCTGGAATTCTATAAGAAAGGGGAGACATTGTCTCAAGGTGCTATCGAGGGGATGTTTGGCGTTCTTACGATCATGAATCGCTGGACCGACGTAGCCGAGTACTGTCGCTCTCTTTTGTCACATCCGGAGAAGCTTCCTGAAGATTGTCGGTTCTTACCTGTGCTTCTAGCGGTGCGAACCTGGCAAAGAGTTCCCGAACAAATAGATCTAGATGCTCTAGTCGAGGTCGGCATGGAGAAGTGTTTACCGAAGTCTGCCGATAATCGACCCGCGGCCATTTCAGATTTGCTCATGCTTGCGTATTTGCTTCAGTCTGTTCAAAGAAACGATCTTGCTGGAGAAGTGCTATTAAAGGCTCTGGCGTATTGCAGACAGACCTATGTCGACGATGAGCCTGGTGGCGTGTTGTCGCCTTACTGTGGTGATACTTTCTTGCAGTTGGCCTCTGGATTTATTGATAATGGTGATTTCTCACGAGCACTGGAACTGTTAAATTCCTTGGATAAACAAGGCCTTGGCGATTCCCGCTTTTCCGCTCTTGCCCTTCGGGCAGTTGCGCTCTCGTACCTTGGTAGTCGAGCCGCCGAAGCTCGCGAAGCTCAAGTAAAATTATTGGCAGTGGCCCGCCCGGATGATCCGCTGGAACTCTTTGAGGCGCAGCTGGTTTCGGCTTGGATTCTGCGAAATTTGCATGACAACAATTATAAGATGTACTTGACGAGCATGATGAAGACAGTTGCTCCCAAGTCATTGTTCTTCGAATCATCTTTAAGCCTTTTGAGGGTGAAACATCAGGCTTTCTTGTTTCTGCACGACAATGAATTTGCAGATGAAGTAGCCGAACTCGGAATCGAAACAATCGATGATGAAGCGCAACTGTACAGGTGGCTGATCGCCATGGGTGATCAATATAGCCAAGCGCGTCGTTTCGACATTGCAGGCAAAATGATGCTGCAAGCATGCAACTTGAATTGTGCTAACACGATGCTGCTTGAGTGCAGGCTGGTGGACTTAAATTCGTGCGTGTTTGCTCTGGAATCCGCCGGGAGAATGTCTGATGCTGTGGTCATGCGCACACGAAGGAGCCAATTGATCGATGAGTTTAATCAGAACAGCACCGCCGGTGGACTGCCCGAGTTACCGATGTGCGCAATTGGTTCACAGTTGCTGCCTGGCAGCGCTATAAAGATAAGAGCGAACACGACCACTACACCGATTCGGCTGGAAAATCCGGCGGACAGAAGGAGAAATTAGCTATAAGATTTTGGCGGTCAGTTTCAATACTGGCCAGTAAAGCAATCTATTGCTTTGAATTCAGAGTTTGTCGCGGCGAATTCGTACAAACAGGCAGTTCTTGCAGTTCCGTCACTGCCTCTTCATGTGCTATGTGTGCGCCGTTCTCGTCGAAAACAGCCGCTTGCGGGTATAAGACTGAAAGGTCGGTTAAGATGGCTGGCGTGTGCGTACCGGGAATACCTCTTGGTCGAGAAACATGGAAGTGCAGAAGAATGTCTGATCGCTGAGTCTGTGGCGGTCACTGATGACCGTGTATTTCAAGCCGGAGCCGTGGTGGCTGGTCGCTATGAGATTTTGGAACTGATCTCTCATAGCGCTTCATCCAATGTATATAGAACCAGGCATTTGCACACCGGGCAGCTTGTTGCCGTAAAAATCATTGACTCCACTTTTGCCGATGCTACCGCTACACTGCGGTTCCAGCGAGAGGCGAGGTTGCTCAGTAGTCTGAGCCACCCCAATCTCGTCGTATTCTACGCCTTTGGCGAGATCGAAGGCGAGATGCATTACATTGCGATGGAGTATCTTGACGGAACTACATTAGAAGTCATTCTTAAGCGAGAAGGGCCCCTCACTGCAGAGCGAATCGGCAATTTACCGCATGACAGATACTTTCTGTTTTACAACAACGCTGTTATTGCAAGCATTTTATTCAAGAAACCGGAGCTAACCGAAAAATATCTTCGCGAGTTGGAAGAGATGAGCGTTCACGGTGCTAGTTCAACTGCGGCGATCTATCCCAATATTCTTTATTCAATAGGAGCTTCGTACGACAATGCAGGGCAACCGGACAGAGCTGCAACGTTTTTCGCCAGAGCATTCCTCTCGGCTCACCGAGGAAACTCTAGCGACTATCGCATTATTTCACTGGCCCGCAAACAGGGGATAGCCGCATGCCATGCAGCTAATCGTGATGACATGCTGGAAATGTTTGAAACGCCTACTGGTTCACTCAAGCCAGCGCGTACAGGGAATCGAGCTGCAGGAAGCGATTAAGTTCACGAGGTCTATCGCATTTGGTGGTGCCAAATAATTCTGAGACATGTTCACCGATTTGTTCCGTTGGCCAGATAGTCGACGGGCGATATGAAATCGTCAACTTCATAGCGCACGGTGCATTTAGCAGCGTGTTCAAAGTGCGTCACCTATTAACCGGGCAGATGGCAGCTCTGAAAATTCTTGATCCGCTGGTAGCTTCATCAGCTGTTGTGGAACGCTTTGAGCGTGAAGCTCGAACACTTAGTAGTCTTTCGCACTCGAACATTGTGACATTCTATACATTCGGAACGTGCAATGTCAGCGGCACGTATATCGTTTTGGAATACATAGAAGGGCACTCTCTGGCTGAGCTCATTTCCAGCCAGGGTGTGCTTGCACCGGAAATCCTGGTAAAACTCTCCCTCGATGTTTGTGCGGGAATGAGTTACGCTCACTTGCACAATGTTTTTCACCGAGACCTTAAGCCGGCCAATATACTGGTAACTTCAGAAGGCACAGCGAAGATAGTCGACTTCGGTATTGCCGAACTTCTGGTTTCAAACGATCAAAGACTCACTCATACAAACGCCCTGCTGGGCACACCGGCCTATATGAGTCCGGAACAGTGCACGGGACAAAGTGTAGATGCCCGATCTGAAATCTATTCGCTCGGGTGCATTATGTATGAGGGGCTAACCGGTCATGCGCCGTTTAAAGCGGAATCAGCTTTGGGTTTGATGGCCTGCCATGTGCAGAACGACATAACAACGGTGCCGTTGCCGTGCGACATTCCGTCTAAATTGCATGAAGCGGTATTGCAGTGTTTGCGGAGAAAACCCGCTGATCGGTTTGGCTCCATGGAGGAGCTGCAAGCAGCTCTTGAGAGAATCAACTGGGATACAGGGCGGATACATCGACCACGGAAAGCCCGGGGGGAGCGCAATTTACGCTCAGTGGCGCTCTGTTGTGGCGCCGTTATCCTTCTGATGATATTGACGGGCGGGTTTTACTGGAAGTGTCGACAATCTGCTCCTATAGAAACAGCCACACCAGCTTCTCTGTCAGTAGGTCGAGTACTCAGAGAAAGAGACAATCTGATCGATAGATATGACGTTCACAAAAGAGTTGATTACTACAAGCTTTGGCTCAAAACCTACGGAAAAAAAGCTAAGAAAATTGATCTGGCTGAGGCCAGCTTTTCACTATCAACGGATTTGCAAATCAGTTATGCGCCGACAAATGAGATTGACGCAGCAAGAGTCGAAGCAATCAAAAACGCCGAAGACCTGATGAGTGATGAACTTACATCTAAGTCCGCACGCATGACATGGAGCGTTGCACTATCGCAATTGTACGTAGAGGCAATGTTACTGGATAAGGCCAAATCGCTTCTGCTGACTTCATTGGATAAATATGCCAATACCGACGATGAGAGAAGTGGTGTGGAGCATTGTTTAGCGGGCATTTCCCTTCGTCTAAACGATTACAAGAACGCTGAACAATATGCACGATGCTCCATGAGGAAGAATGCTCATGCGGTAGCCCGAAATGCAGGCAGGTTGCTGTTGGTAAGGGTGTTGTGGCTGGAGAATAAGCGCGCTGAAGCTGAAACTGAGTTGAATAAGGTGAGAAAGGTCAAATATGACGGGCACGATTTGAAGAGTGTTCGCTGGTTAGAGGGTTGCGGTGCCACAGAAGCCTTAATGCTCAACTACGAAAATGCCGCACGATATTACGAATCGGCGATCACTCTTTGCCGCGCGGGAAGCACTGACGAGGAGCTGCTGGCGCGGTTACTGAGAGAGAGAGGTGTGAATCTGCAAAAGTTTGGCCGGGCTGCAGACGCACGAATTTGCCTTGAGGAAGCAGTGCGGTCTCGAGCTCGAAATGATCGCTGGGTTACTATGACATGGTATCAGCTTTGCGAATTTTGCTCGACCGGAAAGCTAAACATGGCGCTACTCAAAGCTGAGCTCAAAAGGCATTCTTCACTTTCTATCGATATAGTCGGGCTGATGAACATTGTCATGACTTTGCAAAGTGTACCCGGAGCTGAATCTGCCGAGGAGGAGGTACTGCAATTGGCTGTGCAAGAGTGTATGGATCGCAAAGCGGAGAGCATTGAATCTTTCGCGGTGCTCAATCGGTTGGCCCTTTGCCTGATTCCGCGACGGTTGATTTCAGAATCTAGAATGATTTGTAGAATTCTTGTCGCTGATGCGTCAAAAATGAATGTTGACGCGCAGGCCGAAGCTGCAATTGTGCAAAGCCAAGTGGCGGTTGCTGAGGGAAACGGTGAGTTTGCCAGGAGTTGTCTGGATTCGTGGCGCAGGCGAATCGATCACCATCAAAGACCAGCCCTTTACAGTGAGTTGACCCTGGAGTTGGCACGAATTGAGCGTGAAGAAGGTCATCTAATTCGGTGCGATCAGTTGTTAAAGGAATGTGAGTCTGCCTGCAGAGGCGTAATACGAGGCCACGAATTAGCCAACCTGATACTACTGCAGGTGCTGTGTTCACTTCAGTTGAAGAGACCGGTCGATGAACTCTTAAAGCAACTTGCAGCCTGCTTTGGTTCTACTGGTGAAGACGATGCGGTGGTATACGCTAATATGCTGCGATTAATTGCTCTGCAGTGCGCTGAGAACCACGACTATCTCAAGGCTATAGAGCTCGATGAAAAAGCCGTGTTCAGCGCAACCAGGCATCGGGGAAACGAAAATTTTCGCTTGATAGACCTACTGTGCGCTGATGGGAAACGATTCAGCAACGCAGCACATCGTCCCGATCTGGCCAGGCGCTTTGAAGTGAACGCCGGTAATTAGCCCGCAGACAGGTCGGACGAAACTAAACCGGCTGCTGGTAACCTTCCACGCCATCGATGGTTTTGCCAGGCTTGTTCTTCTAATTCTGCGCGAAAGTCGGGGTGGGCTATTTCTACTAATGCTCTCAAACGTTGTTTCATGTTGAGACCATGCAAGTTAGCGATACCGTATTCGGTTACCACATAGTGAGCGTCGGCTCTGGAAGTTACCACTCCGGCGCCCTGATTTAGAGTTGGGACGATTCGCGAAATTGTGCCCCCTCTGGCTGTCGATTCCAGAGCAATAATTGCTTTTCCACCCGAAGAATGACTGGCACCGCGTACAAAATCCACTTGTCCGCCGCATCCGCTATAAACATACGTACCTATTGAATCAGCGCAAATCTGCCCGGTCAGGTCAATTTGCAGGGCTGCATTTATCGCGGTCATCTTGTGATTCTCTGCGATTATTCTCGGGTCGTTGGTCCAATCGGTGGGAAAGAATTCAACCATTTCGTTTTCGTTGAGAAAATCATAGAGCTTCCTTGAACCCATGGCAAAGCTCACGGCCAGCTTGCCCGGCGCAAGTGTCTTCAGTGCATTTGTGATTACACCGGCCTCGACCAGCTCCACCACTCCGTCGGAGAACATTTCGGTATGCACGCCCAGATTGCTCTTATCTTTGAGACACTGCAATACGGCATTGGGAATACCGCCGATTCCGGTTTGAATGGTGGCACCGTCTTCCACCAGTGACGCTACGTTTCGCCCGATTTTGAACTCTGTCTCCCCGGGATTCTCATTGTGCAATAGCGGCAACGGGTGATCCGCCTCTACGATTGCATCGACTTCACTTACATGAATTCGGTTGTGACCAAAGGTGCGAGGCATTTGCCTGTTCACCTCAACTAACGTCACCGCCGCGTGTTTCTTTGCCGCGAGGCTACAGTCGAGGGAGACGCCGAGACTCATAAATCCATCTGAGTCTGGTGGCGAGGCTGAAAAAAGACAGACATCAATTTTCAAGAACCCTGTGGAAAACAATGCCGGTAAATCACTAAAGAACACCGGAGTGTAATCTGCTCGCCCTTCGTTTACAGCTTGACGTACGTTGGGTCCGACAAACATGGCATGTACGTAGAAGGAGCCTTCGCATTCCGGCTCAGCGTAGGGCGCCGGACCCAGCGTGATCAACTGATAGATTTGCACTGCTTGCAAATCCGGTGCACGCGCTGTCATGGCGGCAATGAGATTCTGTGGCGCCGCAGCATTAGAATGTATGTAAACTCCGTCTCCGGATTTTATTTTTGATACTGCGGCTTCTGCGGAGCAAACCTTACTTTTGTAGGAATCGATTGTCGACACCGGATTACACCGCGCTGGAGGTTTCTTTCTCTTCCGCTGGCACTGCTACTTCCTGCTCTTCCATCCAGAACAAAACTGCCGAATGGTTCAGATAACGTACGACCAGATCGGGCGATGTGCCCAGGCAGGTTTTACGCACGCCATTGCTCTCGGTGACAGGCACCACCAGCAGTGAATCTTGATCATTTTCGGCATCAGTTTTCCAGAATCTGCTTAGATTTCCTGTACGGCATACATCCACTTGAACATTTGCCAGTTCCGGTACAAGTTTGTTCAAATCATCAAGCAGCTGTGCGGCCTCGGAAGAATTCTCAACTGTTTCGATTTTGTCTTCCATTTCGTTTTCGGCCACCAGAACCACCCTTATCTGCGGCTCAAGCTGCATCTCCCGGGCAAATGTGAGGCACGAACTCAAGAGGGCGGACGGTACTCTCATGGTCGAGAGCAGAATCTTCATTCGCTTCCATTGTTCGCAACGATCTTGCACAACCAACAGCGGGCGGGGGCAATAATAAGTGAGAGTCTCCGCGATGGAGCGCCTGGGCAGGCGCCGTTTGTCTTCCTCTGGAGATCCCATTCCCGTGCCACGTTGGCCAATTACTACCAGATTGTGTTCTCGGGCTCGCCAGCAGATCTCTCGGATGGTTGTTCCTTCATCAAGGTAGGCCTCGCCTGGAACGTTGTGACCGGCTGCCTGCCCCGTGTACGCTTCGATGAGACTTTCGCCGATGCGGGTCAGGCAACTACGCATCATTTCGTGCGCTTCAAAATAGGGACCGCTGCCGATGAAACCGGCAATATCAAAGTTAAGGAAATCCCAGGCGGAAAGTGAGTCAATGACGTGTTGAGCGTTTACGTTGAGGTTATTGGCGCGAGCTACTGACCAGCACATTTCAGCTGCGTAACGGCATTGAGCGGAACCGTCGAGTTCAAGCAGAATAGACTTGGAGGACATGTGGAAC
>JAKFUT010000005.1 GCA_021732565.1 Candidatus Obscuribacterales bacterium
CGGTCTAAAAATCCAAAGCGAAAAAATTTGACAATGTTAGGGTGAGACAGTGTCGATAATATCTTCCCTTCACGTTCAAATCGAGCGATAGCTCTTGCGTCATTGAAATCGAAGTGTATGAGTTTGATTCAGGCACTGGTTTTGCGTTCGGAAGGGTTGTGATGGATTGTGGTTCATTCTTTAGATGTTTGAGGATGACGGCCATGTTCTCATCGGCGACAAATGGCGTGCTGCCTGTAAGCATTTCATAGAGAATACACCCGAGCGCGTATATGTCTATGCGATGATCTATTTTTGCTCCCAGGCATTGTTCCGGCGCCATGTAGAACACGCTGCCTATAAGGGCACCAGTCTGTGTTATCTTTGCGCACTGATCGCTGTCTTCATTGATGATTTTTGCCACACCGAAGTCCACTACTTTTACGTTGTCTTCTTCCATCAAAATAATGTTACTCGGCTTTAAGTCACGGTGGATTATGCCCTCCTTGTGTGCTGCGGCAAGTCCATCGCAGATTTGAATTGCGATTTTGAGGAATTGTTGAAGTGGTAGCTGGGGTGTGTCATCTAGAAGGCTTCGCAGTGACCGCCCCTGTACGAATTCCATTGCAATGTATGGAACATTCTCTCCCACAAGTCCAAAGCGATAAAATTTCACAATGTGCGGATGTGAAAGTTTCGACAATACTTTCCCCTCGCGTTCGAAGCGTCCGATCGATTTCGTATCGCGAACATCGTCGTGCAAGAATTTCAGTGCTACCAGCCGATCGAGCGAGAGTTCTCTGGCTTTGTAGACGGTACCGAAGCCACCTTCGCCCAGGCTCTCTAATATTTCATAGCGTTTGTCGATTACTGAGCCAGGCGCGAAAATCATCGAGAACATCTCGTATCTAACTGAACAACTTATTCCCCTCTCAATGAAGGCTGATGCGGCAGCTTCACCCAGAATTTGCTGCCTTCTCCCTCCACACTCTCCACTCCTACCTGTCCTCCATGGGCTTCTGCCAGTAGTTTACAGATAGCCAACCCCAGCCCGCTACCGACTTTGGAGTCATCTTTTTGGACTTGAGTGAAGCGTTTAAAGATCTGCTCATGCATGTCCTTTGGGATTCCCCGACCCTGGTCGGTAACCACGATCTTTACTTCGGTTTCGTTGGTTGAGGCACTGAGCTTCACCACATTGCCACGCGATGAGAACTTAACTGCATTGGTCAGGTAGTTCACCAAAATCTGAACGATTCTTTCCTCATCAGCGAACACCACAATATTGGCATTGGACGCTTCAAGCTCCACTCCGTTGTCATCGGCAAACATGGCCACTGCTTCCAGCGCTCGAAAGAAGATCTGTGCCAGCTCTCCGCTTTTCTTGTGTAATTTTATATTGCCCGTTTCCAATGCTGCCAGATCAAGTAAGTCTACGGTCAGATGCATAAGCCTCTTACATTCACGGTAGGCGCGTGCGGCACCGGTCGAAAGAGATGTGTCGAGGACACCGTATGCGCCATCAGACAATAAATTCAAAAAGAATGCTATTGAGTTCAGCGGTGTTTTCAGATCGTGACTTACTATGGAAATTACCTCGCTACGCAGTCGTTCTGCGTATTCTCTTTCTGAAATATCTTCAACGCACACCACATAACGGTCTTGCGCTTTGTATTGGAAATGTGCTACGGAAACTTCAGCCGGAAATGCTTCAGCTTGATTTCTCTTCAGCTGGCAGCGATAAATTCTTTCTCTGGCGCCGGCCACAAATGCTTCGTAACTTTCCGGCGCAGGTTCTATCAGCATCACCATGTTCTTTCCGAGGATGTCGCTTAGCTGGTAATTGAGCAATGATTCTGCCTTTGGATTGAGCGACTCGATCACTCCGGCGGAGCCACAGGTGATGAGGCCGATGGTCATGTTGGCGAAGACAGCTTTGTCTTTCTGAGTAGCGTCTGTCAACGCCTCGGCCATGTCGTGAAATGTTTTGTCCACAAGGCTAATTTCATCAGTACCGCCCATTGTTTTGTGGAGCTGCTTGCCGCTAGCAAGCAACGCAATATTCTGCGCGATTACATTGAGCCTCCACGTCACAGTTTTGCTGAAGCCCAGTACAATCAACGCTGTTGCAAGAATGTTTCCAATGAATAGACCTGACAGCGCGATTGTCGCGAGTTGTCTGGCTCGGTCCTCATTAGCGCCGTCGAGATCACCGTGTTTTTGTTGTTCGACCATTCCAGCAATTGCGGTCCTCAGGTCGTACATATGTGGCCAGATTTCGTTGTCTACCATTCTCTTGATTCGAATCGTCTTCACACCCATAGGATCGTCTTCCACTGCATCTCTGCACTCTTTCATCAGGGAGATAATTAGATCTGTTCCGCCTGCGATATTACGAAGCGTTTCTGATTGTTTTCGAGTGAGTTTCAGGGTCTTTCTAATTTGTGCAATTCGTTGCGGAACATCAGTGCAAATATGATCGAAGCGTTGTTGAAGGAATGTCTTATCTTTTTCGAAGGCTAGCATGCCCAGTGTAATTGTTGCCGCGTAGATGCCATCTTGGGCCGTCAGCAAAGTGGAAACTAGCAATTGAGACTGACGCGCGCGTTGCTGCTCTTGATCCGAATGAATTAGCAGCGCGGTGAAACTGGCAAATAGAATTATTTGCACGGCAGAGACCGCCAGGAGGAACAGGAGACCTTTGTGAAAAAGTTTCATTGACCACAGATGATGGATGTTGCCGCCCATTTTAGCTGAACAAAGTTGATCTGGCGATTCTTTGGCCGGGCTCCGGTAGCCAAGCGCTGTGTGCAGCAGGATAGACTTTGTGGTTATTCAGGCGCCTGTCCGATTTGAGTCAGTTCATCGTCTTTCTGGAACAACGAAAACATCAGGCATCAAAAGCCCTCAGTTGGCAGATGTATTGTGGCATTATCAGAAAATTGCGTGAATTTCAGAATTGCTGGGCAGCCTCCGACGCCTGGTGCCCATTGGCTGGTAAACCTCCATGGTTAATGTGGCAGCGAAGCCTTTGGGCTCACGAAAACCGATTTTTTTGTCGACCTGTAGACGTTTAGCAACACTCGTCTTGTACGAATCAGGCAAAGCCAGGGTATAACTGTGGCAACTGGAGGGAGACGGATGGCAAAGATTTTGATCGTTGAAGATGATGTGGCGCTTGCTTCGTTTGTACGGGACGGTCTTGTTCGTCAAAATCACGCGGTGGATATAGTAAATGACGGTGAGGAGGGCCTCTATTGGCTCAGTCACCAGGATTATTCACTGGCACTCATCGACTGGGATTTGCCGAAGTTGAGCGGAGTTGAACTCTGTCATCGCTACAGGAGTTCAGGCGGCGCGGTACCGATCTTAATGTTAACGGGCAAAGGTGGTGCCGATGACATTGTGCAGGGTTTGGATTCCGGTGCCGATGATTATTTGCCCAAGCCATTCGAAATGGGGCCACTACTCGCCCGCATTCGAGCTTTGTTGAGAAGACCAGCCGAAGTTCAAAATTCGGTCTTGCAAGCGGGAATGATAGAAGTAGATTTGACCGCGGGTCTTGTTAGAGTTAGTGGAACTCTGGTGGAATTGAGTCCCAAAGAATTTGGTCTGCTCGAGTTCCTCATGAGAAATCGCGACCGAGTTTGCAGCACGGAAACGTTAATCAGTAACGTCTGGCCGACAGATTCAACCACGTCTGTAGAGTCTATTAGATCGATAGTAAATCGTTTGCGATCGAAACTAGAGTCCGCTGATCCGAAAGCTGGCGGGTGCGTTCGCTCTATTTACGGCATGGGCTACAAGTTGGAGTGTTAACTGTTTTGGCGGGCAAGATGCCTGCGGTCCCGGGGAGGAGTGGGCTCGACGCCTTAGCAGGCGTCGCCGTACTCGACGATTCGTTCGCGGCTTCAATACTCGATTGGGTGTTCAGCATTCCGGTCGGCGCTTTACCAGACCGCGTTCCGTTTGCCGAACTGATAAGCTATGTTATCGACAGTCACGACCACCGCAAAAAGTCAAGGCGACCGGATGACGGATGGTCGGCAACCGGTGAGCGACCAAAGAACAGTCCAACGGAAATGAGATAAACGAGCCCGGGGGGACGATCGATTTCCTGATCGCCGTGACAGCGATGCCCAATTGAAAATATGGCATCAGCTGCGAACACCTGCCTGATATTGCCGCAGGTCAACGACCTGATTGATATTCGGTGTCAGGAGCTAAAAACAGATAACCGATCATTTTTTTGCGACGATTGCCATGTTGAATGTTCTCAACAACAGGCAGTATTAACGGCCGACGAGTGTGCGTTTTCGAAAGTGCACATTACCACAAGCTGATGAGGAAGGAAACAGAATGGAAATACATGATATGGACGAGCGAATAAATGAGAGCGGAACACGATTAGTTCAGTTTGATACAAGTTTGCTCTGGTCGGCAAATGAGATACCCGCCCTAAAGACGGGTCCGAATAAAGGGGATGCGCCGTTTCCTGCCACCAAGGTTGGGGACCCCGATACGGCCAGCCTCCTAAATGAGGCCGCCAGAACTCGCGGGGCGCGTGCGGGCTCATCGAAATTGTCCGAAACTGAGCCCGTCAGACATCTGGAAACAAACGGCGGTGTGCAAACTGACCGCACGGGCCTGGTTCCGATCCGGCAACCTCGTAACGAAAGAGCTTATCTTCCTTCTCAGGAGCAATTGGATAAAGTGAAAGCCTGTCTGGCAGAAGCAACGAAAGAGGCGATAACCGGGTTAATAGATAAACTTGCTACAGGCAACGATGAAGAGAAGAAAGCGGCCTCGCTCCAGCTTAAAGTTTTTCCTGAAGCACTTCCTCAAATTTTGGAACGGATGGACCAGCTGGAGAAAGTAGTTGTGATTCCAGAAGAAAACAATCCGAAGGAGTTTGCCCATTTCAATGCATTGCGAGATGTGATTGAAGAGCACAATAGGCAAGGTCTAGTTAAGTTGTTCATCGAAATGTCCGAGTGGGAATCAAAATTCTCCCCTCCGCCCCCGGGTTTTCATCCAGCTGGTGGCATAGAGCTACCGAACCTCATGCCAAAACAAAAACAGCCGGTGGATCGTAAGAAGAACTGATGGAGGCGCCCATGCGGCACCGAAAGGTTCTTGCTTCCGTTTTGTCTTAGTGATCATTTTCGATCTCGCTTCGCCGAGCAGACTTGTACGGTCTTAAGTTCTTTGTTTGGTCTGGTCGGAATGTCCATGTCGGTGTCCGATTTCGTGTTAAAAATAGAGCTGGTGGCAGAAACGTTTGCAGGGGAGTCGAGTTTGACGACTTCCCTCTCTTGCGGTGAGTCGCAAGCGCGATGAGTGCTTTAGAAGCGTTTTTTCTTGATGAGTTATATTGTGGACTTTCTTTCCATGTATTTTTCAAGGGCAGCCTTACGCCATCGGCGAGCGAGCTTATGATCTTTCATCGCATAGTAGAGGGCCGCTTTGCGGGAGAGCGTCGAGTAACTGTCACTTCCACCTTCGATCAGTTTGTCGCATTCCACGAGGGCTCCCCTGAAGTCTCCGCGAAGAAATAGGAGGTCGGCTAATTGTTTTCGCAGGACTATCGCATCATTATTCTTTGCCTGATGTTGAATTTTGTTTGAGTCAAAAGGTAGAAGTTCCTTCTTAACGACGGCAATTTGATCATCGATAGTCTTTCTTCCGGAGGTGAGTAAGGCTCTTAGCGCCTCCAGCGGATTCGAGTAAAATCTGGCGCACCGGTCACGTATGTCAGCCAGGTTCACAGTTCTGCCTGTGCGCTGCTTGAGTTCCTTGAGGATCCGCTGGGCTTCTTCGGGACGAGACGTGAGATAGAATGCTTCGGCTAGCAAGATCGGAGGATCGTCATATTCAGGTGGTGATTCTTCCGTGGCTTTTGTGAGGTAGGGAATTGCTTCCGCAAACCTGTGAGTAAACAAGTATAACCGACCAATTCCCGTGTGAGCATGCATGTGCTCAGGGGCAAGCTCCAGAGCGGTTTTTAAATATTGTTCGGCGAGACGTGGATCACCAAAGTGATCCACTGTGCCAGCGGCAAACGTGTAGTTGTCTGGAGTTGGTGCCGCAAGTACTAGTTGACGACATCGATCAATGCCCTCGTGTACGGCCTCGCGCAAACGCGCCAGTCTTACCTTTACACTCATTAGAGAAGCATAGTAGTCGGCAGTCGCGCCAATTTCGCAAGCTTTCTCGAGATCGAATATTTGTTGCTTTAAACGGCGCTCGTTGCTTTGCTGCGTGGAGAGAAAGGCTGCTCGCATTGCGTAATCGTCACCCGTTCTTAGTTTTGTATTGACAAGTCGATCCAACTCGTCATCGATTAGCTGTGGCTTACTCTTGAGGAGAATAGAAAGCCTTGCAATCTCTAACTGAAAGGACTCGCCGCAATTGGCTCTGGCATCTTCCAAAACAGCATTTGCTGCTTCCAGATCCTTCTTTTCGACAAAGAACAGTGACTTAAAAATGTAGTTGGTGATGTTCCGAGGATCGATTTTGATTGTCCTCGAATACCATTCTTCTGCCTCTTTCAGTTTGCCTGACACTCGGAGGATATTTGCTATATCTCTCATTGTTGAAGGATTGTCGACGGTGCATTCGTTGAGCCGCCGGAGCGGATCTTCCGCGCTCAGATAATGTTGCTGAAGCCATGAAATATACATGCACAGAAAGTCGGGTCTGTTTCTCATGGTTTCAGTGGCGTTCTGAAAGACGGCTGGTGCTTCTTCTCTCCTCCCTAAAATCCAGAGTGATGTTGCATGTTTTGGATAGCACGCCAGCTCTTTTGGAAAGTCTCTGAGCAAGTTGGCATACAACCTCTCTGATTCCGAGAACTTACCTTGCGCAGTTAGCCCCCGAGCCTTTAATTTGCGAACCTCCGGGGAATCAGTCAGCTTTAGACTTTGATCACAACTTCTGATGCATTCTCTGTAGTTTCTCGCGCTAAAGTTTGTTAACGCTCGCTCTTTCCACAGGGCTGCAGTTGGTTTTAACTCAAGAGCTTGATCGTTTAGTTTTAGAGAAGATGCATAGTCTCCACATAGACGAAATACTGAAATGGGTTGTTCTATCCGGTCCAAGTTGGAAGCAGTACGACGTTTCTCCAGCTCCCGACAACGTTTCAAGGCCTGAGCAAATTCACCTGACGCGGCGAAGCACAGAGCTTCCAGCCACTGTGCGTCAAGATTGGTTGGATCTCTGCGACTGATTTCGGAGCACTGTTTTCTGGCGCGGATTGTAAAGCCTGTTTTGTAATCCAGGCGAGCAGTCTCCAAAGCGGCGGATGACTTGTCGTCGGCAACGGCAGTGCCTTGCAATAGAACGAATAGCATTGCGGTGGCGGTCACCAGGCTCCATCGACGGAAGCAGTTATTAGGCATATACGTCGCGATTGCCAGAGAGAGCGGGCAGAAACTGCGCAGTCTGATAGTTCGATGGCGGGCGGTGAGGTTCGTTGTGTTCATGTCTATGATAGTAGGCAGTTTTCAAATTTCAAGTTTCGAGTAATTGAACGAATGAGGTTGCATCCGCTGATATTCAGGTAATTCCTCCAACAATGTTCCACGGTGTATGATCACCTTTGCCCCAATCTGGAGAAGATCAATGCCAGAAGACACAATGCCTTTGGCTGAAGGCTGCTTTGTGAAGACATTGAACAATATGGGCTACATGACGACTTGCCTGGACGAATTCTCCCGCGAGTTTGTGCAATTTGCCGCAATAGCGCCCGGTCCGGTATTGGATGTGGGCGCTGCATACGGGGTAGCAACTTTGTCTGCCCTCAACGCTGGGGCGACGGTTATTGCAAACGATATCGACGAGCGCCATTTGAACATGCTAATGGGTCGGGTGGATCCTGAATTGTGGGATCGAGTTGAGCTGTTATCGGGAGACTTTCCAGAATTGCCTATCAATTCTTCCTCTTTGGGAGCCGCGCTTGTTTGTCGAGTGTTGCATTTTTTCGAAGGTGAACGTGTAGAGCGATCGGCAGAGGCGTTATTTGGCTGGCTGAAGCCGGGAGGGAAGGTCTTTATCGTGACTGAAACCCCTTTCGTCGGAACACTCCGCAAATTTGCGGATGAGTACGCGAGGCGGAAGCAGCATGGAGATCCGTGGCCCGGATTGATAACCAACATGTCTTTCTATTCAGGAAAGCGCGCAGGAACCATACCGGAGTTTGCGAATTGGCTTGATCCCGACGTATTGAATCGAGTCTTCAAACAAGCCGGTTTCGAGATAGAACGTTGCCACACATTTGCAAGACCAGAGTTTCCTGAAGACCTGCAGTGGGACGGCCGCGAAAGCGTAGGACTGGTCGGCGTGAAACCGCCATCGTGAGTCTGACGATGTGGATCGCAAGACATGGTAACTTGCCCGTTCAAAAGAGCCCTATGCCTGTGTCACGATGGCGATGAACCTAACGAATTTGTTCGCCTGTGGAAGAAAACAAGCTACCTGGTTCCAGTGACTTGACCAGCGCATTTGTTCGCAAGTCGTATACCGAGACCTTGTCTTCAAATGAGGTGATCTGTTCGGCTTGGGGAGAAACAGTTACGTTAATGGTTGTGCCTGCTACCATTACTCGATAGTGTGGGGTGCGCACCTCATATGGTGCGCACTCCAATTGGGTTTTGTTTACAAAGAACTTCAGGCTGCCTTTTCTGACAGCTATTTGGTTCTTGCTTGGCTGTATTTGAAATGCCGTCGCTTGCCAGGCGCGTACAATAGCACTTTTCCATTTGATTTCGCACCAGGAATTTTTCTCGGCATTCACTATGTCGCCGTCTTCCAATTCCATTCCGGGCGAAAGAATGTCGCCTGCGCCGGTTTTTACAGAGCCACCAATGCGAGTAACATAAGCCCCCCGGGGAGGGGCAGGCACTTCACTTATAGCGGCTGATGACAAAGAGAATAGAGCCACCAGTGTCCAGATATATGTTCGCTTGCGTGTGTGCGACATCTTATTTCATGCACTCAGGGCTCTTGATTCAACAATAGCGCGTGACGTTCCAACATGTCTGCTGGAGCAGTGTTGAGACTTCAATATCTCAAAACTGCTGCCACGTGATCAAATTTTTGTAGAGCGCCATCATCGACGAAACAAACATCTCCGTTTTCAGACAAGACCTCGCCGATAAGAGCATCCACCGCATCTGAAATTAGGTGTTGAGAAAAGTATTCCGGGTGATCTATCAGCTGAATCTGACCACTGTGGCCTTGCATCGTCGAAGGGCAGAAGTAATTCCTTTCTACCAACACCTTTTTGCATCTTCCCTGTCTCGCGCTCTTCCAGACTTCTTGAATGCCAGTGGCGTAGCGATTTCCTTTGATAGACGCTTCGAATTCTTGAAGCTCTGCGGCTGTTTGCCTCAGCTCAAATTGCTCCACCAATTTTGTGCATTGTATTCGCAGGTCTTCGTAATATGAATTGGGATAAGTTCCGATGAGGACGCTTTCAATTCTATGTTCATTGTGAGTGACTTGTTTGTAGAGAGCGATATTTCCTTCAGTCGCCACCAGAATCAATGGTGAAGAGTCTTGCTCAATCATCTTTGTGATTGTTCTGTCGACCTGGAGAAAAAAACGACGGATGATTTCATCCTTGAGAGCGCAGATATCGGCAGATTCGTCGCGTGGCAACGGCGTTGCTCCAATTACGACACTGAAACGGCGTTCTCGGGTACCGTCCTTCTCTCTGGAAGAAAAACGCTGATTCACTTGCTCTACGTTGTGGTATTCCATTGGAAATTCCTGCACATTTGCCTCTTTCAATGTGTTATTCGTGCCGATGAGCAGGCGGGCTCCGCAGTCGCTTAAGATCAGGACGCGGTATCGAACCGTTCTGTATAAAGCTTCAACGAGTTCGCGCAATGCAAAAATTTCTGCAATTACAACGCGTTCTTTAACAGGGAACGGTAACGCATACTTCTTTCCGAAATGTCTATTCGCCAGAAGGGCAAGACTGTCTCCCCGGTTGCTTCGAAAGTCGATGGTTTCCACCAGCGAAGCGATGTTGTCTAGAACCGGTTGAGCATCGCGCGCCGATAACTGTCTCTGGATCTGCTCTTGTACCTGTCGAGTCAACTCTTCCAGCCTGCTACGATCCTCCCCTGTCTGCAGAAGACTCCTGTGAGTCGGCAGGAGAATCGAAACCGAAGGATATTCGCGGAATTCCTGAAGAAGTCTAACTTCTGAACGATTCATACGTACTCCTCCCCACATGATGGGGATATTTGTTTCCATGTACTCTTACGCAGGAGCTGAGGATAGAATTCTCAAACGCAGTTTGTCTTCGCTTGGCGAAACACCACAGTCTCGGCACAATTTCCAACTCGATTTTTCTTTAGAGAGATCATTATCTCGATGAAGATGAATGCGCTCCATCCCATGCATTTTGTGGTGTTGGAGCAATAGTACAATCGGTTTGTCGGGCCAAATCTCGACGCTCGAACGCCCGCAAAGGGGCTTCCTCGCGGCGCAGTCTAAGCCGTTCTCCTGGTAAGTTTTTCTATCGTACGAATTTCAATTCCAACAGCGCCAGGGGAACGAATCCGGCCACGCCAGTTGAGTGATTCATTGTGGATGGATGAGTGTGAGCCTTTGATTGTGGTGGCAGCTTACTGCTTCCATAGCTGCGTGAGCAGAATCTCAAGGTGATCGTATGGTACTCTGCGTGGTACGGGCTTTGATCAAGTCATCCGTGAGCACCATTGAGAATTCGCATGAAGATTGATCATTTTTTTGCGACTATTTGCACCGGATGTGTTCGCAAGCTTGGTGTTCGCCGAAAGGAGTCTGTTTCTTTAGCGGGGCACGTGCGGGCGAACGCTTATCGGGCGGCATCCCACAGATTGAAGCTGCCTCGGCTTTGCTAATGCAGATCCGCTAGCGGTGAGGTAAAATCTTGGCTTATAAAATAACGAATTCACCAACTGGAGGTTGTTATGCCTACGAGTACCGGTTTGAAGCTGTCCAATATGTCTTATGTCATCATTTACGTTACGGACACGGAGAAAGCCTTGAGCTTTTACCGCGATAAGCTTGGAATGTCCGTTAAGGTGAATCATCCGGGTTGGGTCGAACTCGACACTGGTGCCACCACTCTAGCTCTGCATGGAACAGATAAAGTCTCCGAGCCCACAGATCGACACGCTTGTCTTGTATTCAACGTTGATGATGTAGACGCTGCCGCTCGTGAATTGAAAGAAAGAGGAATAACGCTCAAGGAAGAGCCACGGCAAGTGTGCGAAGAAGGTGATCATGTTGGAATGTCTGCTGACTTTACTGATCCCGACGGTAATCTATTGTCGGTGTTTGCGCTGGTTCCAAAGAAATAACGGGCTCGATTTCATTTGCCACCCGAATGTGGGCGGGGTCCGGTAGGGGACATTGTTTTCCTGGACCCACCTGCCCTCTGTGCCCATGGATGGTTTGCTCTTGCGAACCGGGTTGTACATAGCCTATCTGGCGCTTAGAGCTTGATAATCCTCCGATAACAAGGACGTTCCTACTGCGAGAACGGCCGGTCATTGTAATACTTCAACTTCAGCTTTGAGAAAGAGTTAGACTGGTAGTTACCAGGAACCAGTTGGAAGGCAATTGTCTAGTTATCCAGTGAGTTGTCATCAGCAAGAAGGACCGGTCTGCTTCGTTGAGAGGTCCTTTTCTAACGATATGTTCAGCGCTTCCAGATGCCCCAATGCTGTAAATGCTTGTGACAACCGGCTTTCACTCAGTAAACAGGCACCGTTGCTCTTGCCGATTGTTTTACTTGTCCGCCGGGCATGGATTAAAATGCGAAGCCGACCTAACGGGGCAGCATAGCAGGGGGCTATGGGAGAAGGGCTGCAGACTATCAATTACCATCAGGGCTTGATGACCTTCAGCATCCCTGAGGATTGGGCCTATGGTTATGATCCTGCGCGAAACGAAGCCGTTTTCTATCAGGATCGTGAGGGCAGCGGACTTCTGCGGCTTCATTTTGCTCACATTGTCCCCTATGACTCTTCCAAACCTCTTGCCCAATATGCAGCGGAACTCGCCGAAAATGGGGAGGTTTCCGTAAGAGACGACGGTGCCTTTGTTTGCACAAAAACCGAACAATATACTGAAGACGATCGCCATGTGCTGATTTTTCATTGGTTCAATCTCAGTCCCATCGACAATGACTATGTGCGAATGGCTCATCTGAGCTATACAACGCCGTTTGAGGAACTTCATCATCCGGATTTTGAGCGGCAACTGGCAACGCTAAGCAAAGAGCTGACTTTGTTGTCATGGGCGGCTCCTGAGTCGCTTTATGAAAATCTGCGCACCGTGCTTGCGCCGGTACAGGCGCTCAATGACACCATTGTGCAATATGCGATCTCGGAGCAAGTAGCGATGGCTATAGCGTGCGCCGTCCATGGTGATGAGATGGTGGATTTTGTACCTTATTCGGATCTGGATGCATGGTGTGTTCCCGCCGATGAGGCTTGGCGGCGAGCATTTGAAAACATGGACCGAGTGCTGGCCGAGACTCCCATCACCGTCGAAGAGCTTGTCGATGGCGTGCCCATGGCATTTTTCGATACTACCTCTCCCTTGCAAGCTGCATTGATTACGGCTCCGTCTCTGCGCGCGCATGTGGAAGGCAGCATTGGCTGGCCCGTGCAGGCTCTTCTTCCATGTCAGGATTTCTTACATCTCATTCCTGCCCATTGGGCTCCAACTCCTCAGCAAATTTTTGCGCTGTCTGAGCTTGTTATCGATGAATGGCAAAATTCGCCATGTGCTCTGTCCACCGAGCTCTTCGTAATCGATGATCAGGGTATTCATGCCTCGGGTCGTTTTCAAACAGATGGTTTCGTTCATCTGGAGTCGAACGGTCACCAGATTGATGCGATTGAGGAGATCGTGCAGTCTGCGTACCCCAACCCGGTACACGCCCATGATTTTTACAATCGCGGGCTGATTTACAGCACAATGCTTCAGCATGAACGAGCAATTGAAAGTTTTAGCCGCGCCATTGAGATCGATCCTGGTATTGCAGATTACTACCGGAGCCGTGCTGTCGAATATGAACTAGTCGGTGATCTGGACAAAGCCAATCAGGACTCGACTTACGCCAGTCACTTGAGCTAGCTTTAAATGGAATCGGGGCGGTCTCACCGAAGAGGCGGTGCTGATAGGAGATTGTTGGGTAAATAGTCAAATGACTGTCTTAAACGAAGTGGTCTTGCCGTGATGAGTGAAATCTGCAAGGAAGTGCGGTTCATCAGCCAACTGTCACTCGATGGTGTCGCGCTCGGTCGCAATACTCGCGATAAGGCTTCGCAACATCGTGAACAATGTCACGATTGCAGGAATTTTCACGAGACATTAATTCAGGCGACAGCGTTGGCGTCTGATATTTCTACCGACGATGTGTTTAATCCGGCCGACATGGCTTCTGTTGCGCAGAAACTTAAGGTGTTACTGGACGAGTTCATTACACTGGATGACAGCGGTGAAAACGGCGACAACTATGAGACCGACGCCAACACCATAGAGTCACGGCTGCATGCATTATTAGACCCTGGCGAAAATACATCCATTTCTGCTCGAATGGATGATGAACCAGGGCAACTAATTTCTTGCACCGAAGATGACGGTCGTATTGTCGAGACTTTTCTGGATCAGAAAGGCTGGACTACCACGCGTATCCGCACCGTTGAGATGGAAGTTGAAAATAGTGGAGAGGCAACAATGCCCCTTCCTCATCAGCCGCCGGCTACATCAGTTGTGAATCAGGCGGTACAGTCAGCTAGTCCGGTGATAGTTGACCTGGTCTCGGTAGAGCCACCACAGCAGGACCCGTCACCGTCTATGGCTGCGCCGATTGTGAATCAGGCACCGCAACAGGCACCACTTAAGCCACCATCGACGCCATCTCACCGGACACCCTCCACGCCGTTATCGAAGGGGCAAATTCACTCAGCTGTGTCCGATCAACCGCCGCAGGGTCCGACCGTGTGGACTCAGTCATTTCGCAATTCCGATGATCTATCGGCAAAACCCGGGGACTACATTAATGAACCCGAGCCGGAAAGAATTGATGACGACGAAGATGATGAGTTTGGCGACGAACCTGATGATGTATCAGGGCGTCATAGACAAACCTTATTCGATCTCACAGAAACTGACATAGATCAGATCTTCGGGCGAATGTATGTATCTCGTTCTCGTGAACGGCGCAAGCCTCTTGCGGTCCCCATCGATAATAATGTTCCGCCGAAGCAACCTGATATTTTGGAGCGAGCGGTGCCTCCCACACGGGCGCGCGGATTTGCGGTGTCAGCTGATGCTCTTGCGAGATATGGGAAAATCAACGTCGATAAACTTGACGAGATAATTGATGCTCAGGGTTGCATCAAAGATCTGGGCAAGTTTTTGCTAGATCCCGAAGCTGTGAATGCGTTTGAAAGAATCATCAAATCGCGCGAAGTCAATGTACTTGTTAATCGATTAACCACTGAACAGAACGCTGTACTGGAACGGCTCCAAACATACATGCACCAGCAACATGCAGTAGTTGCAACTCTAGTGGTGGGACGCGACAATCAAGTGCTTAGTGGCAGATATCGCTCCGATGCTACCAATGAAGACATCGCTCACTGGGCACTATGTGCATACATAAATTCCAAGACCGCTGCGCAGCTGCTTAATTCGCAAGAACTCTACCACATTATTTTGAGCAATAATCGAGGCAGCGTAATCATTTCAGATCTCGGTCAGACGTTTCTAATTACTGTGACCGATAAACAAGATTCAGCAGATCGCGAAGCTTTGATGCGCAAATTGGAATCACTGCTTGGTTAATTGCTTTCTTTCCATTCTATCTTTAGCGCACCGGGTGCAGTTAGGCATTTCACAATGTCAAAAGGCTGCGTCATCATCTGCGCCGAGATTCCGCCCGGTCGTGGCTTTGTCAAAGTTGCGTCAACCAGCAGTTCCTTATCGGTCTTCTCAATTGAAGTGATTTTTGCGCCGTACCCGCCGCTCGGTTTGGAACCCGCAATCACCGCAATTACCATATCTTTCTTGAAGTCAATTTTCGGTGCGGCCGGAACCGGCAATTGTCTGGATTTATGCTTGGTCCAGAAGGTTTTCCATTCACTATCGGAGCGAATAACAAATTCTGTTTTGTCGTCGATGCCGCTGTCGATACCTGAATCTACTTCTGAAAATTTCAAGGTTTGTTTCTCTCCCGCAATAGCACTTCCTGCACATAAGATGCCGCTTGCAAAAAAGAAGGCAACGCACGCACACAGCTTTGTGTTCATCAGTATTCCTCGCCATCCGTGTTTGATTTTAACACAGGTGCTTCAGAGGGCAGCAAAGCGATCATGGAACACTTTGTATGTGTGCTGATCTTTGCTCTTATCATAAATTGCAAACACTACTCGCTGGAAGAAGTAGCAAAATGGATCTGAATCTAACAATGTGGCAAATATGCGTGCCATTGATTCCGGATTGTTTTTGAATACGCTGCATCCCCATGCGCCGAGGATGACTTGTGTTCGCAAGCGGCTGCTACGGACAAGACGCATTTTGCCCTGCGCAGAAGACGCATTTTGCCCTGAGCAGAAGAGTCGTTTCCACTTCGCTGGCCCCTTGCGGGTTTCGTTTCACGTATTCGCCGGCGTTAGGTGCGGGTGCGGTTATGATGGAGCCGACGAAAGGTTCGTCCAGTTAGATCGTCGAGTTCGAGGAAACGTGGCGATAGCGCGTCACTCCCTCCCGGAATCTAGTCTTCGGACTCACCCACCGTTGCCGAAATGCGTTTACGCTGCGCTGGCCACCGGTCACATACAATGAACGTGGAGTTCGGCCCGAATTGGCAGGTTCTGGCAACCAGATCCGCCAGCGATGAGCTTTCTTGTGAAAATTGGCCGGTTAACCATCACTGCGCAAGAAGGCTGACGCCCGGGTCCATGAGAGGAACAGCAGTGACGGTTTGGAATCCATTTTTGCCGAAATAAACACTAGCCGAACGCCATTAACTATTCTTCTGGTCGAGCAACCGGAGCTGATACGTTGTAAGTCCAAGTGGCATGAGACTTTGAGTCGGTCATTGTGAAAGTCGGAATTTTTGCCTTCTCAAGGTAAGGTTTAATGGGATCGATTATGGCTGTTCGCAAGTTTTTATCTGGCAATGTGGCAGCGACCGTTAACTGAGCTGGTGCATCAACGTTCTTGTCCACCTCCTTTCCCTCGGCCAGGTCGGTCCAGGTTATTTTTCCCGTACCCCCGGCGTTGGTCAGGCCCTTTGTCAATTCGGTTTCAATGAAATTTCGAGCGTCCACCACGGTCAGCTTGTCCATCGGATCTTCAGGCGGCGGTCCTGATGTCATTAATTTGCCAATCCATGATCCGGACATGGCGAACGCTAAGACACCTATCGCTACAATGAACACGAGAACAAAAGGCATCCAGTTAATGCCGGGTTCCGGGGGCTTAAAGGAGTCGAAGCGGTTGCTTCCACCCTTTCGTGCGAATTGCTTCGTTCCGCAACTAGGGCAAACTTCCTCATAGCCGTGTAAGGGCACACGACAGGCCGGACAATCATGCATAGCTTAATTTGGCCTCCAGAGACCGCTATATTCACTTTAGCAAATGTTCCACGTGCGCGCATAAATCACGCCGGCTAGATTGGAGTTGATGAAATTTCAGGTTTCTCTGAGGTAAAGGGCTTCAAAGGAAGACAGTAGCCCAGCACAAATCCCGCAAGCATCCCGCCTGCATGTGCCCATGAGGCTATGCGAACAGCCTCCCCTTTATCGTGAAAGACGGAAACCAGATTCACTAGCTGGTCGAATCCGATCTGCATGATTGCCAGTCCGGCCATCCACCTTAATTCAGACTTTCGCAGTTTAGCCGGTAACACGTTCTTCAGGCGCAAGGTTGCCGCCGCGCTTGCGCCGAAGATGCCCATTACAGCTCCCGATGCGCCCACGGCATGGTCATTTGGCGTCAGGAGCATTTGCGCAATTCCGCTCAAAATTCCAGCACCAAAAAAGATTATCAGAAATCGGCCCGGTCCGTACACGTTCTCAACGTGCTTGCCAAGCCAGACTAGACCAAAAACGTTCATGAAAAGATGTGACAGGTTCGCGTGCAGTAGAAGGTAGGTGACAACTCGCCACCATTGACCGGCTAGTACCAGGTCTTCCCTCAGGTATCCTGAGGTGAACACGTAAATGTAGAAATCAAAGAGCGTTTTGTTTTGCAGTAATCGGGCGACCAGCCCGAAAAGGAATATTGTCCCCAATACAATTACCAAACCCCTTACGGCCGGGCCGCGCCGGCCTGAGTCCATGATATTGCCCACGACCATCGCCCGGGCTTGCAAATTTCTCGCTCGCGCTAAGAGATCTTCGTTGGCCGCACCAGTGACCAGCGGAACCACCGGTTGGTCATCTAACCGTGAAGTGATCGACCCGGATCTTTCGCCATTCTTGATCGAGGCAGCCGGAGGTGGTTGGGGAACTTCAATGAGGTTCGCCTCTGCCGCCAATGCAACTCTCTTTCTCTGATAGAGAACACGATGCCTCCACGATTCATCGTTGGCCGGCAACAAAGACAGACATTTATCAAATTCCACAATCGCGTCTTGAAAAGCTCCACGAACTGCAGCACAGCGGGCTCGCCAATAAACACGACCGTACTCGGGTACGGATCCGCCGCGTGCGGGCATCTGAGAAAGGAGTTCGTCCAAATCTTTTTCGGCTCCGGTGAGAGAGTAAAAACTCAAGAAGATGGTTTCTAGAGCCTCGGGTTGGTGAAAGTTTCCTGGCAGGTCGGCCGCTTCAAGACATTCGACGCTTTTGTCGAACTGCGACAATTCGCAGTATGCCCGGCACGCTGATATAGCAGCTTGTGCGGGGAAGCGAGCTTCTTTCGGTTTTGAAATTTCATCGAGGGAATGTTGAGCAATAGCAGTTGTGTATTTTTCCAACACGCCTTTCCAGTCACGGTTCATCAATGTACCGGTGAGAGAATAGGCTGTTAACGTGTCTCTCATTGGTACGGGAAGAGGAAAGTCATTCCAGCGGGCAGCAATAGCCTCTGCGCTGACGATGTCTTCCTTTGCGTAGAAATCCAGCATAGTTACAAGGTCTTGCCAATACCTTCCCGGCGGCCCCCAGGAGAGAAGCTTTAACCACTTTATCTGTTTGAGAGCGGCATTGGTGCGCAACGCCGCCAGGTTGTTTCCGATGGAGCCCACCAGAGTGCGACGTCCCACATTAAATATGAGAAAAAATACCCAGCCAATCAGTGCCCAGAGCACAGCGTGTCCGGCGAAAAATCCCAGCAGGGCAATAACTCCTATAAACAAATGCTGTATCAGATAACCGAGAGACCAGCGTATGGGAACTCGTAAACAGGCAGTGACACCGAATATGGAGCCAAGGAGAAGTGGTGCGAGCCATAACTGTATGGTGTTCACTGGTGCCTTCTGTGCTCTTGGGGAATTCCACGTCGGGCGAGCCCGCGAAAAAGTTCTTTTACCTGTAGGATCACGGCGCTGGTGGTGAAGGCATTCGTGTTCATTTCTGTGGCGATGTCGGAATCGCTTGCACAAACCTTCTCGTTATCAGTTGGGGGCGGGTGATGGCAGACCCGACCACCACAGCGTGCACTCCCAGTTCGAAGGCTCTGGATACTTCTGCCGGATGCCAGACTCGTCCTTCAAGAACCACCGGAACGGACAATTCTCGGCAAAGTCTGGCAACCAAGTCAAAATCTGGACCAACATCTGGCGGTAGTTTAGTCTCTTCCGTATATCCATACATGGTTGTTGAAATTACATCAGCTCCCAGGAGTGCTGCTTCCAGCCCCTCTTCGTAAGTGGAAATATCGGCCCATACCAACCGACCTAACTCTTCTTTGATCTTTTTGATAAGAACTTTCAGGGTCGCGCCATCCGGTCGCGGCCGGGATGTGGCATCAAGGGCGATTATATTGGCACCGGCGCAAGCCAATTGCTCAGCTTCTGCGAATGTTCCTGTAATGTACACTCGACTTAGCTTCTCAGATTCGGGCACCATCGCTTTTATTAGCCCGATAATGGGCACATCTGTGCGGGAACGCACGTAAGTCACATTCTCTCGTCCTTCCAGACGCAGTCCGCAGGCGCCCCCATTCAAACCGGAAAGCGCCAGGGCGCAGATGTGTTCCGGCCCGTGCAGCGGTTCTCCTTCTGCTGCCTGGGCGGAGACGATCAATCCTCGGACCAGCCTTCGTAGTGGTTCTGGCATGTCAGCTTTTGAAGCGTGTGTGTGAGTCACGAGTGAAATCCTGATCAAAGCGGGGAGAATCTGGATATTATCTAAGGATAAGACCTTCTGCGCTACCTTTGATTGGTAGACAAGTAAAGGCTGTTCACCAATAGATTGCAACACTGGCTTGCTAAGCCGCCCTTGTGCCAATTCAATTTCGTAGCCTGCTTAACAACGAGCTTAATCGAGTCAAGTGCTTTTGTTGCGGTTCGCCATGTCCTCGACTCCGGGCTCAAGCCGCTGAGCCCGTCATGCTTATGTGCACTTGAGTTCAGACCATTGTCTGTCGTAGATGAAGATGGCTTTTCCGATGTCTTTAATCTCTTCGCAACGAGCCAGCACACTGTCAGGCGGATAAAGCTCTTTGTCTTCCTTTAGTTCAGTATTCACATACTTGAGCGCAGCTTCGTTGGGAGTTGCGTAGAGAGTAAAATTAGACAGTGCCGCGGATACCTTAGCATCAAGAATGTAATCAATCCAGAGATGGGCGTATTCCGGATGAGGCGCACTGGCCGGAATCGCCAGATTGTCAACCCACATGGAGGCACCACTTCTAGGAATGACGTACTTAATGGCCTTGTTCTCTCGTGCGGCTTGCTGGGCGTCGCCACTGAAAGATAAAGACAGGTAGCTGTCACCGCTGGTGAGATAGACTATTACCTGATCCGATGTATAACACATGACGAGATTCTTTTCGAGTTTGAGATCGTTGCATGCCTGTCTCACAATATCTTCATTCGTGGTGTTGTAAGAATCACCGCGGCGCTTTAGGGCAAAACCCAGGCTCTCTCTTGGATCTTCCAGCAAAGTGATTCTTCCGGCAAATCGTTTGTCCCAGAAAGCATCCCAATCGTTCGGATACTCTCTTGCCGATCGCAGAATCGACGAGTTATATGCCAGCCCGGTTGTACCAAAGGTATATGGAACCGCAAACTGAGCGTTTGGATCTGTGCCGAAGTCTGAATTTCGGAATCGATCCTTTAGATTCTTGAAGTTCTTCAGCCGATCGCGTTCAATCGGTCTGAGCAAGTTTAGCTTGCGAAGCTTAGTCACCGCATAATTGCTGGGCACGACAATGTCATAATCGGATGCCCCCGCCTGAAATTTTGCAATCAATCCTTCATTGGACGAGACTGTGTCATATACCACTCGGATGCCGTATCGTTTCTCAAATTCAGGTATCGCTTCTGGTTGAATGTAATCCGGCCAGCTATAAATGTTCAATTTGCGCGAATTTGTCGAACCGTCTCGATTGCAGGAATTCAGGATGCCACTACAAGCCGTGGCAGCGCTGAGCTGTAGAAAGCGGCGACGTGTTATTGCTAACTGAGAGGCTTGCACGAATCGGGCTACTCCGATGTCTCTTCAGACCTTGTGTCTGGAATTTCGATTAGAAAAGGTGTCAACCAACTGCGCATTTCGTTCAGGTCTTGATTTATGCAAAGCGCGGGTATTCCTTGATCTATCGGCTCTTGATCCTTATCGTTGACCACAAAAAATGGTATGTGTGTCAAATCGGGTTCGCTTTTCAACACGGTGTATAGCTCCTGTACGCTTCCTTCTGCTAGCTCCGGCTCACACAGTATTAGACACGGAAAGTTCTTCTGTGCCAGAAAGATAGCAAGGCCAACACTGGTGGTCTTAACGACTTCGCAATCGAAGCCGTCAACTGCCTCCTTAACGAACTCAACAAGCCTGTCATTTTTGCCTGCGCACAGGATACGAATCCCCAACTGCTTCTCCTTTAAGGCGGGCTCTGATCTTAGCATTAGAGGTGCATCGTTCGGATCAACCTCAGGCCCCAAGCTCAAACAGTTCATTCGTTTTGCGACTGTGATAGCAGCCTGCAGACGCGGTCCTCTCATGTGAATCATAATAGTTTGAGAATCGTTGCTTAAAGGTAAGCAACGTTGTTATAAATTCAGCTGAGTTTTGTCAGTCAACAGCGCTGTTGGAAGCCGCACTGCTATGTGAAAGAGAAGAGTCGGATTTTTCCAGACTTGGATCATCAGGCTTTCGTTCAAGGCGAGAGATTTGTCCGATGAGCATATACAACAAAGTTGTTATAGGTGTGCACATTTTTTGCGCGACAAAATGCTGCGAGCGCTCAGTCTGTCAAGCGCTCGATTCCCTTTGAGGAAGAGAGTCCCAGGGTAATGCCTTAAATGATCGTGACGTAAAGGTGAAATTTTTGTTTGAGAGGAGACAAAAGTGAGATAATGTCAGTAACGGAAAAAAACTGTGTTCTACTCTCTCGGCTGGCCGGTTATTCAGGCGAGTCCGAAAGCTAGCTCGCTTTGAATCGCACGCGAGGTAAGATCCCTGTTCACAAGCATGAGTCAACCTTTGAGTACTCGTGCTGTTGTTATCGAAATTTCGAGGACTGTCGGCAATCTTTGTGTGATTGTCTGAGGTTGAGGCGTCGACAGCCGACGAAATTACGTGGAACCCAAGTTTAGACGCGGCTTGCCGCGCGGCAAAGACGATGTCCGCGCTGTCTACTTTGTACGCACAGTCGGACGAAAGGAGTGTGCCACCATGTATGCTTCACCGTTACTACAACCACTCTCTCGTGTTAGGACCCCTGTTGTTTATAAACACGAAGAAATTAACGACGAAGACCAACTAGAAGAAGACGTCGAACAAGATATTGTTCAGCCAGTCGACCCCATGCCCGTGAGGTGTGAGGACGAGGCGGAACCCGGTCACCGAGAATTAAGCGCGATCAAGAGCTATTTCCAGGAAGTTGGAAAGTATAAGCTGCTCAAAGCAGAGGAAGAGATATTTCTGTCTCGGGCTTTCAAATCTGGAAATCTATTTGCCAGAAATCGGCTTATTGCATCTAATTTGAGGCTTGTAATCAGTATCGCAAAAAAATACAGCGGCTCGGGATTGGACCTGGAGGACCTTATTCAAGAAGGTAATCTAGGATTGATGCAAGCTGTGGCCAAATTCGACCCCGCTCGCGGAAGTAAATTCTCTACTTATGCCACCTGGTGGATACAACAAGCCATTCAAAGAGCAATCTGCAACAAAGGTCGAACTATCAGAATTCCTGTGCATGTTACTCAACAGTTTTATCGATTGCGAAAGGCATCCAAGCCTTTCTATCAGGAGCACGGAAGAGCACCAACTGCCTCGGAGCTAGCTGAGCTGACCGGCATGAATGTTGACGAAATTGCCCATATACTGCGCAGTCAAATGACTGTAATGTCGCTTGATGGACATCCCGCCGGAATCGACGATGGCGACGATATGTTAGACCGCATGATACCGGAAGAAGATGAGGAGCATTCACCGGAAAGCAGCGCGGAAGTCCGACTTCTTTCAAAGCGCGTTGGTAATCTGCTGGCGCATTTGTCGTCAGAGGAACGAACAGTGATGGAGCTGAGGTACGGTCTGACGGGAATGGCTCATCCGGGTGACGCCGAGATTGCTGATGAAATGCATACTGATCGCTGTACGGTTCGCAGAACAACTATTCGTGCCATGCGCAAATTGCGCAAATTAAATGGCGAGAAAACTCTCACTGAATATTTGCAGTAATCGGAGACGACAAGACCCCCAGCAGTTCAGATCCCGCCGGCGAAGCTGTTGTGCGTATTCGTTTTCAAGTACATCGCCCAATCCCAACCGCTCATCGCTGACTGAGAGCGCTTTGAGTGCATCGACCATGTAAGGAAACCCAGCATGCGGAATGTCGGTTGGTCTAGTTTTCCAATCAACCACGTCCTAGAATGAATCCCTTGCACTGCACCTTGCTACTTTTTTCATCACGCAATCCGTCCCGGATCGTCTTGTTATCAAAAAAGTATGTCGGGTTAACGCGGGCGGGCGGTGGAGGTCCCCAAAACGGTAGATCGTCTTGCTCCTTCTGTGCAAGTTGATACCGAAGCCGATCCCAAACAGCAAAACGACCATCTATTCCTGTGTATATGACGATATCGGCCGCCTGTTTGCCTGGTTGGCTTACCCTCCAAGTTTGAGTCTTTCGATCAAACTCGATGAGGCCACCTATTATCTGGAATCAGTGCCTCCCTTGCGGGCAAGGTAATCCACCGACAGCGATTTGACTATGAGTCTTCCGCCAAGCAGGGGCGAATAAACAACTTCCTTCACGGGAGTGATCACAATTCCCTCTCTTCCCTTGAATTTTCCCGCCGATTCAGCCTCACAAATTGTGGTTGGCCCGCAGGTGTATTGATCGAGAAGCGCTTCATTGAATTCGCCGCGGTACAAAATGGGCGCCCTCTCAACTTCGAATTTCTTGAATAGTTCTGTTGTTACGTCGAAGTCAACATACAATCCGTTTATCGCCAGATCAAATGCGCGAAAACTTCGTTTGCCGTTGACCAGGCCGTAACACATATCTTGCACGCCCGATCCGTAAATCTCCCCAAACAGCACAACGCCTATCTTGGGCTGATCCCAGTGAATTTCATCGCGAATGTACGTTAGCATGTTCCTGACATTGTCGGTGAGAGCGCACCAGAATTCCGACCGTCTTCCTTTTGAGTCTATCTCTTTGCGGCGCACGGAATGTGAGCCGGCCATGTACAGCCAGGATTCAGTGCCATCGTCATTAATCTCTTGAATGAAACCAATTCGACAATTTTTTCCATGGATCTTCTCTGCGAAAATCACTTCGGTACCGTGAACAATGGCATCGGGAAAGTTGCCGACGTTCTCGATGTCCGTGTAACGATGGAAGCGAGGATGTTCCGGTTCAGAGTCACCATCGACGCTCTCCAGCGGAGGCTCCCACTTTGTGACACCGAAATGTGCCGCCACATCAGTTCCAATTTCCCAACCCTGGTCATCCCCAAAATCCGAATTCAGTTGCATAATTAAGCCATACGACGGTACTCCCCTCAGCCTTGCGGCTTTGACTCTCCCTCCGGGAGGTTGCACCCCATCTTGAGTTTTCGGTAGCCTGTTTAAGTATTGCATGATACCAAGTCGTCCCGGAGGGGTGTCTCCAGGACCGTGAGCCAGCTCCGGCGGGAGCACGCAGTCAGGGGGGAAATAAATACAGTGGTCGCCCGGTAGAAATTCTGGAGTGTCTGTCTCGGGATCATACCGTATGCAAGTTTTCCACCCTTTCACAGTGGCAATGGCGAGTCGCTCGGCATTCGGGTGCGGCTCTACATGGTCGACACGGCAGACTTCCACAACTAATTTACTCATACTGTTTCCTCAAGATCATTTATAAGCATTCTCTTAGTGCGCTCGTGTCGTCCGCGCTAACCAACCATTCCCTTGAAGGGAAACTTGGCTAGCCGTGCTCAAGCTGTCTTTATTTTGTTGACGTAGTTGATGGGAGAATCCACGCCAGTACTCGGGTCATATCAAGTGACTTGAGCGCATCTGCGGTCGCGTCCAAATTGCAAGCCGGATCTTTCAGGTTCAATCCTGGCAAGTTAACGGAATTGATATTACTTTTATTGGCCATTGCCAAAATCTAGCTCCAATCGTCCGCTCAAATCAATTATCCCTGTGCGACCCAATTTCTGGAGGACACTTCTTTCCATCGTGCTCGAATGCTCTGGAATGTCTCTTTCGGTAGCGGCCCCTTCGCCACTTCAACTGCATTTTGCTGCCAGCGGTCTGGTTGCGTTGTTCCAACGATGGCAGTGTGAACCCCGGGATTCATCAAAGTAAATCGCAAGGCGATGGCCACTTCCTCGTTAAGCTTTCCGTTATCGCTGTCGATGAAGTCATATTTTAGATTTTGCAATCGTTCCCAATATGTATGGTAATAGGTGTTGGTGGGCAATGTTTTCTCGCGCCATGCCACATTGGCGATGGGACGCTTAATGATGACCCCCATCTCTTTTTCACGCGTCAGTGGCAGTATCTCGTCGATAGCATCCTGGTCTGCGATATTAACCGATGTCTGCAGCGTGTCGAATGCACCGGATTTTATCGCATACTTTGCTGCCGAGCCGTCTCCGCTATATCCGATGAAGCGGGCTTTGCCTGCTGATTTTGCCTGTTGCAGCGCTTCTATGACCTCGCCGCGGCGAAGTATATCTTCAGAACAACTGTGTAACTGCACCAGATCCAGTCTGTCCGTGCGGAGTCGCCGCAGGCTCTGTTCTATCGAAAATGTAATGCTTGCGCGATCCCACGCAGGAACATCGAAACTGCCTCTATGTCCGGCTTTTGTAAACAGATAGAAGTCGTCTCGGCGGTGCGAAACAGCGGCGCCGATCAGTTCTTCACTTCCGGCATAGCACTCGGCAGTATCTATTACATTGAGCCCGGCATCCAGCGCTCCGTTCAACAGTTGAGCCACAGTGTCGGTATCGATACCCTGAAAACCGATTTCCGCGCCACCAAAACCAAGCACCGACACGTTCATACCGGTTCTACCGAAAGCGCGTTTTTCCATGACATCTAACTCCGAACTAGAAAACGAGGAATAGAGATCTTACCTTTTTCCTGATAAGTCAATCCATTCTTCAAGGATGGCCAGATCCTCCCGGGCTTGCACCACCACCACGGCAATCTGACTTTCGCTGGTGCTGATAACTCTGTCTGCAGGCGGTTGGCTATTCAGCGCCAGGTCTAATTTCACTCCCAGAAATGCCAAGCGAGCACATGTTTCTTGACGTACCTCAGATGAATTCTCTCCTATCCCGCCTGTGAATGCCAGGATGTCCAGACCGCCTAGCGCTGCCGTCATTGCTCCTACCCCCCCGGCAAGTCTGTGCACGAAAATGTCAAAGGCCAGTGTTGCACGCTCATGACCGCTTTGCCTGGCAGCGACAATTTCTCTCATGTCTTTACTGATGCCGGATACTCCGGCAAGCCCGGAATGCTTGTTCAGGATATTGTCAATGTCATCTATGGAAATGCCCGTGCGTGCCATGTGCAATAGGACTCCGGGATCGATACTACCGCTTCGGCTGCCCATCATTAAACCTTCCAGCGGTGTGAATCCCATAGTGGTATCGATGCTGGTACCATGCGACACGGCCGCCAGGGAGCAGCCGTTGCCTAAATGACAGGTCACCATTAACACGTCTGCAGATGTTTTGCCCGTCAGTGCGGCACCGCGAGAGCTGCAATATTTATGGCTGGTACCGTGAAAACCAAACCGCATAAGATTTTTATCTGAAAACCACTCGTAGGGCAGTGGATAAACTTTTGATCTCAACGGCATGTTCGAATGAAAAGCCGTATCAAATACCGCATAGTGTGCGGCTGATTGCAGCAGTTGTCGGGAGGCTTTGATAACCTTCAGCGCAATTGGATTGTGCAGCGGTGCTATTTGGCAAAGTGTTTCGATTTCTGTGATGACAGTGTCATCGAGCATCATGGCCCTGGTAAGTTTTGTGCCGCCGTGCACCACTCTGTGTCCAACGGCAACGATTTCTTCGCTAGTGGGGTTTTTCTGCAGTTTCTCTCGGATAGTCTCAACAATGCCGTCTTCGGATTCGTCTGCCAAAGACATCGAGCAATCCTCGCTCCACAGCACATTCCCCACACTCGCTGAAGGACCATCACTTACGTCTGCCAGCGTCAATTTTAGGCTGCTGGAGCCGGCGTTGAGAACAAGAACCTTCATTCGATCACCCTGACAATGTTTCGCCTAAATCGCTCCACAGAATAGCAGCTGAGCAGGTGGAGTAGATGTACCGGCTCCGAAGACCGCTGTTAGAGTGGCGGAGCATGGTTCCTGAAGGCCTTTGTGACTGTGCGTCTTGAATGTGGGATGTAGCACTTCTGGAATGGTGTATTATCTGCTGAAGACTGGCTTTATTGAGGGGCTTCTCACAATGGATGACTACGAAAAACTTGGTGTCTTTTACCTGGGTAAAAGATACAATCCGGCGGAGAATAGTCGCACCGATGAACTAATACTTTACGACTCGAAAGATCTGCTGACCCACGCTGTTTGCGTCGGCATGACAGGTAGTGGCAAAACCGGTTTATGCATCAATCTTATCGAAGAAGCCGCTATCGATAATATTCCGGTAATTGCCATCGATCCAAAAGGTGATCTGGGAAATCTCATGCTCACCTTTCCGGATTTGAAAGCGAGTTCGTTCATGCCCTGGATAACTGATGACGAATGTCGGCGCAAAGGATTATCGCGCGAAAAGCAAGCCGAAGAAATAGCCGAGAGCTGGAGAATCGGTTTGCATGAGTGGGGGCAAGACAGCAGCAGAATTGAGAGATTGAAAAATGCCGCCGATTTTGCCATTTACACCCCTGCCAGTAATGCGGCGACGCCCATATCAATTTTGCATTCATTCGATTGTCCGGGAAAGGACGTTATTGAAGATTCCGATATGTTTCGCGAGCAGATTTCGTGCACCGCCACAAGCATTCTTGCTCTTCTTTCGATGGAGACTGATCCACTCAAGAGTAGAGAGCATATTTTCCTATCGTCTATTCTCAGCGCGGAATGGAAGGCGGGGCGTAATTTAGATCTCCATTTGCTAGTGGAAAAGATTACAAATCCTCCCTTCAAGCAGCTCGGTGCAATGCCTCTCGATTCGATTTTCTCCCCCGCCGATCGATTTCAGTTTGCCATGTCAATTAATAATTTGCTTGCGGCACCAGGCTTCGAAAGCTGGTTGGAAGGCGAACCGTTAGATATTGATCGGTTGTTATACAGTGAATCGGGAAAACCAAGAGTCAGTATTATCTCGATTGCACACTTACCTGACAGCGAGCGAATGTTCTTCGTGTCGCTTCTTCTCACCCGACTTCTTTCCTGGGTACGAAGACAGTCCGGTACCACCAGCTTGCGCGCTATTCTCTACATGGATGAAGTTTTCGGGTTCTTTCCACCGGTGAAGAATCCTCCCTCTAAACCACCTTTGATTGCGTTGCTCAAACAGGCTCGCGCGTTTGGCCTCGGTGTGGTGCTGGCCACACAGAATCCTGTGGATCTTGATTACAAAGCACTGGGTAACACGGGAACGTGGTTTATCGGACGCCTGCAGACGGAGCGGGACAAAATGCGAGTATTAGAAGGGTTGGAAACCGCTGCAGATGCGGGCGGGATGAGTTTTGATCGCCAACAAATCGATCGATTATTGTCCGGATTGAATCGCAGGGTGTTCTTGATGAACAACGTTCATGAGGATGGTCCGGTGCTGTTTGAATCGCGATGGAGTCTCTCCTGGCTGAGAGGACCGCTGAGCCGCAATGAATTGAAATCACTGGCGACGGTGGCACCGGCCGTGGTGAAAAGGCAGCCCCCGCCTGATCTGCAAAGCACCGCTGCAAACTCATCAGCTAGCAAGAAATCCCCGCCAATGTTACCGCCGGAGATATTGGTTCGTTATGCTCCTGTGCGCAAAGAGGTGCCCGAGGGGGCCAGACTTGTGTACAAACCAATGTTGATGTCGCGGGCAGAAATCCGTTTCCTTGACACTAAATGTTCGGTAGATCTCACTCGTTCATTGACTTTCCTAACACTATTGAAGGGAGAAACAGATCCGATAAACTGGGAAAAGAGTTTTATCGTGGACATCGAACCCTCTGAATTTCTTACCGCTGCGTCGGCCACTGCAGAGTTTGCAGACTTGCCGGCGGCAGCCGCCACGGTTCGATCTTATAGCCAGTGGAAAAAAGACCTGGTTGCTCGAGTTTTGGAAACCCAAAAACTGGAGCTTTTTCGGTGTTCAATAACAAAGTTGTACTCGCAGCCAGATGAGTGCGAAAGAGATTTTCGAATTCGGTTGATGCAAGATACCCGCGAAGAACGCGATGGGCACCTCGAGACGCTACGAAAGAAGTACTCGGACAAACTGTCACCCGTGCAAGACCGCTTAGTGAAAGCGCAACAGACATTGGATAAGGAGATCACCGAGGCACGCCAGGTCGAGATGCAGTCTGCAATCAATCTTGGTGCATCACTGTTTGGTGCAGTCATGGGGCGAAAGATTCTCAGCCAGACAAATATCCGTCGGGCAAGTTCCGCTCTGAATGCAGCCAACCGTACATCTCGACAGAAACAAGATGTGGAGCACGCTCAAGAGGTTGTCGAACAACTCAATGAAAAGATTGCCGCCATGGAACAGGAGTTTGCCGGTGAAATGAACAAGCTGCAGTCCAAATTAGACCCTATAAGCCAACAGTTCGAGAAAGTAATAGTGGCTGTAAGAAAAACTAATGTCAGAGTGGTCGAAATCGGCCTGTGTTGGGCACCATGTGTGCGACAGGCTGATGGACGATTTACCGGCGCATGGTGATCCCGATTTGGGATGCTGACCCTTTTGCCGATGATTTCCAATTTTACCGACAGATACTGCTTTTCAAGTGGACTCCGTAGTTAATCATCGGGTATTTGCTGTCCGGACGTTATCCCGGCGGGCTACTGCCCATGTATCATGATGGTAGATAATTCGATCAAATATTGGCAAGATGGGCATAACCCAGTTATTGGCATTGACTACCAGCCCGTGAATTGCCGCTTGGTGGTCTGGAAAAGCGGACGACTTAATGTTCAAACCAAAACAACCACAGCAGCCTAATCAACCTCCAACTCGACAACGCCTTCCCATGGTAGAGCGTCCGCCACGTCAGGAGGATATCGCCGCATTGTTCACCGGGGCAATGCGAATCAAGGGATGTAGCTTTGAGCTCCCCGTCCGGCCGACGCAGGCTCCAAATGTGTGGCTGGTAACTTGCCAGTTCGACACTTTTTCCAACGAAACAGTATGGTCAATGTACGAAGGGGAACATGGCAGTCTGCAGTTGTGGACCTGCCCTCACAGCGATCTGGATCTTGTGTTTGATATGGTCTGCATGCAGTGCGGTGGCACGAATGCACCGATGAATCTTCCTCTTGAGGTTCAACAAATAGCGCCGGCCCCGTATCAACCGCCTGCACCAACCCCCGCTCCTTATCAGCCTCCTGCCCCGACTCCTGCTCCGGCTTATCAGCCACCTCAAACATATCCCGGACAGCAGGGTTACCAACCCACCCAACAGCAACAACCATACACTCCATATCAGTCACAAGAGCAACCATACAACCCGCCATATCAGCCACAAGGGTATCAGTCGCAACCGCAGCCACAGCCACAACAGCCACCGGCCGCTCCGTACGGACAGCCATCGGCTCCCTATACCCCGCCTCAGCCTTCTGCTCCTTACAATCCGCCATTTCAGCCTGCTCCGGGCTATGGTCAGCAGCAAGCACCATATCCCTCGCAGCAGGCACCCTATACTCCCCCGGCGCAGCAGCCCGCGCCAGCTCCGGCTCCGGCACAGCAATACCAGCCATCGCCTGCTCAGGATTGGCAGCAACCCATATATTATCCTCAACAGGGCTACAACAATCAGCCCGGTCAATTTTCGAATGGTCAGGCTTTCCCGCAACAGACCCCAGTGCCTGCGCCCGCACCGACGCCAGCGCCGGCTCCCCAGCCAACTCCGATTTTTACCCCGGGGCAATCAACTTTTGGTTCAGGCGGTTTTGGCGGAAATTCCTCTGCTTCGCCTTTGGTTACTCCAGAAATTACGAATTTTATTGACCTGATTAACAAGGGCACTCCGAATCTTCTTTTAGGACATTTATTCGTGGAAGCCGGAATAGTTCCGAATCGATGCCTGGACGCAGCTCTCAAGTGTCAGGAGCTTGTCCGCCACGGAAAGCTTACCAATGAGCAAGCAGTGCTGGCTCTTAAACGAGCAGCGGAACTTGGTGGCATACTGGATGACGACATAGTTGCGTGGGCTCAAGATCCTGAAGGGGCCAGGGCTCGTTCACGAGCCAACGCTTCCAATCAACTCGGGTCTCGACCACAGTCTCAGCCCCATCAGGCGCAGGTTCCGCCGCAGCAGCACGTATCCCCTCCGCAGCCGCAACATCACCAGCCGACTCAGCCCCGACAGACTCAGCCACAACCACAACCACAGCCACGTCCTTCCCAGCCACAATCTGCTCCCGGACCCGGTGCTTATACCCAGAGTCGCGATAATCCGGCTATGCAAAAAGTGATCGAACTGCTCAAGCAGGCGGGACTGGTCTCAGAAGCGGATGTTGAAACAGCACGCAAAGTGCGTAGCAAACATGGTGGTGAGCTGGCGCAGATTTTGGTGTCTGCGGGAAAAGTTAGTGCTCAAACGCTGGATGCAGCCTCGCAGTGTCAAGAATTGGTGACTAACGGACGGCTCAGAATAGATCGTGCCATTATGACGCTTCACTATTGTGAGCGTATGCGCGCCGGGTTGAAGGAAGCCTTCGAAGAACTCCACATCGAGCTGGAATAGTCTATTCAGCCCGCATTCACCACAAAATTTGCGGTCAGCACCGGATGCGCAAACTGGAATTCGCTCTAGACTTTCCCTCCGCCCCAAAGGTATATGCCCCGACTCAGATTTATTCGGCTTTATCGTCTACCATCAGAAGCGATGATCGAATTGAGACTATTCGTCGTCCGACTCTGCCTCCGTCGCAGGCGCCGTTCCCATTAACACTTTCGTCCTGTTAATCTCGGGCACGATATTGTCCTTCTGATAAAGTTTCAGTTTTGCAAAATCAGATCGGGCGCCGGCTTTGTCACCTCTCAATGCTTTCATTCGCGCGGCATCCGGACTCTCCTCGAACGCCTTTTTGAGTTCGGCGTCACTACCTGCGGTATCACCACCCAATCGCTTGCACAGCGCTAAGCCGGAATAGCCCTCACCGCACGGGTTCAATTTCAATCATCGTCGGACTCAATTGCAAGGCCTGATTCACATCCTTGAATGCGCCGTCCATGTCCTTAAGCCTACCTTTTACGGCCGCTCGAAAATACCAACTCGCCGCATCTGCCGGGGCAGCCTTTATTGTCCAATCCAGGTCCACCAGCGCGCCCTTTAAATCACCGGTTTCCATCTTGGATTGGCCTTGGGATCCATTGCTGCCAATCGTTGTACGTCGTTGTCATGCGCCAGCCAATGTTGGTTGCACATACAAGTCTTTCCACTGGCGAGATATTACGCTTGAGTTGCAGCCGATTTTTCGATCTTTGCAGACTGATCTCAACTAAGGCAGTTACCCTTCATATGCAGTCCCCCACGTCCGCGAACATGCCGGACTCGGGATGTGCTGTGGTTGTTGGAATATCCAGTTCAGGTTTGGGAAAAGTGCCAGATGCATTTCCAAAGCTGTGTGCGGCAGGCTAGCTAAAGCATCAATTGTACAGCGCTCCCGCGGCTCGTCCGCGGTCACTCGCTTTGCCCGGGGCGATCAACTCCGTTTCAATTGACTGTAGATCCCCTCAACTGTCTGTCCGGCCGCTAACCGCCCGGCTCCGCCCACTGGCTCTTCACCGGGGATGTAACCGCTGTGAATTCTATGTCCGACGGCTATAGACCAGAGGCACTCATCTTCAGCCTTTGTGAGGCAGGGATTGTTTTTTACATTTAAGGTCGGCTTGCAGCGCGCCCTCGGGCCAAAGCGGGTAAGCCCGTCCCGTCCAAATACTATCGAAGACCTCCATTGTTGTGAGGTCGAAAAGTCTTCCTACAGGCAGCGGAGGTGCCGGTTTTGGAAAGAATGAAATAGATTGGGGATGACTAAGTCGTCAGTGCCGCTTGCTTGGCGGCCTCTTTCTCTCGCTTCTTGAGCTTCTTCTTTAGCTGGGCTACAGAGAATGGATAAGGACACCAACCAACACCGTTTGTCGGACAAATCGCCAGCGGGGATTGTGTTTTCTTCCGAGAGGCCTTCTTACGTGTAGACGGTGAGACCGTTTTCGCTTCTTTCGTCTTGTTCGTTCTTGCTGTAGACATATGACCTCCAGTTCTAATAGTGTTTTATCACTAAGTTGGAAATCTGAAAAGGGGGGTAAATCAAAGCTCAGCGGGAAAGTCCCCCTTAATGCATTGAGTGAAGAGGGCGGAATTCGATTTTGACGTGCAGCGTTACGCTTGTGGAGACGGGCTCTTTAAGCCAATCAGGAGCATGGTTTGATTGGTCCTGAATACAACGGTGCCAACGTGTTATTAAATCTCTCGGTTCAAGATGCTTGTTGAAAGCCATGCCGTCAGTTCAGAATAGATTTGTTGTTTTCAAACATTTTTGTGAGCCACCTCAGTGACCGTAGCGGAGTCTCATCACAAGCCAACCATCTGCCATCCATATGTTTCATATATTGGAATGACTGAGGGTTTGTTGGTGAAGCTGTTGTAGTCAAGTGGCTCGCCGAGCCTGATGCCTGCAGACCCGTACCGCCTCAGTCCCACCCATCGCGTGTCGGAACTGAATGACGCTTATCGTACATTGTGCGGGTGAGCGACTTACACCGCCCTCAATGAGAGCACAATGATGATTCATTAGGGCTCGGTGTTGGTAATTTCCAGAATTCCGTGGACTCCACGTGGATCGGTCCGCAGGCTCCTGGCTCCTTTCACGGGGATTGGCGATTATTGGAACTTACCGATCACATTCATTGGTATGGTGCGGCAGGGCAAACAAACGGCGATGACTAACTGTCATCGCCATCCTTGGCCGGAGGTGGCAGGTTCCGGCGGCATCACTATAATTAATTTCCCAACGAAGATGTGTGACAAACGGCCTGCTCAGGGGCTGCGGTTGCCCCGAGATATACGGTCTCCTAATGCCCGGCAGGTCTGGACATTGGTTGGGGCGACTCTTTCATCAGCCGTTCGATTCTCTCTTCAAGCGGCGGGTGCGAAGCGAATAACTTCATCAGACCGCTGGGGTGTCCGTTTATTTGCAGGGTCTGCACGGCGGCGGCCTCGGCGGTGACCATCGGCTCGTAATTGCGACGCAGCTCTTCCAGGGCGGCAACCATTCTGTCGCGCCCGGCTAGCCTGGCGCCTCCACGATCGGCTCGGAATTCTCGCCAGCGTGAAAAAGCTGCTACCACCATGGACCCAAGTAACATGAACACGACTTCCAATGCTATCTGCACAACGTAATACAGGAGTCCCGGTCCACGATATTCTTCATCGTTGCTCCGCGAGGAGGTTACTGCAAATGCAATGACCCTGGAAAGGAACATAACGAAGGAATTCACAATGCCCTGCAGCAGAGTCATAGTGACCATGTCTCCATTGGTGATGTGGGTTATTTCGTGACCAAGAACACCGGCGATTTCATCTCGATTCATCCGGCTAAGTAACCCCGACGAAACTGCTACCAGCGCCATTGACTTTGAGGGTCCTGTTGCAAAAGCATTCAGGTCCGGCGAGTCATAAATTCCCACTTCCGGCATGTCGTTCATGCCGGCTGCCCTCGACAGATCGTGTACCATCTGAACGATTGTACGAAGACTGGGGTCGCTAGTGTTCGGGTCTATTATTTGAACGTGCATCGTCCATTTTGCAATGGCCCGCGAAAGCAACAGGTTTATGAATGCTCCTGTTGATCCCCACAGCACACAGAAAATTGCCAGGGATCTGTAGTCAATGCCGTATTGATTGAGGTAAGAGTTGACGCCGAGCACCGCCGTCAATATGCTTATGCTCACGATAACCAGAGCATTCACTACGAGGAACAGTAATACTCTTCCTATAATCGCCATGGTTGATTTACTCCAGAGGTACACAAGTCTACAGACTAGATCGTATATAGGTTGTTTCCGTACGCAATGCATTTAATTCTTTCGTAATTATGTGACAGTGGGGATTTCACTCGTGTCAGAAATTCGACCACAGCGGGAAGAAATTGTATAAACTCATTGGTGGTAATTTCGAGGGGTTCCCGTGCACGAAGCAGAGCAACAGCAGAGACCAAAAAACGACGTCAAGATCGGTGAACTCCTAACTGGAGTGGGCGTTGTTACTAGCGGCGACTTGCAAGAGGCGATTCAAATTGCCAAGCGAATGAATCTGCCAATCGGTCGTGTGATTGTAATGTCCGGTGTTATCTCGGAACAAAATTTGCAGTACTCATTAGAAGCCCAGTCGCTCATCAGAGACGGTCTTCTCGAGTTTGAAGCCGCCATTACAGCGTTGAAAACTTGCTATAAGAAGGGTATCTCGCTGCAAGAGGCTCTGGCGGAACAGAAATGGGCGCCCAGGCAAGATCGAACGTCTAATAAGCTAGGCGAACTATTGGTCGATTCGAACATGGTGTCACAATCCCAACTTGATTCTGCGCTTTACGCCAGTTTTGAAACAGGCATGCCACTGGGCGGAACTCTTGTCATTCAAGGGGTTATGTCGGCTCAGCTACTGCCGATGGTGCTCACTGCCCAAGAACAAATTCGAGATGGGAAAATAACCAGACTTGAAGCCGTAGAACAGCTCAAGTCAGCCGTGATGTTTTGGGCTAAGGCTGATGAGGTGGCGAATAAAGGCACATACTCAGACATGATCACTGAGCAGGAATCAACGGGACGAACCGTTGCAACCTCAAGCGGGGTAGTTGCCACTACTCGTGAAACAGCGTTGCCTCGTTCGCCTGGTTCCCGCCGAACACAGAATTTCGGACCACCTAGTGGCATTGATTTGTCTCTAGTTGACATGATGAAGTTTTCGGGATTCTGTTCGGATCAGGACATTCAAAGTGCAATTGAGCGAGCTCTCCTAAATTCTGAAATTGCATCTCGCCTGTTTATGGCCACCGGCTTGCTTACTCAACCCTCACTGGATAACTTTGTACGTTGCCGGTCGTTGATTCGGCGCGGTGTTCTTACCCAGGAGCAGGCACTTGAAGCGTTGTCTATTTGGAATGCAGAGGGAATTAGCCTGGAGGAGGCTTTCCTTGACTTGGGTTTATCAATACCCGAAGGCGGGACTCTAAGTTGGTGAACACCAGGGTTTAGCGGGTAATTCGAAGTTCTTTTCGGTTCCCACGCCGCCCTTTTCGTCCCGCCTCTCGTGCAGTTCGGGCTAGCAGATCATGAGCGGCAAAGTCATTTCTATCGTAAAGGACCGAGACATTCCGGATGCCCACATTCACAAACATCGCCTAATGAATCTCCTACTTTGCATAGCTCGCTGCAATAAGGTTCTGAACCATGTACGGGACAATTGCAGGCGGAATGCGCACATTTGTTATCTTCATGCGCCGGTACTTCAATGTTATCCATCATCTTGAGCCTCTCCTAATTCAACTTGATGCTTATTTGAAAGACCATCGCTCTACATATCTGTTCCAGAATGAGAGCAGCAAACGAAGCTGACAAAGCAATCTTTGACCACTAAACGGTAACGACATCAGGAGACGGGCGTGTTGCCAAACTACTGAGTATCCGTTGCCTGAACTGGTCTAATCAGAAATTAGCGTTCATGCTACGTCGAAGCATAAGCTGGACTTTATGTAGAGAAGCCGCGATGTCAATGCGTGCAATCGCAAGTCCGCCGGTCACTCCGGCCGTGCGCCGGATGATTCTCTTGAGAGCGTCTTGTGTGTCGCCAGCCATGTTCGTGTATGCCCCCGGCTTCAATGAAGCCCCGGAGCATGGGTCTGCCCCAAGCGGAGAACTTGCTTGTAGCGATGATCTTGAGCATGAAGCTTCCAAGTTAGCCAAGTTGGTGGCAACAACCAGACGAAAATTGCGCTTTATATTGATCTTTAGAAATCGGTCTTGGCTTGTCACTAATTTACATATGGGCTACGAGTGTTGCCATTGTCAAGCAAGCGATGCATCAATGATCATTTCATGTCGCCCGGGGAGCCACTATATACGGTGGCATTTAATTCAGTAACAGTGTCAAATTTAGATCGCTTTCGCATATACCTGCCTCGCCGGTCACCAAATACGGTGCGTAGCTTGACGGACTTCGCACTAAGGCCAGCCAGGCGACGATTCGCCTGTGTTGTCCAAGTATGGTTGTACGACTGAATGCGGCACTTCCTCCGCCGAAGCGGGTGTGATCCTGACATCCACGAGAGATATTCATTTCTGTAACAACATCGCCTGAATACCTCTAAAACGGGTAAGTTTTACATAGGTATTTTCGCTGACAGGAGCACCGGCTGGAAGTTATGGGGGATTCAAGCGGCATTTCGACCAAGAAAACGGCATCTAGCCAGTCAGACGAGATAAAAGAAGACCTGCCAGGTGCCACTGCGAACAAAGAGAACACTAGCGATCGCCATTTCCAAGACAACAAGGCCGCAGACCAGCCTTCAATTAAAGTTGACTCCGGCGGTAGCTTAGAAGGAACAAAAATAGTCAAAAAGAACCACATAACGTGGGAGCGTGCAATTGAAGTGGCAAAGTTGGTTGCCACTATATGGGTCGCATTGGTGGGTAGCTTTGTGACTATGCAGTTCAATGACCGCCAGCATGAGCTCAATAGAATTGAAGCGATCGCGCAGATGCTACCTCACATGTCGGGACAAGGTGCCGCCACAAAGAGTGATGAAGCCTCCTCGACGCCCGGAAAAGGGGACGATATGGGGCGCGACGGAGCCATCTGGGCAATCTTCAGAACCGCCAATAACCGAACCATGCTGCGCGATCTGGCATCCCTGTTTCCGGAAGACATTTATCGCGTTGTCAGTTCAATTGCAATCTCCGGGGAACTCGATCGCGATCCCGATGCTACTGTGGCTTTGCGAGTTTCTTCGGAGAAGCTTGCCGCCCAATACAGTACCGAGCCCAAACATACCGAGTTAGCCAGCCGCCTCTATACGCAAGCACTACGACTACGAGAACGCAAACCCGACGATGTAACCCCTTTACGAGTGGTGGATCTGGCTACGGTTCAGCAGTCGGACTCACATCCTACCGGTGATCAGTTGCAAAACCTGATCAAAACGGTCAACGACTTAGGTGACGTCCACATGAGAGACATCGCCTCACCGTCGACGAAGAAAAAGAGCACCGATGTACACTGGGCGGCAAAAGAGTTATACAAACGCGGACGCAATCTGGGCTTAAAGAGTACGGATCGCGAGGTGATGGAACAAGTAGCCCGATCTGATCTGTCGTTAGCCAACCTGTATGTGATAGAGAAACTCTCTGATGATGCCTTTAAGTACTTGAAGGAAGCAGTGGATTTAGAAGCGAAAATAACAGGTAAACCAGTTCACAACGAGATTCTAAAACAGCTCGACGATGACGGAGACGGATATGCAGGGCTTGCGGAGATTGCCAAAGCCATAACGTTGGCCGAAGCCAGGTTGAAGAAAATATTTGAGGAAATGCCAGACAGGGGTGCGGAACTAAATGCAGGCAAAGAACCAGAATAATCCTCCGCGCTTATAAAATGGTATCTCTGTATGCATCTTTATGCAGACTGTGCTGTTGACCGCAATATTCCTGCAATATTCATGCAACAGCTTGTTTCCATGTGGTCAAAGGCTCAACGAGCTGCAATTTTGGGTATCTTCTTCCCGTGTTCACGGGTTACTATATTTCGGTGGTCGACGGAGCGATTTATCATGACAGCTACTTTGATGGAAACTCTGAAGAAATCAACGGCGCCGATGCACGACTCGGCAGAGGGGAGCCAATTTCAAAGTCTTCTTACTCGCGGGAAACTGCCGAAGGAGATTTACGGTGATTATCTGGCGCAGCTGTACCTCGTGCATAAAGTGCTGGAAACGGAACTTCGACGGCACTCTGCCACCGCAGCCATTGTATCGCCGGCTGAGTTTCAAGAAGAATTCTTAAAGCAAGATCTGGCCAGTATGCAGCGAGATCCCGAGAAAAGCCAGGCTCTGTCGTCTACGCAAGGGCTGCTAGATGATATTCGCGCTTGTTCGGCCGAGTGCCCCGAAGCATTGCTAGGCATGCATTACGTTTTGCTGGGCAGCAAACATGGTGGCAAGTTTATTGCCAGGAATGTGCAGAGTACTTATGCATTAGCTGATGGCACCGGGAGTCTTTACTTTGATCCCTACGGTGCGTCGTTTATGCCAATTTGGAAGCAGTTCAAAGAGCAAATGAACAAGCTTGAGATTCCCGAAAGTACAGTGGAAGCAGTGTGTCAGGCTGCCGGGCAAATCTTCAAACGTATTACGGAGATTGGCCTTGAATTGATGCCACGCGTGGTGCTTTCAAGTCAGTCTTGAACTTTCTTAATAGTAGGCGCCCCGGCGCGGACGTGCGTCATTGAGCGGTTTCAGTCTCTAGTCTGAATCCGGAACCTCTTTTGCTGTACCCAACTTGCTTCCCAGCTCATCGATCTGTTTTTTTACGGCGCTGAGATCAGCCTGAGTAGCATCAATCTTACCCGCCGGTATTGCCTGCCGGAGCAATTCTGCGTATGCTTTGAGGTCTTCGAAAAGGAGGTGCTCATCTTTTGTCTCTTTTGCAGTTTTTATTGCTGACCTGAGAACCTTTGCTCCCTCGGAAAACTGATTCTGGTCGCGGTAAAAAGTACCCAATGTGAAATATGCTTTTGAGAGAAGTTTGTTATCTTCTTCCGTCCGCTTCTCGACGCTCTCACGAATTTTTGCAGCGTCAAGATACAATTTTTCTGCCTCGTCAAAACGCTGCGACTCGGTATAACATTTTCCCAATTGTGTTTTGAGATCAGCTAGTCTAGCTGCTTTGTCCAGCCCGTTCGATCTATAAACCCGTACTGCCTGCGTGAGTAATTGCTGTTCTTCCGTGTGCAGCTCTCGCGAATGCAACCGTATTGCTATGTCCAAGGCGCCGGTTCCGGTCCCGAGCACTCCTGCTTTTCGTTGATCGGTTTCCGCAGGGTTAGACACAGGCACCTCCAACTTGGAAAGGCGGCCTTGCATTACCAGATAATCTCTTTTAACTTGAATGGTCACGATATTCCTTATTTCAGTGCGAACGCGTTCAAGCTCTGCACCGTCAACGAATTTGCTTTCGGCCCTTAGTATTTGTTCGAGGCGAGTGTCATTGTCGTCATACTTGCGAGCCATTGCCTCGGCTTGCTTCGCCACATTCTCGGCTTCGACGAAATTGGCTTTTGCAATACTTTCATTCATCTTTTGAAGCATAAGACCGTACATGCCGCGATCATAGAGCGAAAGACTGTCAAGACCCTTTGTGCCGTATGGAATGGTAAAAACGATGGCTGCCAGTCCAAGTACTCCGAAAACAATCAACACCGCAACTGCAAGATTTCCGCCGCCCGCTTTAGCAGGACCACGAAAACCGCCAGTCGCTGCAAGTTTCACCCGATCAAATGTTTGCGATAAAGCAGATTTTCGCGAAACTTCCTGTACCGCGCCTGCTCTGTATCCTTTAATTCCGCTTGCCAATGCGGCATCCAGCAATGCCTGCCGAAGTTCTGCAACGGTGGAATAACGCTTGTCTGGATTCTTCTCCAGGCATTTCATTATCACTGCTTCAATGGCGGAAGGTATCGCTAAAGCGGGTGCTGTCTTGCTGAATGGAGGAGGGGCTTCCTGCAGGTGTTTGACCACGGTATTTATGTACGTGTCACCTATGAGTGGCGGCGTACCCGATAGCGTTTCATACATAAGACAGCCGAAGGAATAGATATCCGACCTCGGATCCATGGCGGTGCCATTGCACTGCTCCGGGCTCATATATAGAGGGCTGCCAAATATCTCACCGGTTTGCGTTAGTTGCTGACGCTGTTTTTCTCCCTCTTGCGGAGCCGCTTTGGCGATGCCAAAGTCCACCAGTTTCACCAGATCCGTGCCGTCGGCCTCAGTAATTACTACCAGGTTGCTTGGTTTGATATCGCGATGAATGATCCCTTTCTTGTGGGCGTGTTCAAGCCCGTCAAGACCCTGTTTAAATATTTCAATGGACCGAGCCAGAGGCAGCGTGCCGTTGTTCTCAACAAGATCCGAAAGGCTCAATCCCTCAAGGCAGTCCATTACCAGGTAGGCCTGTTTGGGCTCGACTTCTGTAAAACCGAAGTCGTGCACCACTACTACGTTTTGATGTGATAGTGAGGCGGCGGCCGATGCCTCTCGGCGAAAACGTTCTCTGGCCACCTCATCATGGGTAAGTTCGCGGTTGAGGAGCTTGAGCGCCATAACCCTTTCCATGTGGATATGGCGTGCCTTGTAGACGATGCTCATTCCCCCTGTACCAAGTACAGACAGAATTTCATATTTGCCAAGAAAAGTGGTACCCAGAAATCTGTCTTTTTCTTGCCGGGCCAGTTCACTTCCGTCATCAGGACATTTATCTACTCCCGCAGGGTACGTCTTGCTGCATATCTTGCAGATGCGGACAGAGCCGGAATGCTTGGCGGTTTGATCAGTCATTTCTCATCTACATGCGGGGTGAATCCCTACCATTGTATCGTTTTAAGGCTCCAGAAAGGTCGCTCAAGTGAAGTGGTTTCCTGTTGTTGAGGTTTGATCGACCCGTCTATTCTCGTAGTCAAGGGCGGTACGTGGCATTATTGCGAGATCGAACCTTGGCATGTTCGCAGCGCGATTTATTCGTGAATAAATCGCGCAATAATCCGACGATCCCGCTACTGCAGGCAGGGCTGACAACAGCAGATCTCGGGGCTTATCGATTTCTCTCCCGTGAACGATTTCCATGTTGTGATGAATTTGAAAAAGAAATTTCGGTTGGAAACGGACCTCGAACAGCTTGAAACTTTATGTTATGGTGTCGAGGCGTTGATCTGGTCTAGATGGGCCTGAGCTGCGGCTCTCCTTGCATCACCGGCGGGAAGGAGTTCGATGAATTTGACTAATTCGTCTCTCGCTTCCGCAACATCAGAAGTTTTCTCCAGTACTTTGCTTAAGAGCATATGAGCATCCACATTAGAGGGAGCCAGTTTGATCGCTTCTCTGTACTGCACTATCGCCGGTTGCAGATCGCCTTTGGTGGCAAGCAGAGAGCCCATGTTCAGTCTGGCTGATACCAAGGCAGGGTCGAGCTGCACGGCTTTTTCGATATGCTGATAAGCGTCGTTGAAGTTTCCCGAGGCGGAAAGCGCAAATCCCAGACGATCGTGAAGCGACGCCATATTCGGATACATATCCAGTGCATCTTGAAGTAGTCCGATAGCGGAGTGAACATCGCCTGCTGAAATCGTTTTGTCTGCCAGCGCGCACAAAATTACGCGATCTTTCGGATTCAAATTGTAGGCCTTTTCCAGTTCTCGCCGACATTCCACTGTCTGACCGAGTGCGTCGAGAACCCTCGCGTAGTTCGCTCGGTAGAGTGAGTCATTCGGTTTTAGCGTCACTGCTTGCTTGAGTTGCTGCACGGCATCCTTCCATTTGCCTTGCAATGCCAGCGCAACTCCGTAATCGGCCAGAGCATCCGAATAGGACGGATCGGTGGCCACCGCCGCTTCATACTCGGAAATTGCAGCGGTCAAATCGCCGGCTCCCATCAGTCTGCTTGCTTTGAGATAGTGAGATTCTGCGCCGAGAAAGTTGCGCACAGACTCCGGAAGCATAGCCAGCTGCTCAAGAACGGGAGCACCGAGAGTGAGATCTGCGCCACTCCAATCAGACTTAAGAACGGGTGTTTGTTTTCGTCCTTCATTGAGTGCGTCTGTTTGCGTGTTCTCTTTGGCTTTCTCAAACGCGTCTGGCAAGCTAATCTTTCCGTCGTTTTGTAAAAGAGCAACCGTGAGATTTTCAGAGAAGCGCGTGCCTCTTATGGCTTGATCTGGTTTGGCAGAGCACAGCAACATATAGCCGTGACCCAACACTACCTTGTTCAAATCAAGACTATAGTTAGACGTAAGCTCTCTGGCACCCAATAAATTGGCTGAGCCGCTATACGGAGATTCGAGTATCAGTACCACCCGGTCTGATTTTACCTGGTCTTTTAACGTCTTCATAATGGATTGCATGGAGACGCAAGTGCCGTAGATATTATCTAGAGCCGTATTGTAGGAGCATAACCAGCTGTTCCCGTCGGTGGTGGGAAAGCCCTGCGTGGCAATGTAAACTACCACCAGATCGTCCGGACCCGCAAGAGTTCCAAGCCATGACGGGCTGAGTGATGTAGCTATGTTTTGCTGAGTCGCATCATCGTTCAACAGCAGCTTTACATGGTCCGGTTGAAACCGCCCACCCTTCTCGCTGAGCAGGTATGAGTGAAACTTTTTTGCAGCCTTGTCGATAAACTGATCATTGTTCATGCGTTTATCTTTGAATTTGCCGACAGCTATCACAATCGCCCACTTTTGACGGATCGGGCGGTTTAGAGGCTTGGTATCAGGCGATAAATCCTGAATCTTAGTGAAACTCACCGGGCTCTTTTTCTCCTGGGCGAAAACTTCACCAGGAGCAAGAAATTGCCCTGCCACCATCGCGATAACGGTGCCAATGGCAGCGCTCGGTCTGTTTGTTAAGAACCCGGTGTGACTGCGGTGCTTGCAAGTTCGTATATAGTTCTGCACCGGAGGCGCGACATTATCAGTTGTGGTCGAGTGCAACATCGACAGAAAGTACTCCCTCAGGATTCGCGAATGATACCTTAACCAGGTTGGTTTCAAGACCTTGCTCACCGCCCTGTGCACTGGCGAGTGCAGTATTGTTGGACATTGATGAAGGCATGATAACAGGATTGGGATCACCCCAACTCAATTCCATGCGCGTTGGCACCAGATCCTTGGCGCCAGTGCGATCGGGTGATACGAAAGCCGTTAGCAGTGATGAATTTTGCACCGATGGATCAAGTGGTCGCCGTGAGAATATAACTGATACTCGTTCTTGCCCGGGATTATTGTCGAAGCGCAGCCACGACTTTGTGGGAAGCGCTATGTCATGTTGAGCGCCGATTCGATTGAATCTGCCGGTTTGGTCGTCAGGAAAGAGTACGGCGTGTTTTCCAGTGGTGCCTGCTTTCAACAAGATGTAGGCAAAACCGTCTACATTTGCTCGAACATGCAGCCTGATTTCGTCTCCTGATTTAAAAGCTATTTTGTTGTTGCAACGAAAACGTTTACCGTCACGCATTAGTTCGATCCAATAGGTTATGGCAAGCTTGTCGGCACCATTGGAAGTGGCAGAAGTAGCAGATGCGGGAATGACGTCGCTGGGATGTTCCGGTTGATTGACTGATGTTCCCGGTTTGACAGTGGCAAGCTTCACGTCTTCGGCAATTTCTTTGGCCAGTCGCTTATCAATCCAATTAGAAACAAATCGCAAGTCATCGCTGGAAAATTGTCCATACTCAAAAATTAAGTGTTCGGCGTTGCTGCTCAGTGCAATGTCTAAATTCGGTGTTGCAAGGTGCTCCCACACATCCCAGGTGCCGCTCGGGTGCACTAATTTATCGCGCGCTCCTTGAATAATTAAAACCGGCAGTTGCTTTACCTGTTTTGCCACGTCAAAATTCTGTTTCATGAAGCTCTGGAAGGTCATCAATTCAGCCGGTGAAAAGTTATTGCGTCCGCGCGGATCATTTTTCCACAGATCGCGAAGGTCTTGTTTTGCAGTGGCGTATTGCACCACGTGGCTGCCCACGTCAAAGCGTTCTTTGAAGCCTCCGGCCAAGATTCGCAGTGTTACGTGTAAATCTCCACCGAGACCGCCGAAGCGATCATTGGAAGGCACTGAACTGATCAAACCCGCGACCATATCGGCATTTTGGGCAGCGGCTTGCAGCGCCACTGCTCCACCCATCGATTCTCCCAGCAGGAAAATTGGAGCGTCGGGATATTGTGCGCGAATATCTTTCAAGGTTTTGGTAACGTCCAAAAGCGACGCGGGAAAGTCTAGTTTCGGTTGTCCATTTTGGTACCAGGTTCCAAAACCACGCACATCGACGGCATATACAGCTACATCTCGGTTTGCCATGGCAGTGGCAAATTGAGCAAATGTTCCGCGATGAAGACCTAGCCCGTGAATACAGAGCATTGCCGCTCTGGCTCTTCCCCTGACGGGGCGCCAAAAGCTGAGGGGCGGGTTTTGACTGATGGTTTCTTCAGGTATCGGCTGGTCTGGTCCTCCCGTGCTGCTGCGAAGCACCGCCGGGCTCGAGAGGGGCTGGCCCGTCGCCGGGACCGGTGTAGTTACCATTAAAGTTAACAATGCTGCTGTAAAGCGGAACGTATTATTCATGTACCTGACTCAAATCAGTGGAGATTTCGATTTTAATTTTGATTCGACTTCCAACCGGCTAAATTTAGGTTGCCGGACGTAGAGTTGGTTGAACATTCTTAATCGTACCGCAATCCTGCTTGAGTTCTCGCTGTTTTCAGCTTTTGCAACACCCTGGCAAGATTACCGGTTTCTCAAATGTGACAGGCAGCTCCGATCCCTGCGCTTTCATCGCTGCAATAATTTCCCGAGGTTTTCACGCTTTTGTTCTGTTTTGTTGACAGCCAGTTGCTTCGCAAACATATTTACCGCAGGCTGTTGCAATGGCTAACTCATTGGCACAGTCTGATTGAAGCGAGGTGCGCGTCTGGCGCGAAACGAGCGGCTAGCGTGCACGAGGCGACAGTGAACCCGAAGGAACGCTTACAATTGTATTTGATTTATTCGACCCGTATCGGTGCATATTCTCTATGGTTCAACTTGAAGAATCCTCAGCCGGATTCCCGGGAAAGACGTGTTACGGAAAAGCATAACAGCCCAAAGGCTTGCTAGGATAATAGAAAGTGAAATTCGACGGAGAAAGCAATCTTATGCACGGGCTGGCAAAATGTTCAGCAATCCTCATTGGTTTGACAATGTTGTTCGCTAACGGTCCGAGTGCCTTCGCGGAAAACGGAGCTAAAGATCTCTTCTACAAGCAAATGTCTCGACCGGGCGAGCAGTTGAATACAGGTGTTCAATACTGGATCGAGCTGCGGCGCAACAACGAATCAACCAGGGTCAATAACAAGTTTGAGTTTAAATCCGGCGACAAGATAAAATTTCATGTAAAGGCTAATATCAGTGGTTTTGCTTATGTGATCCTTCGAGAAGGAAGCAAAGGCGAGCACGAGGTACTCTTTCCGGATAGACAGTCGGACGACAACCGAATAAAAGCAGGCGCCGACTATGCGCTTCCAGGCGATGGCTATTTATTATTTGACTCTGTGCCAGGAAATGAAAAACTGATGCTGGTGCTTTCCCGCTCGCCTATTCGCGTAGACGACTATATAAAAAATTCTACACAGCCTCGAGTTCTTGTTGCCTCGAGACAGCCGGGCTCGAAAGATCTGGTGCCAGGGTCTGCAGTGGTGTCGTTCGACGACAACTCACAAATTGCAGACATGCCCGCCGACAGTTCAACGTCTACTATTGCCGTAAAACCACCGGAGAAAACAACAATCCTGGTATCAAGTGATACCAGCCCCGGTACCAACCCTGATATTCCACTTCCTGCGGGCATGGCTAATTCCGTGACCACTGTAATCGAAAAGGATCCGCAGATCGTCCTGGCGCTCGATATCGTGTTGTCTCACAAACCCTGATGCGATCTTGTCTATATGACAATTTCGGCTTACATCCACTCTTCTCAGTTTTGAGTGTAAATCATACGGGAGGCTTGTTTTCGAGATTCTGCCGATGTGTTAAGCCCGTTGAAGGTGTTATTCTGCTGCATTTAGTGGAACGTTCTATTAATAAGAGGCTTCTGTGCGGAGATTAATATCGGACATGACTATGGCCGTCGGTCAGTTGCTTGATGAACAGTACGAGGTGCTTTCAGTACTTAGCGAGGGCACTCACAGTTATGTTTATCGCGCCAGGGAGCGCATGACCGGGCTTGCTTGCATTGTCAAAGTGTTGAAGACCGGAGAAGGCAAAGACGCTTTGGTGCGTTTTGAAGAAGAGGCGAAGAAACTTCGAAGGCTCGATCATCCCAGCGTTTCACGTTTTCAGACCTTTGGCGCTACTCCCTCAGGCGAACCGTACATGGTAATGGAGAGTGTCGAGGGCAAAAGCCTTGAAGCCGTCTTGACCGAGTGTGAACGGTTGCCCGTCGATAAAGCTCTAAAGCTGTTTGAGCAAATTTGCGACGGCATGGGCATCGCCCATCACCTTGGAATCTACCACCGAAATCTCAAACCTTCCAAGATAATTGTGACCTCGGAGACGGCGAACAATATAGCTATTAAAATCATCGATTTTGGCGTCGCTGCGGTTCTACGATCCGACTACAATCATATTGCGAACTTGACCAAACCAGGATCCACCGTTCCCAGCCCCCACTATATGAGCCCGGAGCAATGCATGGCCAGGCAAACTGATGGTCGGGCCGATATTTATGCGTTCGGATGCATCATGTATCGAACCCTCACCGGGCACAAACCATTTTCGGGCAAAAGTGCAATTGAGGTGTTGGCTAAGCATATCAATGAGTCGCCTCCCGGGTTTAGGCAAGTTGCTCCGAAGGTGTCCATATCGCCGGAACTGGAAAAAATCGTTATCCGGTGTCTTGAGAAAAGTCCGGAAGATCGCTTTGCGTCGGTCAGCGAGTTGAGACGGGCGCTGGAGAATTTTCAAGAAAAGGGCACCGCTGGTGCTGCTGTTTCTCATGTGATGATTCCGGGCAGCCAACCTGCCGATACGCGAAAAGACGCTGCCAAGGAAAGACCGAAAGATGCACTTAAAGCGAAGGAGGCTGCAAAACACAACTCCCACGCTGCCCCCGCCGGAGCGCCTCATCCAGCCGAGCAAACAGCTCCAGAACCGGCTCCGCAAGCCAATACCCAAACTGCTGGCGACGCCAGTCTCTCTGAACCAGGATCTGGAACCGAAACAGGAAGAATGCGCCGGCCCCGGCCAGCAGCAGTAGAATTGACTGCCAAGAAGCCACACAACCCTATTCCCATATTGATTCTGGCGCTTCTGCTCGGTGGAGGAGCTGTGGGAGTAGCGATGATGCGCTCGTCGGCTCCTCCGGTGGTGGCTCCGCGGGGGCCCGAAGCTGGTGGTCAGGGAACCAACGGGGCACTCAGCCTTTCACAGGTACTTGCACTGTCTCCTCCCGAATTTTCTAATCGAGCTTACTCCGAGTTACCCGAGCCGGCCAAGGAGGTCTTTGAGAAAGAAGACGCTTTTGAATCGCAATCAAGCTCAGGTGGTGGCGATTCGGTGATGAAACAGCGGGTAGATCCGGCTATTTCTCAGACCGAAGCGGTATTTGGCAAAGACTCCATTGAATTAGCCTGGCTACAGTCTCGAATTGGCGAGTTACTTTTGATCAACCGGTATTATGTTGAAGCAGAATCGCTATCAGCTGCGAGCCTTTCCCTTCAAAAGTCCAAGTTTCTCTTCAAACCCGAGTGGCTGACAGATCGCACCAGAGCGGCGCTAGTTGCTTCTAGCCTCGCCAATGGCAAACCGGCCATAGCAACTGAACAAATGATGGTTCTGTGTCAGGGCAAAGACCTTCGCCGTCCTGTCGACCAGTCGTTTAAATCGGTACTGGCCAAACTCGAAAAAAATTCAAATGAACTCTCTATGTTGGTGTCTTCTTCGCAAATTGCAGACAGTGAGGTTGAAGAAAAATTGCGCTCGATTCTCAGTTCTTCAGAATCGGTGCGTTCACGTAATTTCGAATTGAAAACCTATGCGCTCTGGTACTTGTTGATGGCTTCGCTAAACAAGAAGGACAACGATAAAGCTATCAATGAGGTTCTGGCTCAACTTGAGGAGACAACCAAACCCGTAGAGAAAGCCAATAACGCTGTCGGGTATCTGTTGGTTCTCGCTTCGCTCAAAGCAAGAGAAGCAGATCAGCCAAACATAGCCGCGACTATCGATGAATTGGCTGTGAAGAAATTCCAGTTCGATGATGAACATGATCCTATCTATTTGGAGTTCAAGAGACACCACCCGAAAGGTTTACCCGGGCTAGCATTGCGGCAGCCCCAGGCTGCGACCACTGGTACCATGGAGCAGAAATGACAGGAGGCTCCCGTTGCACGCTGACAAGAAATTATTGCCCATTCCTGGTGTAAGCAGCTTTTTCGCTTCAGAGCTTGGCTCGGTTGCACTGGCGGGCATGATTCTTGTCGCACCGCATGCGGTTGCAGGTGAACTGCGATCGAGAGATACCGGTGCCAAGACCTTTTCTCCCGTGCCTGCTTCCAAACCCATTGGTGACAAGTGGGCAGTGGTTATCGGAATAGGAAAATTCGGCGACTCGCGTGTGCCTGAGCTCAAGTATGCGGCCAAAGATGCCAAAGATTTCTACAACTATCTTACCGATGGTGCCGGCGGCAAATTTGAGAAGGATCATGTGAAGCTTCTGATCAATGATGAAGCCACCAAGGTTAACATCATGGACATGCTCGGCGACTCATTTCTGCCCCATGCGGCCAATCCGGAAGATCTTGTCGTAATCTATCTTTCTACCCACGGCTCGCCTGCCGGTGCTGATATTCGTGGCGTGAACTACATCGTATCTTATGATACTCGTGTTCAGCGACTGTTCGCCACCGGTTTGGAAATGAAGCAATTGCTGCGAATGATAAAAGAGAGAGTGCACACCAACCGGATAGTTCTTGTCTTAGATACTTGTTATAGTGGCGCCGGCGGTGAGGACCATAAAGGATTGACTCGCTCGAATATTGATTCAAACGGGGTGGCACAAGGCATCGGTAGCGTTGTTATTTGTTCGAGTAGTCCCGATCAACGTTCTTGGGAATCCGATGAACTGAAAAATAGCTATTTCACCAGGTACCTGATTGACTCGCTGAAGGGCGGACCGGGAAGCACTCTTGATCAGGCTTTTTCGTCAATGAAGCAAAAGGTTCAACAGAATGTCTTGAAAGACAAGGGCGAGATCCAAACTCCGGTGATGTGTGGAACCTTTAGTGGTCCGCCGCTTCAAATTGGCGCCAAAGCCAGTGTTATGCGCCCGGCGCCGATTACGTTTGCCATCGGCGAAACTGCCACAAAGTCTGGCGGATCCGCAGTAGATCTCAGTACTTATGGCGAGCACATGCGCAAAGCGCAAGAGCTGATGAGTGGAAATAAATTTTGGGAAGCATCACATGAACTAAATTTGGCGATCAAGTGCAATCCTGACTCGGTGGAAGCTCAGTTGGTTTCCGCTGATGTGTTTGATATTCAGGGTCGATTTGGAGAGGCCCTGGAATCTGCTAAGAAAGCAGTTCGTAACGATGAGGAGTCAGCTCGAGCGCGCGAAAAGTTGGCGCGGGCTTATCAACGCATGGCACAATCCGACGACGCATTGCGCCAGGCGCAAAAGGCAGTGACGCTTGATCCCGAGAACTCAATGGCTCACTGTATGCTGGCCAAAATCAATGAGAAGAATTTCAATCACGTGGATCTTGCCGAACAAGAATTCAGAAAAGCATTGCAGCTAAATGGTTTAAATGGTCCGGCACTGCTGGGGCTGGCTCGAATTTTGTATCGTCAAGGACAAGACGTGTCGGTGGTAGCGGCCCTGATTCACAAGGCATTGGACGCCGACGAGGATGATGATGAGGCCCATTTGGAATTAGCTCGATTAGTGCTCAAGCAGGGAAAAGCAGACGAGGCTGAGAAGCACGTGCGCAGGGCCATTGCGATCAATCCCAATAATGCTGTCTTGCATGCAGAGTTAGGAAGCATCCTTTCATTATCTGCCGACAAGGCAGCCGAGGCCGAAGTAGAGTTTCGCAAAGGGCTAGAACTAGGGACAGACATTGGCTATTGTCATTTTGCATTTGCGCGATTTCTTTTGGACCGTCGCGACCGAGCCGAGGAAGCTGAGAAGGAATATCGTAGCGCTATTAAGATGGACGATGACCTCGATGAAGCGAAAGTGCGCCTTGCCAGTTTGTTGATTTCCCGCAGGAAAGTCTATGACGAAGCCGACGATTTGTATCGAAAGGCTTTCGCTGCAAATCCACGCAATGCATATGCTGTTCTTGGGCTGGGAAACATCAAATCGGAATTGTATAAGGATTATGCCGGAGCTGAGGCTGAGTATAAAAAGGCTCTTACCCTGGAACCGAAGCTTGCGCTGGCGCACGATTTGCTCGGGCAGTTATATGACGGTAAAATGAGCAGAGACGCGGAAGCAAAAAAAGAATACGAAAAAGCATTAGAGTGTGACCCTCATTGGGGGCTGGCTCATTTCCATCTGGCCATGTTGATAATGAAAACCGTAAAAGAGAAGGACCTTAACTCTCCTAACCTGGCTGTGGCGCAGCTGCAAATGGCAGTGGAGCTAGAGCCTTCCACATCTTTGTATAAAACTAAACTGGGTTGGCTGAACTCGACCTACCTGAAAAAATATCAGGAGGCTGAGGCAGACTTTCGTAAGGCCATTGAATTGAATTTGTCAGATTGGGAGGCCCACCTTCGTCTGGGCTTACTATTAATAGAAAGGCTTTCGCAGCGAAAAGCCGGTGAAGCCGAGTTGAAAACTGCCATGTCCCAGAACCCGGATGACCCGGAAGTAAAATCTGCTTGTGATAGATTTGTGCATTGATTTGGTGAAACGGTTGATGGATGGGTGGTTGAGCGAAGCTATTTTCAGAAGCGAATATATTTTTCTTGATTTATGATTCACTGATGCGCTCACTGAGATAGATGGGGAAGGACAGGGTAGCGGTCGAATGAGCGGAAAGTCGATAAACTACCCGTTGTTCGCTCTTTGCCTTGTGCAGATGGTCTGGTTGCAATCTTCTGTTTTCGCCCGGTCTGAGAAAGTCCATTCAGGGGCAATTCGCGGTGAACACACTCAGATTCCACCCCTCAAAGTTGCGGAGAACTCCCAGCCAGCATCAGATTTTGGGCATGTGTATTTGAAATCGAAAGGGCTCACCAGTGAATCCGAATCACTCTTGAAGTCGGCTCGAGATGATGAAGCAGCGGAAAACAATGTGTCAGCATGTGCCAAATATCTTGCTGCAGCGTCCGAAGCGCTTGATGCCGGAAACGTCAAAATATCGAAACCCATTATCGACAAAATTTCCCTCTTAGGTGCCAAACTTGATCTCACTTCAAAGAAGGCTTTGATAGCGGCGCTCCTTGAAGCAGGTGAAGCCACTCAGCGCCAGAGCCGTATCCTTACCTCAGAGTATTTGCTTACAGCTGCACTGCAATTGAAAGAGCAAACCGCTGAGACAGATATGCAACTGGTTACCACCGTTGTCAGGTTAGCATCGGTCCGGGGCTTCGAATCGCAATATGTTCCTGCGGAGACCCTATATAAACGTGCCATCGGTTTGTTGGAGTCGGGCAAGGTAGTCGATGAAGCGCTGCTGTTTCGCAGTCTTAGTTCTCTTGCCGCTCTTAGTGCTCAGCGTGGCCTCTACGCAGAGGCTTCTATTGTTTTGCAAAAATTGCTTGCGCGAATCGAGAAAAACAACAAGCCTCCCGGGTTGGACACCTGCGCTTATCTTGTTCAGTTTAGCAATACGCAGAGGCGCCTGGGGAAATTGAACGAAGCTCGCGCCCGAATGACGGCTGCTCTGGATATCGCCTCACGCCTCACAGCTTCGCTTCCGCCATCGTTTGATAAAGCGCAGGTGATAGCGCTGGCAGAAGGATTTCATGAAGCGGTGCGAACGCGAATTTCAGGAAGTCGTGCCGTTGCAGACGAACAAGTCGAGAAGGTGTTGAAGATGGCGCTTCGCCTCAGGCTGACAGCCGGTGGCTTAGACGAGTCTGTTGAGCATGAGCTTGGGGAGGCGTGCCAATATCTGGAGAAATTCGGGAAGGCGGGAGACGCAGCAGATCTCTATGCTCAGGCTCTGAAGAGCACCATCGTGGATGAGGAAAGCAGGAAGCGTGTGCGTGCCGACTATCTAGAGTGTCTCAAATCTTGTAATCGATTAGCTGAGGCTGCTCGGATTGAAGCGGAGTTAGATCGTGAGGATGAACTGCGATGGAAGGCAGCTGAAGGAATAGCGGAAGAGGCGCTCGCAAAGGCGAGGACGAGTAAGACCGATCCTGCCCGATACATTCCCAAGCTAATTGCTTTGGTTAAGGTAAGACTTTCTGCTCACAAAATAGCCGAGGCCATGGCTCTAGCAAGAGAGGTAATCGCCGTCGGGCAGAAGAACGCAGATGGGGAACTCGATGATGATACCGTGCTGGTGCTCTGGGATTGCGCCAGGTCGTACCTCTCTAGCGACGCCAAATCTGCTGGCGGTAAGGTAGGACCGGGGGCGAACCAGAACAATTCTGAGACTAAAAAGCCCGACACCGTTATCGATGAGCACTTCATCTATGATGTAGCGAGTCTGGATGAAAAAAACGCTGGACAAAGAACTGAGTTGGGGCGAATTACTGATCTGTCTGAAATTACAAGCCATTTCACAAAGAGCAGTCGCTTCGCTGATGCGGCCGAGTTCATGAAGTATGTGCTTGCATTGCGCAAGAGATTTCGCCCTCAGGATCTAGTCGCCGCATCGCAAGCTTATGAAGTGCTGGCGGAAATTTATCGCGAAGCAGGTGACAGAGAAAAATACAAAGAAGCAAGAAAACAGTTTCTGTCGATTATGGAGAGTCGATACAGTCATACTGATCCTCGTACCATTCGCCCTCGTCTGGTGGTGGTAGTGTTGAAAATTCAGGAGGGCAAATTAGACGAAGCCCAAGCCATTATGAACCAGGTTATTGCAACTGCTGAGAAGGCCGAGTCCGAGTCATCACATCGACCTGATGTTTTGGCTCAGATTCGCCGCATGGTTGGTATGTATCTGGCTAATTATCAAATTGTCGAAGCAGATCGAATTCTGCAAAAGGGAATGGCGCTCTCTCGTGGTTCCACCGAGCCGGATTGGATCCGCATCTATCGCGATCGAATAATAGATTATTACTGTCGTGGTGCCGAGTACGAGAAAGCAGAAGAGCTTTGTAAATTGTACGTTGCTGCCGTTTCGAAGAAGGCTGCCGATCCTGAGGATTTGATTCGGGCACGAACCAGATTGAGCGACATATTGCTGTTTCACTCGAATTCGTTGCAGAAGCATGACAAGTCTGCGGACGCTAAGCGTGTGCTCGGGCAATCTGATCAAGAATTTGCTCAGGCAATCGCCTTGCTGCAGAAGTCTCAAGGGGGAATACCGGTTCAGGCGGCTCAGCGACGACGTAGCGCGCTGCTTGATTCAGGTTCTATCATTCGTCCCACTACTGCTCGAGAATCGCTGGGACCAGATGTACGACATCATCTGCTCGATGTACCGAATCAGCTGGTGCCATCGCCGCGAGAACCTCTTTCGTTTGCGGTTTTCGGTCGATCCGAAGTGCTTCTGTCTGGAAACGCCAGCACCTGGTCTTGTAGTTCTGAGGTACCAGACATGCTCACGATTCTTGATTCAGGAGGAGACGTTGGCAGTTTTGGAAAAATTAAATTGAAGGATGATGCAGCGGCGCACGGCTCCTTGATGGCCAGGAGTCTTTATATGCTGCAGAACAATGTCAATCTGGGCGATTCTCTTAATGCCACGGGAAATGCTCCAAGACCGTACCCTCTGCCTCCGCCTCTCAATCTTCCGCCCGGGCTGAAAGCCGTGCGGGCCAGTATTAAACGCGGCGTAATGACACCGGCGCCGCCAGGGTACGTCGTGGATGTTGGTGAGCTGCTTCTCGATTGTGGCACTGTGCTCAGTCTGCCACCGGGAGATTATATAGCCAGCAAGATAACGCTTCTTGGCGGCAGCGGTCTGGAAATTTCCAATCCCGAATCAAACTCGCCATCAGCTGCCAAAGGTGTTCGATTCTTTTTCAGGGAGATGCCTGTTTCTCCTGAAGGGAAGCAGCCTGTTCAAGTATATGTTGACGGTGGTTCGTCTATTAACTCAAAGGGATTACCGGCGCAGTTTCAGTTGTGGTATTCAGGCGCCGGTGTCTTAGCTGCCAAAGATGGTGCTCTCATTCACGGAATTATTTATGCACCGAAGGCGCTGGTCACTTTCAGCGGAGAGCGAACGTGCATGTTTGGTTCCGTTGTTGCCGATGAGGTTCGGCTGTCCGGCGATGCCAGAGCTATTTTCGACAAGCAGTTGCCCAATGCAAAGGCGCTCGGGCTTCCCCGTCTGAGCGTCAGACCTCTAAATAACCAACCGGTATTAACTCAGGAAAATGCCGGCGCAATCATGATGGGAGTCGATCCCGATGATGAAGAATTGTCGCGGGGCGATGCTTTAATGGGTCTTGGACAACAACCTCTTGCTCTTGAACATTACTTGAAAGCTGTGGCACAATTCCCTTCCGCTACGTCGCTAACTGCTCTGGCGCACTGCCGAATTGCGTTGAAGCAGCATCAGGATGCACTGAACGATTGTAATCGAGCCATTTCAATTGCGCCGGATGACGCGCACTCTTATGCCACCAGGGGTGAAGTCTATGCTGCGCTCAATCTAAATGATCAAGCTCAAGGCGACTTCAAGAAAGCAATGCAATTGCTATCGCTGCCCGAATCGTACACAGAGGTGTTGACCGCTGGCATCTGCCAACTAGGACTGGGTGAAACAGAGAAGTCCATTGCGTTGCTGTCGGAATGCATTTTCATGCAAGCAGATGTTTGTCAGGCATACGAGTATCGAGCTCGGGCTTATGAGAAACAGGGAAAAGCGGAACTGGCGAATCAAGATCGGCAGAGATTGAAGGATGTGATGATTGCCCAGCAACAGAAGGCGGCCAAGCCGCAACAGTAAATTTTTTTGATGTTGTTCGTGCCTTCTTTGTGGAAATAACAATCTGAGGACTCTTATTGGTTCCGGGTTCAACTTAAGCTTTTCGACAACTGGTTAGTGAAGGTCTCTGATGGCGGTCATCTTCGTGACAAAGGTCTCATGTTCAGCTGTGGATAGGTCCTCTATTGAGCGCTTCCAGTGCCCGCGGGAAATCTAGTGCAAGCACCGCATCGTCGTGCAGCCACAGTCCTGGAAATACTTTTGAAGTGATACCATCACCTGTTGCAGCCAGACGATCACCTTGTTGCAAATCAAACCAAAAAACTCTTTCGGACTCAAACAAATGACTTCTCGCATCATGGTATCTCCGCTTTGGAGCTGCGGATATTTGTCATCAAGATTTTCTCGCCGAGCGACCATGCCGGATCCTGCGTCTAAGAGTAAGTTACTGTGTTAAATTATATTCTATCTCGATTTCCAAGACTTTGCGCACGGCGGCTATACCAGCCAGTCGTTCAGAGAGTTCCGGTTTCGTCAGTTTTTGCACAAGCGAAGACAGCTCGGCGCTGATGTGCGCACCCATTCCAATGGGGTCGGAGCAGCTAATCGGAACAGGATCTTCTCCTACAATAAGGAAGTACAAAGTGGCTCCCATGGAATACAGATCGCTTTGCGGGCATGGAGTTCCGCGAAATTGCTCGGGAGCCATATAGGGTGTTTTGCCGACGACTGTGCCGGTGGTTCCGTCGCTGCTTTCCTGGTGAGCGACGTTGAAGTCAATTAGTTTTAGCGTGCCTTCCCTGGTCAAAATCAAATTATCGGGAGTGAAATCTCGATGCACCACCGCTGGTTCTCGGGTAGACAAATATTCAAGAATGGAGCACATTTGTTCAGCCAGCTTGCGCACCTCGGCCTCGCCAAGTGAACCGTGCTGTTTTACCTTGTCACTGAGTGATGGTCCGTCTATATGCTCCAATACCAGGTAAGCGCGATGGTCTTCCACGAAGTAGTCTTGCAGTTTTACCACTTGTGGATGCGAAAGTTCCTTGAGAAGGCGGGCTTCCTGTTCAAATGTAGCAAGCGCTTTGCGGCGGATGTTCACATCCACAAAAACAGGTAGTAAAAACTCTTTCAGTACCACCTTTTCTCCTGTAACACAGTCGTTGACCAGATAAGCGGTTCCTTGACCGCCGCAGCCGAGCATTCTTGAAACATGATACTGATCGTTCTTGAGCCTCGCCCCGGTAATAAGTGGTTCCAGTCGTTCTCTCTCCGGTGGTGCGCTGAGCGCCTCCAGCCAGAGTTCGGTATAGCTGTAATCGCATGGGGCTTGCAATATTTTGATTACGTCTACATCTCGCGGTATATCTGGCCCCCAACGTTCAATTGCTTTCAGAATTTCCTCACGGGCAGCAATGGTATCAATGCTTCCCACTCTCAATCTCCTTCTTGTGCCATCGTTGGCATAGAAAACCAACCAGTGGTCAGCGATTGATGCCTTGCCTTTTGGGAGTTCAACACCGATGCGTTTAACCTTTGCCCAGGGCAAAATGGGATCACGCAGCCAGATAGGCATGAAGCTTCCGATGAATCTCAGACCGGACTTGCCTATTTCAATGTGTGTCGGGCGGCAGAATACAAAGATGCCATAGAGAACCAGTGTTCCTGCAATTACAAAACCGCATGTTTCAAGTACCCGAAATAGCATCGATATGATTGCAGTAAGTATCACCGGATCATGAATTTGTGATTTCTCATAGCATCCTTGAGCAAGCCTTTGCGGAATTCTCACCAGAGATGCAAGAAAAATCCAGCCGAAAACGATTCGAAAACAATGAACTAAATGTTTTCCTCGGGCAAGTCTCTTATCTTCTTTGGCGATAACTCGAGCTTTGTATTTGCTGGTGTCGAGCTCCAATGCGTTTTCCAGTGCATGAAAAGCACGGTAGCGAATGAGAAGTTTATTGTCAGCTACCTTCACCTGATCGGCTGGTCTTTCGCGACGCTTTATGCGAGCTGTTTGTGACGCGGCGACCAGCCATTCTGCCGTGTCTTTATATTGCGGTCCGCCGCGAAATGAAGACCAGTGATATAGAAATCCGCCGAGACTCTTAAGTAGCGCTCGTTTCCAGGCTTTAGCAAATGTTAGCCGATTTCCCTGGCGGTCGGCAATCCAGGTGCTTAACATTCCATATCCGGGAGTATTGCGGCAAGCCGAACTTTCAAAGCACGCTTCATAGATTGGCCGCGAAAAAGCAGGCAACAGACCAAGCAAAAAGGTGAACACCATGGTTGATGCAACCTTTAACGGTATAACTGCAGTCGGGTCGGCTCCGCTCCAGATACAGAGATTGTCGATGATCAACTGCCCGACAGTTACACCAGTAAGGCATTGGTAAACTAACAGAATCAACGCCAGATGTATTGGCCATCGGTAGCAGATCGCGTAGATCAAAAATGATGAGATACCGGTGGCTAGCCCAAGGTCGAAAATACTAAGAAGTGGTTTTGCCGCGGCGCCAGGCATAAGTGCCGCGAAAACCATCACTGCCAGGCTGCACAGTGTTGCTCCAATGGTCGCGCAAAATAGGGTGTCTGTTAAATTAGCCGAAGTGACAATTCGTTCGGGTAAATCAATTGGTTTGAGTCTATCTTTCACAGATGGAACGGTCTGCAAATGCTCCGCCGATTCTTCTGCTGTGAGTTTGGATGACCGAGGGGCAATTATGAGGAAGCCATTGGCTGCAGTTTTGTCAGTCTCGGCAATTCCGTCAATCTTTGCGTTGGATTCAGTCGCTTTCTCATTAAAGCTGGTCATGCTGTTCCTTAGTATGAATTTGGTATCACTATAGAGGTGTCCTCACGCAATTGCTGCTGGCACTTTGCTGCTCTGACCAGGTCACCGCTATGAGTGAACACAAGCTTTCCAACCTCGTTTGCCTTGCGAAAACGAGGATTTATGGACAGTGCGGTGTTCACATCGCGCAAGGCGGCAGGGTACTGTCCGAGGTGGAAGTAACACTCGGCTCTCAATGCGTAGAATAATGGAGCACAAGCGGTCATGTTCTGCTGATAATTTTCGCCGGATAATTTGAGCGATTCACTGTAACGGTCAAGCTTATTGAGCAGGGACATTCTTCTGCACAAGTCTTCATTGGTTTGCGGTGTGGCGAACCACGGCTGGTACAACTTATTAGCGCGAGCGAGCGCCTGTTCTAAACGACCACTTCGCGTGTAGATTTCGGAGAGAGTAATGTCAGAGTGCGCTTTCTCCCTTATACGCAAGGCGGCCTTATCGAATGATTGTCCGCGCAGGGATTGAAGGCGGTCTTCCCAGAGTCCGGCGAACTGCGTGGTGTAGTGCAATTTCATCAGTTCCGTAAGTCTAAGCACCTGATCTGGTTGATTTAGATGATAGTAGGCATTGATTCTCCACGATAGAAGCTGGAGACAGTTGTACTCATCTGCGGACGTGATGTTAACGATGTCATTCCATTCGCCTCGAGCAGCATGAAGCCCACAAAGCAGGTTCATCCTTTTTCTGAACTCCTCCGTGGACCGTTCAGCATGATAGTCCTGGCTGTGGTGAAGCTGGATTGCCAGGGCCTCCTCTACTTCCTTGATAGCGGAGGGGAAATCATTTTCACCAATGAGTGATGTGGCGATAATGTCGTGCACTCGCGAGTCACCAGGCAAAAAAGCTCTCAGCCGTTCAGCATACGATTTTTCCACTGGAGGTTGTTTGTCGTGAAGCGCGGTGAGGGTCATTATCTTACTGACTGGCATCAACCCGGGATGTGTGAGAAAGTTGACCACAATCTTTCCTTCCAGGGGCTGAGAGGCATTGGCAAAATTTGCCGAAGGAATTATGGAATAGGAAAGATCCGGTGTTCCTGCCCATCCGCCCAGCAGGCCGAATCCCAATGTAAGTGGAGTAGGATCGGGAGTTCTCGTTGGTATGACGCACATGGTAATGAACGCGGACACTAATACAACTGAAAATACGGCAATAACTGTGGAGGCGAATGAGAGTCGCGCCTCATCGGACAGCGCGGGTAAGCTAATGTAATCTAGCGTCTGGGCACTCGCGTGCTCGTTCTTGTTTCCCTTCGTATTCTTCTTAGCGTTCTTCTTACTAGTTTTGTGACTCCTATGTTCCGAACTGTTAGACGATTTGCCTGGCAGTGCGAAGTCAGTGTCAAGTGTATTGCATTGCTCGGTGGTTGATGAGAGAGTTGAGGCTGTGCACGGTGCTGTGACGGGGACATCGTCACTGGTGACCAATTCTACACTCTCAGTTTTTTCTATTATTTTCTTTTCCACCGACACAATTCCGATTGCTGATGCGGAGTACTTTTCTTCTTTGTCCTATTTATTCCGGCTGCTGCTATTATGCAGACTCTTATCGGTTGAGCGATTGATTTCAGACCAAGCTCATCCTCACCTCAATGGTTAATGGTTAGTGATACGTCTGTCAATCGCATTAGAAGTTTCTCTGCGTCGGCGATTCTGTTGACGGTTTCCATTGCCGTTAGTTCACAGACTAAAGTATCAAGTACTGCGGGAATTTCGGGCACTACCGTCTGTGGGGACGAACTGGTAAGAGGTATGGGATCTCTGCCAGTGAGAAGGAAAAATAGCGTAGCTCCCAGAGCATAAAGATCGCTCTGGCAGACAGCTTTACCTCGAAGCTGTTCGGGCGCGATGTATGCTTGCTTACCAATGAGTGTACCTGTTGCTGTACCGAGAAATTCGTTGGCTGCGCCGAAGTCTATAATCATCAGCGATCCTTTGTTGTCGAGCACTATGTTGTCTGGTGTTAAATCTCTATGGATAATCGGAGGTTGGCGGGAGTGTAAATACATCAGTGCTTCGGCTATTTCGATTGCCCACGCGGTCACTTTGTCTGCGCGTTGCGGACCATGTTGTCGGACAAACTGTCGCAGGTCTTGTCCATTGATATATTCCAGGAGCAAGTAGGTTCGGGTATCCTCCACAAAGTAATCAAATACTTTGGCTATCGATTGATGTGAAAGTGTGCAGAGCAATTGCGATTCTCGGCTCAAATGCTTTTCTGCTTCTCGTCGGATTGCTGGATCTGCATTGCCTGGAACGACGGCTTCTTTCAGCACATACAGATCTTGTTGATCTCTCTGCACAAGGTAGATCGCAGAGAGTCCTCCAAATGCCAGTTGCCTAACAACGGTTAATCTGCCGCCCTGCAACTTGTGTTCCGGATCGAGTGGGAGAAACGTTGTTGAGCGAAAGCGACGACTTAGCTCGTCTTCCCACATTTGGGTATAGCTTTGCCGTTCAATTCCTCGCATTTCATTTTGTAATTGTGCTTGATAGTCAATTAATTCTGCGGTTCGCCGGGTGTGGGTCGACCACAATTCGGTGCCCAACAACAGTTGTTCCAGTTCCTCTTTGTGAAACCCGGAGACGTCAAAAGCCACACGTCGGCCGGAGTCCAATGCAAATACCAGGCGTTCGGAACCTGCCACGCCGATGATCGTTGATTCTGTAACTTCTTGCCAGATGAGATTAGTACGCGTCAGATAACGAAGCGAAATCAGCCATGGAAGAATCATTCCATCTTTAGACACCTTGACGTAAAAATCCTTCAAGGGTCTGGTGAGAACAGCTGAAATATGCAGGACTGCAAAATACACAAATACGAGAGCCACTGCATTCCACAGATTTTCGTCTATGACGAGTTGCAGCCCATTTACAATGAGATAGAGGCCGGCTCCGGCGAAAAAAACGCACGGAAGGACGACAAGCCAGCACCATCTGATCAGATCGATAAAGCTGAATAGTCGCTTCAGCCTTGTCGGTCTATATCGAACAGCAAGTTGCAGTTCCGCCATTACCCAATTTCCAGGCAGTTATCCTCTTTCTCTATTCCCTGTTGATGTGCAACCCGAACTGTATCGACAGTTCTGGTTCGCGGGAAGTCGCACTCTGGTTCGAAATTGAAAAAAATGCCAGGAGCTTCGCCCAATCATTGTCACCGTCGCCGTAATCGTCACCGAGGCCGACTCTTGTGCAAGGAATGCTGCCCGAACCTGAGCCTGTTCCTGCGCTGTCAGTTTGAGTCTGATACTCAGCATCTTTATCGGGCTCATCGAGACTCATCTCACGGACCCGGCGCTATGATGCGAACTTTGCTTTGGAGACTCTTCCTGCGCCAAGCGAGCAATCCGTCGTCAAAAGGATTTTCTAAACGGCAAATCATGGATAAGCCCTTCGTGTTCATATCTCCTCTGATAATTTGGCCGTTTATCGCCGGGTATGCTCAAGGTCTAAATGCCGGCCGGTTTGCGTGGCTTGAGTGGAGGCACCGTCACCTTTAGCTCATCGCCCTTCCACTCCGCGTCTTTGAGTACGGGTGTCTGGCGCTGGCGGAAATCTGTAACCGTCTCTTCTTCAACTTTTTGTTTTGTGTAATTAAATGCTTCTGCAAATTTGCCGTATTTGCGCAATCCATCCATGAAGTGACGGGTAAAGACACCATTGTTATATCGCAGCGAATCATGTGCAGTTTGGTTAGCAGCGGCGGAACCCACAATTAACTGCCCTGTACCTTGTGCAAGATCTTTGAAATCGAATTTCGGCAATGTTGGACCTAGCGATTTGGCGCCAGGTTCTGCGGCTCCGGCATGGCAAGTATCCAGAACTATCAAAATACGATCAGCGTTAATTCGGCGCTTAATTGTTCGCGCAAGATCCTGAATCTCAATTCCACTTGCAAAAGGATTTGTCGGATCTGTGTCATACGCTACGAGGAAATTTTTCTTTGCCACATCTTGATCGGCCCCCGTGCCGTGGCTGGCAAAATAAATGACCACAAGATCGCCTGGTTTTACATTGGCGGGCAGGAATTGCGCGCCTAGTTGGGTCAGAATTTTCTCTCGTGTTGCTTCTGCATTCGTGAGCACCTTTACGTGATCGGGTGCGAAGTTACATTCAGTGGTGAGGAATTTTGCAAAATCTTTGGCGTCTTTGTCAGCATAAAGAAGATTCCATTTGGGATCTTTAAACTGGCTAATTCCTACAACCACCGCCCACTTGTCGGCTACAACGCTGTTGGCTTCTTTACTAATTTCAGTTTTTTGCGGTGTTACATGCTCGATGGGGGAAGCGGAACGATCGTTGTCGGGTGGCAGCTTCGCCGAAACTGGCCTGGTAGTTTCAGTTCCGCTTGCTCGTCCGGCTGATGAAATTACAGGATCTTTAACCGCACCTTCATGGCGAAGCACCATTTCCAGAGAAAGAGGTTTTGTAATTTCAGTAGACACAACTGTGACCGCCGGCTCTTCCTTAAAGGTAGGCGGGTGCGCTGCCGGTGACCACGAAGCATTGGTAGTGAGCGGCAGATCGATTAGAGAATTTCCTTGCTTCAGCGGTGTCTTGGGCGTAATTATTATCTGTCTCTCCCGCCCTGCTGCCAGTGCGTTTTCGAGATTGAGTTTTTCCGGAGAAATAATAAGTTGAAGCCGTTCCTCACCTGGTTGGTTATCGAATTCGAGCACCCCTTGTTCAGGTAGAACGTAGTCCTCGCCTTTCTTGATTACATTATTCTCGCCGCTATCCGCTGCCGGGAACAGGACCGCCTGTGACCCATGGCTACCCGACTTCATTACCACATACATGTAGCCGTCTATGTTGGACTGTACGTGAAATCGAATCTCATCACCACTCTTGAACGGAAACCGTGAATCGACCTTTGTGACTTCGTTGCTGCGCACTAGTTCGATGGAGTAGGTTAAACCGACATTGTCGAGATGACTGCTGGTATCACGGCGCATTTGTCGGTAGAAGAGGTCTTTGGGACCCCCCTCTGCGTATGTCGCCGCCAGGGTGGGACCGATGGTAGTCATCGATGAAAGTAACAAAAACGAGCCGAGCCAGCCGGCGGGCGTCGTGCGGCTTACCGAGTAAGTGGACTTGCACCTGAATTTCATCATGGCCTCCAACGGCGTTCTTTCTCTAGTTGCTTCATTAAATAGAAAACTGACGCGTAACTCCCGAGCAATAGGAGTACAAATTGATTAAATCACTTTCTTTAACGATCAGGGGTCGTTTTGAGGGAGCCTTATCATAATTCGGCGGTTTTCAGTCATGCTGACTATCGGTAGAAATCGTGGAGCTTGTTGGCGCATGCCCCACGAGACCGGATTGTAGAGCACTTCGGGGTTTTCGCGTCAACTCGCCACTGGTGTCATCTTCACCCGCTTCAACACCCCATGCATATGCTTATACCGCTTATTAGGCGGCCGTGTCGGTGGTTTCAGCCAGATCCTGTGGTCTTTCTGGACGCCCTCTATCGATGGTTGTTCGCGAAAACGTCCGGCTTGGATTCACGGTCGTGGAGCGGAGCCATCTCCACTCCATTGGATGAGCCCCTGGATTATTCACCGATATTGCTGAATAAATCGGGGGCCAGAACCTAAATGTTGTCGAACCGAACACAGCTAGCGAACTGAGACACCCGACAAGGTGCTGCATCATGAACAGGCAGAGCTGATCGCATCCTTTCAAGGAAATCTGTTGTACGGACATCATCACCGCCTTTGTCTCAGGCTCTCTACATCCCGTCGTCGCTGTTCGGCTGTCTCTGGATAGAGGGGTTGTCCACCTCTGTACTCACCCAGCAAAGGCTCAACGCTGAGCGGGACATGAGGGGGGCCCGGGACCACGCCGGCCATTTCGGTTCCGGAAAACGCTTGGTGCGCAAACCCTGTAATGGGAGAAGCTGGAATGGGGTTCGCCGAGGCGGCGTGCCCTAATGGGAAAGTGTCCAACCTTGACATGACCGCTCTGGTGCCGTTTGGAATCTTAACGTAGCTGACATTAGGATCATCAATTCTTGCAGGCATGAGAATGCTGCCATTAGGCAAAACCACTGGCTGGTAGTTGGGGTTGGTTATGATACCGTCAAAGTCTGTTCTCCTACCATCTGTTGGCGGGCTGCCGGCGGGCAATACCCGAAGATAACCGATCCCGTGGGGTTCTCCTGGAAATCCAGATCCTTTGCCAACAACCAACAGCGGTCGCCCCGTTAAATTGTGAATTTCACCGCCGCCAAGAATTCCCCTCCTACCACTCTCAACGGGCATTGGGGTATGTAGATAATTGTCCGCCCGTACAAAGTCCCGTGGTCTTCCATCCGGTCCGGTCACCAAAAACCGGCCATCGGTAGTTTCTGTAACAAGCCGGCGTCCCGGATCATCAGCAAGACGATAGCTTAAATCTCCTCTCGAATCCAGCCGAACCTCACTAACGCGCTGGGTCTCTGCTGTTGCACCAGGGGTAACTCTCCACTCGGAGCCATTCCTCGTGAAGGTTCTACCATCTCTGGTGTCAACACGTTGAAGCTCTCCCGTTCTGTTATAACTGGCGGTGTTAAGCCGATTACCGGAAGGATCAAGGGTTTCAATTCGTGTTTGTCCCTGACCGTCCCAATTTCCCCTATACAGTAATCTTCCCGTGTCGCCCTGGTAACGCTGAAAGGCGGCGGAGCCGGCGTTGTGTTGCCACGTCGTAGTGCTTTCACGTCTGCCTTGATTGTCATAGGCATTCATGGTTCGGGGTTGTCCTTGTTGATCACATGATGTAGACAATCGCAAACGTCCATCAGGACCATATTCTCTGGTAGTCATACTTCCGTCGGGAGCATAGTCCCACGTGCGAATCGACGTACCGTCCGCCCGTCTCGTTTCACGACCTCGGTCATCTCGTGCGGCTCCCGCGCGGGTATCTACTGTCATTCGGCCATCATCGCTATGGGAGGGAATCGTTTTTTCTGGCGGCTTTTCAAATGGCTTTGGTTGAACGAGCGGTTTGTCGGCAGGCTTTTCTACGAGAGGTTTTTCCGGAGGTCGTTCTTGTGCGGCTGGTTTCTCAGCAATTCCGGGTCTAGTTTTTTCAACAGGCTTACCTGGTGGCAGGTAGGGATTGGGCGGCGCCTCACCGTACCTGGTACCAGGGAGGGGACTTATCTGTATCTCCGGGGTTCGTTCCGAAGGCTTCTGGACGAGAGGTTTTGCCAGCGGCCTTTGCTCTGACAAATACGGATTTTGCGGTTGCCCATAGGGAGGGCGCGGAAGTCCCTGCACCTCCTCCTCCGGTTTAGGTTTACCCCGCTGAGCGAGCACAACCCCGTCCGGCAGTGGTTTCTCAGGCGGTTTCGCCGGAGGTGGACTTTCGATCGTTTTACCATCCGGTCTGCGGGCGGCTGGTCCTTGGTTAGCTGTCTCAGGGGCGGCTTCTATCGGAATCGCTTGCTCCCGGGCACGGGCTAACTGGTCCGGGGACAGTCCTCGAGGCTTTCCGTCAGGTCTCACCGCCGGTACTTGCTCGAGAGGTTTGCCCTCCGCAGGCGGCACTGGTTGATCTGCTGGTTTGCCTTCCGGCTTTGCAGGCGGTGGTTGATCTGCGAGTTTTGCCTCAGGCTTTGCAGACGGTAGTGGTTGATCTGCTGGTTTGCCTTCCGGCTTTGCAGGCGGTGGTTGATCTGCGAGTTTTGCCTCAGGCTTTGCAGACGGTAGTGGTTGATCTGCTGGTTTGCCTTCCGGCTTTGCAGACGGTGGTTGATCTGCTGGTTTGCCTTCCGGCTTTGCAGACGGTG
>JAKFUT010000062.1 GCA_021732565.1 Candidatus Obscuribacterales bacterium
ATAGTAAGACCGATGAAAACATTGAGAAGGATCTCAGAGCCGATATGGAGATTTATCGCAAATCATTTCCCGGTGTTAAATTTGACACACTGGACGTGAGGCATCCTTACTACAAGTCGGCGTCCAAATTGTTCTATGTCAATCACGATTTCTACGAGTATGTCTGTTATCTCAATCCCGGAAAGAAGAGTCCATTCTTGCTTTCCGTTTCTCTTAGCAAACAGAAGGAACCGGCATCGAACAAGGAACTGGAAGCTCTGACTAAAATTGTGGAATCGCTGGAAATTTTCAATCTCACACAGCATGACAATAAAGCTTCAACGGATATGGGCTTGTGATTTCATTCCTGCAAGAATTGCATCTTCCCTTTGCTTCTTTTGTTGTCATGTTACGAGGCTGCCTGTTTTTGCCGGCGGTTTTCTGTGTCGCATCTCTGCCGGTTGATGCCGCGGGCAGTGGCAGCTTGGAATGGTTGATCGTTCCTGGCAAGTCTTTGGCTAAATTGAAGCTTGGAATGTCAGTTCGAGATATAGTCATAACGCTGGGACCGCCCTCGGTGAAACAGAAAGACAGCCTGGAATATTGGTCGCGAGACAAGCAACACTTCGTAATCGCTTTCATTCAGAAAGACAAAATGGTTGAAGCGATGTTCTCCTCGCCGAAATTTCGTACTGAGGATGGCTTGAACACCGGCAATTTCGATCAACCATCGAATCTGCCGCAGTTTAATTCCGCCCGACTCAAATGGAATAATCTAAATTTGAAATACGGTTTGCGGCAAGGCGGACTCGACTTTTACGTTGTAAATGCAGATGCTTATGCCGAGCACGATCGCATGCGAATGGGCGTTGTTTATTCCGGAACCAAGGCACCCTTTCCGGTTATTGCGCGCACCGATTTGCCCGACTCCGGCTGGCAAACGTGGAATGGTAACCTGGCCGATGTGCACAAAGGATTAGTGGAATCAGAGTCGGGAAAACCTCTTGAAACTAACTATCCGGGGCCCGCTCCGGTTTTCTCCGGCATCTGGCCCGGTGCGCAAGAGACGCCTTTACTTGCACCACCTGAAGGCTCCTGGTCGTGGAGTGCAAAATCGGGCGGACCGGAAATGAACCTTGAAATCCGCGTGCAGGGAAACAAAGTGTCCGGCGGATACCATGCGGTTACGCATAATGCGGACCGGCTTGATGAGGGAGACATCCACGGAGTGTGGAGCGGCAATCATGCAAGCCTGAAATTTAAGAGTGAAAATTTTGGCGGGCACGGCGCAGGCGAGCTTGTCCTCTATAAGAATAAGCTGTTCTGGAGAAAGACGGAGTCAGAGAACAGTGAGGAAAGTTGTGATTGCCTGCCTGCAGAAGCGGTGCTAGAGAAGCATCGTAAATAGATGCCATCACTGTCCCCACATTAAGAATCCACTGCGAAGCTTGGGGGGAATTCTTTGTATTTGCGCAGACTTCTTCGTCAGTGCGTCGATGGCACTTTCGATGTTCTGTCTTTGTCCGTCGAACATCTGCTTTTGGTGGGCGGTGACCACCACGAGCGAGTTGCCCATGGCGGCTCTGTTCTCTATGGTGACGCCAGTGATCTTTTCGATGGGAACGAAGCGCAAGTCAAACAATCCTTTTGAAACCAACCACCTGTCGCCTACCAGAAGTGAACCCAGGTTGATGCATTGTGGCGAACTAATATCGGCGTCAATGTCCGCCATCGTTTCTTGTGGATCTGATCCAACCTTTCGCAGTTCTTGAATGATTGGATGGCTGTCGGGATCGGTGACTCGGCGAGTGTATACAATGAAGCCCCACCCTAAGAACAGCAGCAAAGTTCCCGCTAGAAACAGTCCCACATGTCCACCCGCCGTGAATCCTCTTATATCGAGCATGAAGGGCTTGATGTGACCCGCTAGCTTGGCGTCGCGCTTGTAGAGCGGTTGAATGAGGTTTGTCTCGGTGAATGTGGGAATTGCCTCAAGAGAACCTTCGTATGACTTTGCTTTTGGGATTTCTTTCCCCTCTCCCTTGATTAGTAAATACTGGTCGTCAAGTTTCAGGAAGATAAATCTAGACCCCGCGTCACTTACTTTTCTCGGGTCCACAGCAGTGGCATCAATGCCATCTCCGCGCTGATTTCGCGCTCGTTCACCGTAATTAGGATCGAGGGTGCCGTCGCCATTTACTACCACGTAGTATTTATAGAGTTTCCGACAATTGTCAGCCTTCAAGAGCGCTTCTTTCGTAATGGAAAAGGGCCCGCAAAAGAAGTTGTACCAGTATCGATTAGAGACGGCAAACGCCAAGACCAGCATAACGAAAACGATCACGTTCGTCGTCAACAGATTGCGATTGCTTCTACTAATTTCACTTTTGATTGCACTCGTCACTTTGATTGCCTCAAGCTGATTCCGTCGATAAACTATCACATTGCATTCATTCGTTTCAATTGATTGCCGGGCACGGCAGCTATTATTAGTAAACCGGTGGCAATAGAGTGTGGCTACAGGCTTCTCCGAATTGCCCGTCGAAAAGGCTCGCGTGCATGTTAAACCGCTAATGAGCTGGCTATGACCAGGAAGGCAGGGCTCCAGAATGTTCTGAATTCTCACGAGATGTTCCTGAAAGAGGGTACATCTTATATGCGTGGCTGGAGATTGCGATGGATATAGTTGGAATCATATTGGTCGGGATGGCTTTTCTGACAATGTTAACCGGCGGCGTACTGATGTTGATTGCAACTTTTCGAGTTAACATTCTCTGGGGGTTGGGCAGTCTTTTCTTTCCGATTGTCGGGTTGCTTTTTCTGTGTATGCATTGGGACAAGGCTCGCCTTCCTTTTTTGATAAACCTCAGTGGTATTGCCTTGCTTGTTCTCGGTTGTATTCTCAGCCCCGCAATTATGAACCACAGGAGCTCGGATCGCCTGTCCAGGCACCCCGGCTATTTCGCGAGTGAGTCGCTGTCTCAAAAGAATCAGCAAATCGTCTCTAATATGGAGAGCGTGCAGCGAGTCGTAACACAGTATGCCGGCACGCACGGTGGCCGGTTCCCGGTAAAGGTTGACGAGCTCAAAGAGTTTTTTCCCGGCGGGCAGAAGGGGCTTCCTAATCCGTGCAATGGCAAACTGGAATATCCAGTGCCTGGCGGCTCCACCGATCTCGAGGCGACTCGATCATCGGCAGCAACGAAGAACATGATACCGGGTTCGATTGAGTACAACCTGTTGCCCGATCTCGCCACGTACGTGATCGTGGGCGGTGGTGAAGATGGGAAAGGGCTCCGCGTTCTATCGAATAAATAACTAGTGCGATGAATCCCGGCGAAATCATTGATGAACGATATCAGATCATCTCCTCGCTGGGCGAGGGTGGCATGGGCGAGGTTTATAAGGTTCGAGAAGCCGAACTCGATCGAACCGTAGCACTAAAGATGCTTAAGCCGTCAATCCTTACTCTAGAGTCAGGACGAGAGCGTTTCATCCGTGAGGGTAAGGTATTATCGGCATTGTCTCATCCGAATTTGCCTATGTTTTATCGCTTCGGTCTCTGGCAAGACACTCACCCTTACATCGCAATGGAGTTCATTGAAGGATCTTCGCTTCGCACCGTTCTCGATACGCAGAAACTTTCCATTGCTCAAATTCTCGAAATCGTAAGACAAGCCTGTAATGGCGTCTACTCGGCCCACAAAGCAGGAGTGATACACCGAGACCTCAAACCCTCAAATCTAATGTTGGTAAATGATTCGACCACCGCCACGTGCCTCGCGCCCAAAGAAGAGAATGACCGCGACAAAAATGATGATGACGGTGGCACCGCGCACAGTGGCGTCATACAGACAACAGAAAGTGTCGCCCCGTTTGACACAGTTAAAGTTGTCGATTTCGGTCTGGCTGGCTACCTTGGAGAATTGGGCGCTCAAACGCTTACTCAAACCGGAGAACTCCTGGGCACAATCTTTTACATGAGCCCGGAGCAATGCCTTGGCAAATCATTAGACCAACGATGCGACATTTACTCTCTCGGTTGCATACTCTTCGAGTGCCTTACAGGAAATCCACCGTTTATCTCAGGGCCACCCATTGCTATTGTTCGCCAACACGTATCGGATCCCGTGCCATCGCTGCCCGATCACTATAGAGACGAGCCGATTCCTCCCGGGCTACAACAGGTCTTGTTGAAGGCATTGGCCAAGGACCCTGCGGATCGATATCATTCATTGGATGCTTTTGCTAACGACATCCAACTTCTGGAACAGCTGCGCTGGCAAGAGGCCAGTGCTGTTCTCTACCCGGTCTTGCAGCCGGAAGCGAATGAGAGCCGCAAGGGGAAGCCACTGATACTAGTTGCAGGATTCATCGCGCTTGCGATCATGGTGAGCACGATCTTTGTTCTAACCATGAACGCGAGGAGCCGTGATGCATCTTCCTTTCTTGTACAGAGCAAGCCTCACGCTCTTTCTCCTTCCAGGATTCCAACGCCCCTGGCCGTCATAAAGCATGCATACGAGATACTGAATGCCACCAGGCGACAAAATGATTTCGACGATGAAGAAGCAAAAGCATTGGAAGGCGAGTTGAAAAAAACGATTGACGTCCTTCAACAAATTTCACCGAAAGACTTAAAGATGTTGTACCACGCGCACCTGCTGATTGGCGATATTCAAACAACCCTGGCACGTCATTATCTTAGGCTGGGAGATCGGGCACGAGGTTTGGCCGAGTGTAAACGGGCACGAGATCACACCCTGTACGCGGTCTCTTGCTGCAAGAAACCAGATCACGGATACTACTTGCCTGCAGTTGTCGCATACAATCACCTCTACGACCTGACGGAGATGGCCGGGCAATTCGACGATGACACGCTGAAAATGCTCAAAGCTTCACGCCTGTTGCTGCAGACCGAACAACCATCTCCGGCATTCGCAATGATCGATGATTTGCCCGGTGGACTGTCGTGGGACGAGAGGTATTTCAATGACACAAAGATGGGAAGAGTACTCTTCAGATTGAATAGGCCTGACGAAGCCGAAGCATTGTTGCGATGGTCTATCAAACGAGCCCTCAAGGATTACGGGATCTGCAGAATTTCCACCTGCGAAGCAATGCAAACACTTGCGAGTGGATTGATTGAAAGCAAGCGTAATAGAGAAGCTTTAGAAATGATTCGATGGCTGGTTGGCGAGTTAGAGAACGATATTCACCGCAACACGGCGTCAATTGATCGAGTAGCCGAATGTTATTCAATGTTCGCTCGTTCGGCGTTGGAAGCGGGAGACCTGCAGTATGCCACCACACTGACTTCTCGCTGCATGAATTACTATGACGAGGCGGTGCGCCATCCCTACGGCAGGACTCTTGACCTTTTACAAGCACTACAAATTATTGGGAAGGCGCGCAAAAACAGTGCGATAGTGGAAATGTCTAAAGCGTGGGAACAGCACATCGAGCACATCCAAACGAGACAATGATCCTATAAATCTAACCGCAGTCACTGAGAGTATTGGCGGACTTAGTAAGTCATTCAGGGGCGATAACGGGCGGTTAGGAGCTGTTGGCGCGCCATGCCTCAATGCTTTGTCGAGTGCGGGTTTCGCCGAGATCATCTCCAAGTTTTTTCTGTATAGACGCCAGTGTCTCAAGAATAGAAATACTTTGCGTATCGCCTTGAGACGCTTCCTCCAAATGATGGAGCGATTCTTTGTATTTTGATTCATCGAAATAAATCTTCGCCAGCTCAAAATGCGCAGACGTGCAACGTGCGTTTGTAGAGATAGCCGCTAGAAGGTCTTTTTTCGCCGGTGCCTTCTTTCGCAGAGCCGCATAGGCTTGTGCCCGGCCACACAAGGTTCTCAGTCGTAGCTCCATAAAGAGAACTGGTGGAAGGTCAAAGTTTATTTTGTCTGTCACCTTGAGAATATAACCAAAGTCACGAATACTCTCATTGAAACTTCCAGTCTTGAGCTTGAGGAGAGCACGTTCAAGCAGAAGTGGTAGCATATCTGGTGCAAGTTTGTAAAGGCTCATCGCCGCCAGCAGTTCTTTCTCTACTTTCCATCTTTCGCATATCTCTAAGATCAGCTCATGAGCTGTGCTTACCGACGGTTCGCCGTCCGCTCCTTTCATGCTGAGCAACATCATTACAGCGTCGTTCGTCGCCTTATGATCGCCAGTGGCCACATAAGCCCTTGCTCGCCAGTAGTGAAACATCGGTCGGTCCACAAGATCAAGCGCTTTCGTTAGCAGGCGTATCGAGTCGAATGGCTTGCCCAACCGCAGCAAGCTCTGTCCCAAACCGGCCTGCGCTTCGACCATTTGCGAATCCAGGCACAAGAGTTGTGCATAGTCATCGTGTGCGCGCTGAGGGTCCGCCAGTTGCAGGGAAATCTCAGCACGACGAAGAAGCGATAATTGGCTGCCAGGATTGAGGCGCAATGCTCGATTGTAATAGCCAAAAGCTCTATCATCGCCTTTCTGATACAGGAGCTCGGCTTTAGTTTCCCAATAAATGGCGGCCTCGGCTGTTTTCTTAAAGGCAGGTTTTTCCTTGAATGCTTGCTCAAAAAGCGCAAGGTACTGCTCAGTCTGTTTGGAGGAGGTGATCGGACGTCGGCTATTGCGCACGCTTTTGAAATAGAGGCTGGCTGCCTTAAACGCTGACTGAGCATCTGCCCGGTTACTTAATGCTAATTTAGTGAAGTCGCAGACTGCCAGGTCCATCTTTCCCAGAGCGAGATAAACCTCCGCTCTCTCTTGTAGAACAGCAATGTCGTTTAGCTGCTCACATGCCAAAAGATCATCAAGCGCTTCACCCCAATGCTTTAGCCGAGCATGAGTCTTTGCGCGTTCGAATCGCAGTAGCAGTGCAAACGTCGGGAGGGGGCAACCATCCATAAGTTTCGTTGAATCAATGATTACCTTGTTGCTGTCGCCAGAGAGAGAGAGAGCTTTTATGTAGGTCGACCAGAGCTTTTCCTGGTTGGTGCCGGCATTGATCTCGTGCTCAAGATCCGCCAGGGAGCAGGCGTAATTGCCGAGGGCAAAGTAGCAGTAGCCGCGGAGAGTCAAAACGTTCAACATCTTCGGTTCTGATTTCAGCACCGCGTCGCAATCAATGAGTGCCTCTTTAAACTTGCTCCAGGAAATCAATATCTCTGCTCTTTGTTCAAGGGCAAGAACCGAGTCTGGTCTCAGTTTGAGCGCTTCATTGAAGGCCTTGAGAGCTTCTGAGTCTCTCGCGAGTTTTCTTAATGCCACGCCCTGACCAAACCTCGCACCAAAGTGCCGGGCATCCAGTTTTAGGCAATCGGAGAGATCTGTCAGGGACCGCATGTATTCACTGTTTTGATAACGACAAAGCCCGCGATGAAAAAATAACTGCGCAGAGACAGGAAATCTAATCAAGGCTTGCGAGTAGACCTCTAGTGCTTTTTCTTTATCGAACTTGCTGAATGCGTTGCCAATTCGCAGATATTGATCTTCATCTGTTATGGTCCCCCGCAGAGCCTTATCTAGATGGTTGATTGCCTCTTTCGCTCTGGATGCATTGCTCGATTCAAGGAGGAATTCTGCCAGACTGAGCCGAGCCTCTATCGAATTCGAACCGCACTTGATCGCTTCCTGAAAGTAATCCATCGCATCGATTTTGCGGTTTTGCAGAAGACTAATTTGAGCTAAACCGACTCGCGCTATGGCTGAGAAGTTACTTTGTCCGTTATTGGTGGTGTTTTGTGGAAATAAAAGCGCAGGCTGAAAACATTCGATCTTAGCCTGTTCAAGAGCTCCCGACTTAAGCAGAAGGTTGCCGAGACGACACAAGTTTTCGGGCGAGCTAAGCGAGTCGTGTAAGAGCATTAACGAGCGTGCCTTTTGCAGATGGGGCGCGGCCACGCTTTGTTGTTGTTTCATTAATGCCGCGTCGGCGCATGCCAGAGCACGGGTCAATTCGTTATAAACAACGTCGGTTGATGATTCTCCCGGCGGGGCGGAATCATCAGCATCTGCGCAGGGGAATAGGTACGAGCCAACACGGGATGAAGAGACATTAAGCCGAGGGCTGTCATGTTCCTCAATACCAGACAGCTCCTTTGCCAGTTCAGCCGGTGAACGATGTGAATCGAGCCGAGGCAAAGACTCGAATGGAATTCGGCAAAGCGATTGCACTACCTCAGACCATTGCCTGATTTGCTCAGATTTGTGACAGGCGAGTTTTGTCCTGACAGGTGATAGCTGTTCTCTGTGCTTAAAATCGATACTCTTAAACAGAAGACACTCATCGCCTCCGAACCGCGACCATAAGCCGGGATCGATCAAGAGAATTTCAATGGAAATGTGTATGATCCATGATGAAAAAATGTCTAGTTGAGAATCAAAATGGTTTGAGTCTCGAAGCGGATGCTGAAAATTTCGATGCCCGAGTTCATTACTAGTTTTGCCCTTGAGGGCCGGAACAAACATGCCGTCATAATCCACCAGGCGTAATTGATCGTCTACCACAATAATGTTGCCGTGTTGCAGATCGCCGTGGGCTACTCCAGCTTTGCGAAGATCAATGATCATCTGATCGAACCTGGTCAAGAGTCTGGCAAGGTCCTGTGGGCAATTGACGATTTGTGCGATATAGTCTACAAGATTAAGACCTTCAACCCAGTCCATTTTTAGAATGGGGTACCAGGCGGGGCCAATCTTAATTCCAGACTGAAGATACTCAAAGGGGACGGTATAGGGGAGATCATCGGCCATGATAAATTTGCTGATCTCGCTATAGCGATTTTGGATTTCGGGAACGCGTTGAAGGAAGCATCGCACTGCCACGTCTCTGGAAGGGCAGTGAAAACGATAGACGCTGGCAAAAGCACCACTGACCACTCGCGGGAGCCCCAGCCGAGTTAGTTCTGCACTTCCCAATCGCAGTTCTGGATCGGTGAAGCTAACCGCCGGTATTTGTATTGCTTCGTTGTAGTCTTGCGGGTTCGGCCAGGGCATTGAACTCTCACCAGGCGACAAGATAATATGCCCGATCTGCCAGGAGAGCTATCCGCTATCCTCATTGAGGATGAGCCTCAGATCGCATCCGGAACCGCCGGTGTAACCCAAGCTGTTTGGATTTCCGGGATTCGTGCGATACGGCGCTATTTCTAACCGGAACCAATTAGATCCACTCCTTCATTTTTGCGCCCCTTCGTATTTAGTAGATTTTTCAGCTCAGGATAATGCATCATTTCAGGGTCCGCTTTAACCACCTCAATGGCTGCCTGGCGTGCTTGTTCCAGTATGTGCGCATCCTTAACGATGTCAGCCAGCACAAGGTCCGGCATGCCAGATTGGCGAACTCCGAGGAACTCACCGGGGCCGCGTAATTCCAGATCCTTTTCAGCGATAACAAATCCGTCATTTGTCTGACACATGATTCCCAACCTCTGACGTGTTTGCTCCGAGCGCGAATCAGATATCAGGAAGCAATAGGACTGCTCTGCTCCCCGACCGACGCGTCCTCGCAGTTGGTGGAGTTGTGCCAATCCGAAGCGGTCCGCGTTTTCGATTATCATTACGGTGGCATTGGGCACATCGACGCCCACTTCAATTACCGTGGTTGAAACGAGAATGTCGAACTCTTGCTTGCGAAATTTTTCCATTACTTCGTCTTTTACCTGCGGCTTCAACTTGCCATGCATGAGACCGACTTTGCGATCGTTGAATTCGACGCAAAGATTTTCATATTCGATGGTCGCGGCTTTGGCCGATAGTGTTTCTGATTCTTCGATCAACGGAAAAACAATGTAAATCTGTCGCCCACGCAAAATTTGCTGTCGGATAAATCCCCATAGATCTTTTTTCTTACCAGGCGATATCAATCTGGTATCTATTGGTTTTCTCCCTGGCGGCAATTCATCAATCTCCGAGACGTCTAAGTCGCCGTGCAACGATAGAGCAAGGGTGCGCGGAATTGGTGTAGCGGTCATGGTAAGCAATTCGGGGTTTACACCCTTGGCTTTCAATCTTGCTCTTTGCTTCACTCCGAATCGGTGCTGTTCATCAATAATCACAAAGCCAAGCTTCTTGAATTCGACATCGTCTTGAATTAACGCGTGCGTGCCAATCGCTATATGAACTTGTCCGTTGACAAGATCTTGCTGAATTTGTCTGCGCTCCTTCACTCCTTGCTTGCCAAGCAGCAGTGCACATCGTAATCCCAATGCCGTCATCCATTTTTGAAATTGCCGATAATGTTGCTCCGCTAGAATTTCAGTGGGCGCCATCACTGCAACTTGATAACCGTTTTGAATGGCGACCAGTGCGGACATTGCCGCAACTACCGTCTTGCCCGAACCCACATCTCCTTGCACAAGTCGGTGCATGGGCCTCGGCGCCGCCAGGTCGCCAGCAATTTCTTTGAAGACCCGCTCTTGTGCTCCGGTCAAAGTAAATGGCAGGTGAGCTCGAAATTTCTCCAACAATTCGCCGGTGCCGAGTGGTAGCTCCAACGCTTCAGTTGCAGCTTGAAAGCGGTGACGACGTATTGCAAGATAAAGTTGTGCGGCGAATAATTCGTCGAAAACCAGTCGACGCCGCGCGTCTTCTTTCGAATCAAGATCTTGCGGAAAATGGATACCCCATAGTGCCGCGGTCAACGCGGGCATTTCATAGCGGGTTCTAATTCCGTCTGGCAAAAAATCTCTTAGAACGGGCCCGTATTGCTCCAGAGCCGTGTGAATGATGCTACGAAGGTACCGCAGGGATAACCCTTCCGTAAGTGGATATACGGGCACCAGGCGCCCGGCATGTATTGAATCTGAATCTTCATCTCCATCGCCACCAATCAATTCGATTTCGGCGTTACGAAGTTGTAATTTGTTCGAATATGAATCTAGCTCTGCACGACCGGATGCCAATACACGGGCCCCCTTGGGAAAGCTATCCTTATAGCGGTCCAGGAGATATTTGTTGGACCGGCCGCCGATGAATTTGCTGATGGTCAGGCTGCCGCTCCCATCATTGATTACGATGGTGACAATCGATACATTTCCTTTTTTTGATTGAAATGCTCCCACCGATCGGATGTTGCCAATGATAGTGACATCTTCACCTGGTTCAATTTCTTTAATGCGAAGGCGATTTTGGAAGTCGAGGTGCTGCCTTGGATAGTGCCGTAACAAGTCGCCTATTGTATGAACGTCAACACGGGCTAGCAGCTCCGACATTTTCGGACCGACGCCCTTCAAGAACTTTACTTCTACGGTGTCCGGATGGGCGCCAGGCATATGGGAACGTGTGGTCTCTCGCCCGGGACTCGGTGTAGACGGCGATGAAGGTGAAGTCACATTCGATTTTGATTCAAGAGGCGAAGAGTCTGACTGATGCACGTTAGTTGCAGCTGCTGATTTGGTGTCGCTGGATTTTCCCGCTGACGCAGGTTTCTCTTTCGGCTTTGGCGTTCCAGACCTGGTGCTGGCAACTTCATGCAAAGGTACATTATTATCAGCCGAGATATCCTTCGGGTCAGTCAGGAGTTCTTCGGTTCGACGAACGATTGCGATTCGCGCGGCAACATCTGTATTGGGATATTGTCGATATAAACCGCGGATGGTCGACCATCGCGTATCCAGTGGATATCTTTTGCAAAGCTTCTCTGCAGTTTTACGCATGAAGTCTGAGAACACAGTTCGCTTCCCGCGAAAGTCGGTATAGCGAGCTCGCCGCTCGACTGCCAGGGCTCGTCCGAGCGCTGAGATTTCGGTTTCTCTGTCCAGCGTTTTACCCTGCATCAAATTGTGCCCTCGCTTTCGACAGCACCATTTTTGCATTGGACGCGTCGTGTCGTTCAGACTTCATGCAGAAATTATCTGCCAGAACTGCAATTGCTGCTCGGCGACAATAAGGCGCGAGCAGCGTGAACGAGCAGAGCTTCGGCGAACCTCAGCGGTACGGAGTTGAACTGTGATTAATTATTTGAAGTTCCAGCAACAATACTTCGCCGCAGTACGACGTAAATTGATCTAGATCGTGATAAAGCGCACCAAACTCGGACGCTGCATTTGGCGTCAGCATTTGCAAATGGCAGCCCGACAATCGTTTCCTTTCATTTAAGCAAAGAAGCCGATTGTCGATATCGCCAGGATTATTGAAGGCGGTTCAGAATCAGTTTACTGATCGCTTTCAGGGTTGCAAATACACCAAGTCCTTCGGAAGCTACTGCTTCGAAACTTGGCACGCCTCTGATGTTGAGATCTTTTTCCATGCGCTCAACGCTCATGGCATTTGCAAGGTCTCGTTTGTTGTACTGCAGCACCCATGGAATGTTGTCGAGCGTCAGATTGTATTCCGCAAGGTTATCAATCATGTTCTGCAGCGACTCTGCATTCTCTTTGGCGCGCATCACATCTGAGTCTGCGACAAATATGATGCCATCTACCCCATTCAAGATCAGCTTACGGCTGGCGTTATATTCCACCTGACCCGGAACTGTATATAGTGAAAATCTAGTTTTAAAACCTTGAACTGAACCCAGATCGAGGGGAAGGAAGTCAAAGAACAAAGTTCTTTCGGTTTCAGTCGCCAAGCTAATCAGCTCGCCTCTGGTAGATGGGGCAAGCTGGCTATGGATGTATTTCAAATTCGTGGTTTTGCCACCAAGACCGGTGCCGTAATAGACGATCTTGCAGTTGATTTCCCTCGCGGCGTAATTAACCAGTGCCATTCGTTAATCCCTGTCTCCCATTCTCTCGTTTGTCGACCTGGCCGGAACGACCGCTCCCGATAGTAGTGATTGATACCACGATTGCGGTGTGTTTAGAACTCTCTTCGCCTCAGCTTCAAGAATTGAGAGCCTAGTTTGAGTAAGCAACGGCTGCCCCTTTCTCTTTACTTGCCTTGTCTCTTCGACGGATCATCTCTAGTAATGCTTCCCTCTCAGGCTACCACGAACTCAGGGGAGTCTATCAACTTACAACTCCTAAAACCGGTTGTCAGGCAATTAACCGGCAACAATATTCAAACATTCTGAATGCCGCCGTCATCATGATACAATTTAGCTTTCCGTTGAGTCGGTTCAGTTCGGGTCCAAATGGCCCGCTCCGTCACACGGTTATGCCCCCTTTCCGGGGGAAAACTGCTGAAAGATTGCGATTTGCGAAAATCAGCTACTAATTCCAAACGAATAGGATGTGTGCCATGGCTAAACGCTGTGACAGTTGCGGAAAAGGTGCCATTACAGGGACCCACTATACCTTTCTCCGTTCTCACTGGAACCCCCATAACAAGAGAAAATGGCAGCCTAACCTTCAAAACGTGAAGGTGAAGATGAGCGGCACGGTTAAGCGGATGAAAGTCTGCACCAGCTGCATAAAAGGCGGAAAGATCACCAAAGCGGGCTAAACCCTGTCGATGGTAGGTTAAGGCGCAAAATCCGCGCTTAATGCCATTTAAAAACAAAGTGCCTCACGGTGCTTTGTTTTTTGCTGTCAGATAAAAAATCTGCATTAATATGAGAAATTTATCCGCAGTCGGTCATCGTATGTTCACCGAAAGTTGAAGGTTGGTGACCCGGGCATTGGCATGATTTAGTTTTCGATATTCCGCCACCGCATTGCGATAACCGCTTAGACATCCAAATCATCCGGCGCCTGGCTGCTGGACGTTTACATTTGGTTGGAATGCGCTCGGTGAGGAGCGCCGCCGGAAAAAATACGGCGAATGCCCGTGCCGGGAGTGGCTTGTAATTGCATGTTCGGTTTTGTCCGGTGTGTTCACGAGTGACAGATAATTAGCAGGAGCGGTGGTGGACGCCCGGTTGAGGGGGCACAGACCTTTGGATGGATTTTGGCTAGGATTAGTCTGTTGACCTCCGCTGCAGTGAAATTGCTTGATCACTTCTTAAAAAATGACTGCCTTCGGCCACGTTATCGGAATATTGCACCTTTAGACTACTCAATATTCATTCGCGGGCAGCTGAATTAGTCAGTTGCCGTCCAGTGGTCGCCAAGATTCTTGAAACCTTGAGCGTGGTTTAAATATGTCTAAGTCTAATTATGGGGACATTCGTATAAACACCAAAGAAGCGACCTGAGATCCACCAGAGGCCATCAAATGAATGAAGCAGTCAAATTCGGTGTGAGCTCAGCAATTTTATTGGTCGTTAGTTACTGCGGATCTATCACCGTCCATCTAAATCAGGCGGTCAAGCCAGCAATAGGATTCATTTACAGCGTCAACCAATCGGCGCTCGACTCTAAAACTGCATTTCATCAAGCGGGTGGAGTATTCAGGGCAGATGAAATTGACACCGTGGAGAATTTGGTCTGTCAGCCAGTTGAAGACACCCCGCCTCAGTCACCCTGACAACCCCGAATTAGCCAGAACTGATTCCTTTGGTCGGACTGGCCGGCAAAGGGCGTCACCGGTCGGAGTCGCCCGCTGAACCAATCACCCGCGAGAAACGCGAGAGTCTGATAAGTGACCTGCTGTTTCCCGCTGTGGAGTTCTCTTGAAATTAAGGGGGCCATTTAGGCTAATCCCGAATTCATGAATATGTCTGATCGGTGAATAATCCGGGTAATCCACCCATTTATGAAGCACTATTTGCAAATGCATTTCATGAATGGTCGCCGTAGTTTGCAAATGAAATTAAGGCCCTTATAGGCCAGCGTTACTTTCGTGCGTCTTGGTACCTCAAATCCGCGGTCCATTGAATTGAGTTTTGCTGAGTGGCGCATATACCACACCTGGCTGTAATTTCGGAACCGAGAACTTGTACTGTTCCGCAAGGAAATTATCGAGTCAATCTTTGAGCCGCGCTGCTGGCAAGCTTATGCGGCAACCACACGCCGTGAATGCAGGTTAACCGGCGCCTTCGGCAATGTCCATCAGCCGTTCGCTTGCGACATGATAAACAGCGTTGCAAAATTGGCACCGCCCTTCTGCCTCGCCTTGCTCGGCCATTTCGAGCAGTTCCTGCCTGTCCATTCCTTTGAGCGCTTGAATAAATCTTTCAGTCGAGCACCGGCAATCAAAACGCAAGGGCTGAAAGGGGCTGAGGTCATGCAATTCGAACCCTTGCAATCCTCTTCTTAAGATATCTTCCAGCCCCATTCCTCTGCGCATTAAGAAGGTGAATGTACCAAACGATGCAAAATTATTTTCAAGCATGCAGATGGTCTCTTCAGTTGCGTCGGGCAACAACTGAACGAGCAAACCACCCGCAGCTTCTACTCCATTTCGACTAACGTGAACTCCGACAATGAGAACGGATCCTGCGTCCTGACAGTTCACTAGATATCGATTAAGGTCTTCGCCTACTTCACCCGATGCCAGCTCGACAGTTGAGGTGTGTGGCAATCCAAACCCCGTATCGCTGGTCACATGAAGATAACCGCGTTTGCCAATGGCCCCCCCAACATCAAGATTCCCCAGTGAGTTCAGAGGTAACTCAACCCGGGGATTCTCAACATAGCCAGTGACTATACCTTTTGATGATGCGTCGACCACCACTTTGCCCAGTGGTCCATCACCTTGAAATTTCATAGTGAGCCGCCCCCTTCGCGCCACCACCGGCAGAACCAGTGCCGCCCCCGTCATAGCTCTGCCCAGCGCCGCTGCTGCTGTGTAAGAGAGCTTATGTCGGTTTCGAGCTTCTTCTACCAGGTGTGTGGTGGACACTATGGTTGCTTGAATAGTGCCCTGGACATCGAATGCTTGTAGTACCCCGTCGTCCATTCGCGCATCCTCATTACCACAAAAAAGAGCTTTTTTATTTTAGCAGTTTTTAAGATGCATTAATAGTCCCGAGGTTCCCCCCTGAAGCCACTACCACCCGTTTGTGTCCAGACAGATCAAACACTGTCAGCGGATTTTGCCAGCCAGCAGAATGGAAAATTTCCACCACCGGATCCCCCTGACCGTCACCCGTTTCTACGGCCGCAAATCCGCCAATCTTCAGGCAACGGCCGGCCAACCGTGCAAAGTCGCGATAAAAGCCGAGTCCGTCTTCATCCTTGCCGAAGAGAGCTATGTATGGCTCATTTAACACTTCGCGGGCTAGCTCGCTCTCCTGATACTTTGGTATGTACGGCGGATTGGAAACAAATGCGTCACATTCATTGCTAAGTGAGGTCAGCCACTGCTGCCAGTCACCATGAGATAAACTGAGCCGGTCGATGACAGAGAGGTTCTGTGCATTCTCGAGAGTGGTCTGGTGCGCAATGGCTGAAATCTCTGTGGCGACAGCTCGCGCGTCGGGTCTTGCCGCCAGAATCGATAGACTGATAGCTCCACTGCCGGTGCCCACCTCTGCGATCAACGGTGACGAAATTCCGTTGAGACGATTCAGCACCGTTTCAACCAGCGTCTCCGTATCTGCCCTGGGAATAAAGACCCCCGAACGAACAATAAAACGATGGCCCATAAACCAGGCTTCGCCCAGACAGTACTGCAGCGGAGTTCCGTTGCGACGTTGTGCAAGAATTTTTTCGATTTGAACTCGGGCGTCCTCAGTTAAGGGGCGCTCCGGGTCCATCATTCGTTGCGCTAGCGTCCAGCCCGTGGTGTGGGCGAGAATAAGGTCGCATTCGCTTCTGGCCTCAGAATCTTCGATGCCGGTCTGAGATAGCGATTCACGTATAAGCCTTTCGAACTGGCGAACGGCAAATGTCATTCGTCAGTTCGTGTCTCGGCTTCGAGGAGTCGTTTTTGCTCATCATGAATGCAAGCTTCAATTACCTTGTCGAGATCGCCGTCGAGAATCGACTGCAAAGCGAAATTCATATTGAGCCGGTGATCGGTGACACGATTGTCTTTAAAGTTGTACGTGCGAATCTTCTCCGAACGGTCGCCCGTGCCCACCTGAGACCTCTTCGCGTCTGACAGGGCCTTTTGGCGAGCTTCCACTTCTATTTTGTAGAGTTTGGCTCTCAAAATCTGCTTAGCTCGTTCTTTGTTTTGCAGCTGGCTGCGTTCTTCCGAGCAGGCCACCATGAGTCCACTGGGCCTGTGAACGATGCGAACTGCAGTCTCAACCTTGTTGACATTCTGTCCGCCGGCACCACCCGATCGCATGGTAGAGATGTCCAGGTCTCGCTCATCTAATTGAACGTCGACCTCATCAGCTTCAGGCATTATCGCCACAGTGGCAGTGGAGGTGTGTACCCGACCCTGAGCTTCCGTGGCCGGAACCCTTTGAACTCGATGCACTCCTGATTCAAACTTCAGTTTGCTGTACACGCTGTCTCCGCGGATGTTGACGATTATTTCTTTATAACCGCCCACTTCTCCACCATTGGCGCTTGCCATTTCAGTGGTCCAGCCCACACTATCGGCATACTTGCAGTACATACGAAACAGATCTCCGGCAAAAATGGAGGCTTCGTCGCCTCCTGATGCAGCACGGATTTCCACCATGATGTCTTTTTCGTCGTTGGGATCTTTGGGAAGCAGGGACAATCGCAACTCGTCATTAAGTGTCGATTGCTGGCTCTTGAGCATCGACAGCTCCGATTCCGCCATCTCGCGCAATTCTTTGTCCGATTCTGTTCGGAGAATTTCTTGAGCGCCGTCAATTTGCTTTACAAGTTCCTTCCATCGAGCGTAGGCTTCGACAGTCGAAAGGAGCTGCTTGCGTGCTCGCGAGAGCCGCTTAAGATTGTCCGAATTACTAACAATTTCCGGGTCCGCCAGCTTCTTTTCCAGATCGTCAAAGGCAGCTTGGAGGTCTTCTAGTTTTGCTACGAGTTCGTCCATTGAATATTCTCGAACAGGTTCCAGCGCTCTCGACGGCGCCAGGCCCTCAGTTTACACCGAGCCGGCGTCGGAAAACACCACAAGTAATCTTGTATCACGAATTGTCAACAGACCGCTTGTACTCTCAAGATTGGCAAGAGGAGCGGGTTTGGTTACCCGCAATCTTCTTTGCCGACAATCGCGACCATTTTCGCCTTCTGTCAACAAATTGTTTGATAGGTTATTCATGAGCGTCGCTGCGCGATATAATCAATCGAGACACTTTGGAGAGGTGTCAGAGTGGTCTATCGTGCAGTCCTGGAAAGACTGTCTGCGCTAAAACGCAGCGAGGGTTCGAATCCCTCCCTCTCCGATTTCTATAAGTGATTATGCTTTGGCAGCGCTCAATCTGGGGCGCTTGCAGGCGTGGTTTACAATCTCAAGAAACTCATCCGCTTTGAGACTTGCGCCGCCAATGAGCCCACCGTCGATCTCGTCTTGAGCGAGCAGTTCCTCGGCATTCTTGGCATTCATGCTTCCACCATAAAGAATTGGGACCATGTCTGGTCCATCTTTATCTTGCTGAAAAAACTGAGTGAGAGTTTTTCTTATGAGCCCTACTACTCGCGCGGCTTCCTTAGACTCGCAAACTTGTCCAGTGCCGATCGCCCAGACTGGTTCGTAGGCCAGAATTACAGATTTCACTTCATCTTCTGTTAGACCGTTCAACGCTGCACCAACCTGCCTCTTTACCACCGGGTCGGTGAGGTCATTCTCTCGCTCGTCAAGAAGCTCGCCGACGCAGACTATGGGCGTTAGCTTATGGGCGAGGGCTGCTTTTACTTTGAGCGGTACTGTCTGGTTCGTTTCTCCGAAAAATTGCCTGCGCTCGGAGTGTCCGATAATTACATGGGTAACCCCCGCATCAATGAGCATCGGCGGGGAAACTTCGCCCGTAAATGCTCCTGCATCGTGATACTCGACATTTTGAGCGCCGACTTGTATCGCACTATCCTTTGCCGTCTGTACCACAATGTCCAGGCTGGTGAAGGGGGGGCACAGTAGAATGTCCGGCAAGTTGTCCCGCCCCTTCGTGCCCGCAACTATGGCGGTTGCGAGCTCTTGAGCTTCATTCCGAAGCTTGTTCATCTTCCAGTTGCCAGCAATGATCGTTTTTCTTACTTTTTCGCTCATATCCCAATCCCGTGTTGTCGGCGCTCCGTGCAGGCTCTGCCGCAGTGGCGAAGCAGGGCGCTTCTATTTTAAGGCGCATGTCTCCGGTTTTCAGCAATTGTATAAGCGAGTGGTAACCTGAAAAAGCTGAAGAGGTAAATTCCCATGTTCTGTACGCTTGCTGGTGGCTTTGGCATTAGAATCTTAGTGTGAACAGTGTGCTCATGGCAGCCGGCAGGATTCATGTCAGAAAATCATACAGAAACCAGAGGCACCGAAATCCTGGAAAAGGCTCAGGAGCTCTTACGAGAGGCTGATTCCTCAGGAGCGTTTGTGCTAGTGAAGGAATACTGGTTGGCGAACCCGAATGATTGCAGCGCGATACGTCTGCTTTCACAAATTCTCCAGCGTAGCGGGAGAACCGATCTTGCAACCCTGCTTGAGAAGGTTGCCAAATATGACCTGCTGGCTTCATGCCGCGATGGGCAAACTCTCTTTGAAGCGGCCTATAAATTCATTGATGCCCGAGAGCCCGAACTTGCGGCCTTGTTGCTGGCACGCTGTGTCGACTTGCATCCGGATGAACGAATGATAAGGTATGAACTCGGATTTGCCTTAATGCAGATGCGAAGATTTCTTGAGGCCATTCCCCATTTTGAATTTCTTGCAGGGGTGGAGGAAGACTTCGACACGTGGCTGAATCTCACCGTATGTCATAGCATCGGTCGCAATTTTCCCCGTGCAAAAGAAGCGCTCAAGCAGCTTGAAAAACTGAAGAGCAATGAAGAAGAAGAATGTGAAGTGGCTTTGCGCCGTTGGGTTCTGAGGCGCCTGGAGAAATTCGATTCACCTTCCCCTGGTATCAGAGATTGGGTGTTTTCATTGTATGGAGCCATGCTCTTGAGTGAGACTTCCCCCCGCGATCTAACCGGAACGCCGATGACGGTGGCCTCCGACTACACCGGCGTGGCCTCTACGCTGCTTCTTTTGCGTGGGCTTTTGCAGGAAATCGGCACGGAGTTTGATGTTATTGAATACTACAGCCCGTTATCTCGGCCTTTGGCAGAATCGCTTGCCAGGCTGATGGATCTCTCCGCAGCTCCCTACGGTGGACCAGAGCGACGGGAGCGTTGCTTGCTGGTCATTGCGTGGGCATCAAATATCGTTGGACCGCATCGCACTTTCTCCACGCATTCTTCCAATCGTTCGATCTTTGCTTATGGATTGACTGCGCTGACACAACTGCCTATCACGCCGGACATCATTGGCTGCCTGGCCGGCGAGTGCCCCATGCCCTGGGCCGATCAAATGCAGAGCGTGGACGAAGATTGCAGCAAGAGCTCCTCGTCACTACACCCGCTCAATGAAATTCAGGCACATGCAACAGACAAGATACTGGAGAAAGTCGCCGATCTTGAGTATCAAACTGAGCTGATTCGGCGCGTGGAAGACCTGGCGGGGTACTACGTTCCAAGAAAGGCGATGCTGGTATTTCGCAATTCGGAGGAGTTTCCGGTAAGACCGGAATACACCGCAGAAATTCCTTGTTGATTTGAATCAAACGGTCTAGCGAGATTCGATTTGTGGCGCTGAATCAGAGCTTCAGCCGAGTTCGATTTTTCCCGGGCAAGCAGATTTGAACATTGCAACAGCAAAGTAGCACCTCCCACATGAGTGTTTGTCGGGAGTTGCTCACGATTTCGATGAAAGCCGAGAATTGCCGCCCTATATGTCCGACGTGCCGTGGCTATCCCTTTGGCTTTGGACCAGTTAGAAGAGATCAGCAACAGAGCAGGGTTGCAGCCACCGAACAAGCCACCAGTCCTCCTGCTTCCGCAACTTCGACGGAAGCACCGTAGGTGTCTCCGGTTTGTCCGTGGAGCTGGGAGTAGATATATATGGATGCAAGAATGCCCCACAAAATAGTGGCCGCACATGTGACCAGAATGACCGCGGTGAGTTGGCAGCTAAGGCAAGCAATTCCAGTGGCAATCAATGGGAAGATGGCCCCTAGTATCAGGTCCTTCGGCACACTGGTGGTATCGTGCCAAATTCTCCCCATACCCTCATCGCGAGCATACGGATAACATCCTATCACCACCACTTCGCACCAGCGCGCCCAGGCGGGCACCAGGAATAGTGCGCAGGAGAGCGCCGCTGTGGACGAACTTTCGATCGCTGCATACTTACACAGTATGAGCAAAATGCCGGTGATGGCTCCAAAATTTCCGGTGCGACTGTCACGCATGATCTCAAGCATTCGCTCGCGGTTTCGATGCGATAAGACGCCGTCCGCAGTGTCCATTAGCCCGTCAAGATGAATGCCGCCGGTGACCGCGACCCAAACGATTACGATGAGCACTGCCGATACTGCATAAGGTGATGACACCATGTGCAGCGCCGCTTGCGCCAATAGTAGAACGCTGCCGATGATCAATCCAACCACCGGCAAATATTTGGATAATCCAGCCAGGTCTTGTTCTGTAGAAGGCTTCTGTAGAAAGGGAAATGCAGTGACATAACAAACAGCGTGCGCGAGGCGCTTAAAAAGGATCATTGACTATCGCTCCTGCGATTCTAACTATTACGACTCATCGCAGACACTGCTATTCTCAAAATCCATAATCGATTTGCCCGTGTGTGCTTGCGGTTCCGGACGAAGCCCGCCGATGCCGGTGTACCGCCGACAAGTATACTACCGGCGGGGGGACCTGCAAGAATGGAAAGCATCAGCAATACGGGACGACACACTTAGATGATTTGTTGTGTGGACAAGCGATGTACCAGTCTGGTAAACGGTGGAAGTGTTCCGTGCGTCGGTCGGTCCCGCAACTTCCCATAAAGGGGCATTCACCGACAGCCCGCATCGGGCAGTTGAAGCTTCGAGTTGCGTCTCCGACCAGTCCAGCAAGTCAGCTGCAACGCGAGGTACGGTCGAACTGTAGGTGAAGCTGATCGCTTCTAATGGGCGCGACGTTGTCCTCGAATTGAGCGCGGCTGCCTTCTTGCTCCGCTGCGCTGATTTTGACGGCTCTGCCCATATCGCCTGTAGCCCGTGCCTATGCAGAATGACTCCAGCCATGGTGTCAAGCCGATCAAGCGTAATTGCAAGAGTGAGCTGCTTGATGGAGCCGCCTCCAATGAAGAGAGGCAAAAAAGAGTTATTGGTGGATTCATGAACACACCCCTTGAACCTCAGCTCGTTATGCTCTCCCCCCGTCGGCGGTCTGAGTCAGGCGAACTTTCGTAGCTCAGGCTCAAGTGAGCTCAGATTTGAAGTCGCGTGAACATCCATCACCATGTCCTTCCTTCTGACTGAATTGACGCGCACAATCCTGTCGAGGTTTCCAAACATTCAACAGGTCTTTTGAGCCTTCAACGTCGGATTTCCAAATTGGGATGCATTGAAGAATGAATTGGCCACCGGGCAGACCAAGCGCAACAATCAAAAAGCTACCTCAACGGGCTTTTCAGTTGACGAAGCCCGCACCGACCGGCGCCGTATCAGGCACCCGTCAAATTCAGTGTGAAGCGGTACTCCCGGGCCAAGAACAAGCAGGTCTATGTAAGAAAAGAGGGCGAAGAAAATGCAATTTAGAGTCCGTCGCTCGGTCGCTTCGGGGCGACAGGTTCCCCGGGAGTCTTCGGATTGGACGTGCCAAATCCGGCTGCCTCAGTCGCTTCTGAGGCTTTGGTAGCAGCTGCCGTTGTAGCTGCTGCTGCATCCCTGGCACGGGCTGCTTCCAGGTCTTTCTGTTCTCGCCATGCCCGGACTTTGCTTTGATACGCTGCTTGGTCGCCCTTCATTTTCTGAATCAGTTTGCCTTTCTTCACGTAATACTCGGCTCGAGCCATCACATCAGGTTCATTGATGCGTCTGGCCACTTCTTTAATCTGATCCATTTCTTCGACGCCGCCCTTGGTGTAGCAGTAGTCCATCGCCTTCTTCAATGCGTAGCGGCTCAGATCTCTTAGTTGATATTTGTCAGTCTGCAAGACGAGATCGCATAAACCCAGCACCTCATCCTCATCATCAATCATCTGTTTGATAGTTTTACGCAGCAAATCGTCCAGTCCGACGGATTTGCACTGGTCCGCAAAAGCAAAGGCATCTTCCTGGGTCTTCAGACCGCTAAACGCTTTCTCCATCGCCTGGTGCGCCACATCGTTGAGCGCCACCTCCTGGGCCTTCCTGGCCAGGTCATAAAGTTCGGGAACCGTTTTGGCGCTCTGAATCAGCGCCGTAATCGCTGATTTCGTAATCTCGAAAAATTGATACTTACGCGACTTCAGCGCTACCACCAGGTAATCTTCCTGGGTGCTACACAAGGAGAGGGCGCGGTTGAGGCAAGCGCGGCGAGCTTCCATCATGGGAAAGGCATAGGGTTCCGTGTATTCGGCTATAGCCAGACACTTAGGCACGTCATTGCTCGAAGCCAGCACAGACTCAATAACCGGCTTGGCGCGATCGTACTTCCCCGATTTCATTGACCGCGCCGCTCTTTCCATGGAAGATTGGAACTCCACCGGAAGAGGCGAATCGGGATTTAGCTGTTTTGCCTGGACTGAGCCCGACACTAAGAGGGCAACTCCCATTCCGATAAATATGCCCCTGTTGAGATTAGTCATTTCCCTACCCTCGCACCTGTCTGTCCTGAATTCCTGATGTGACTTTTATTGCCATTTTATCCTTATTTAGGAAAGAATTCGGGTCTATCAGGGTAATACCGTTTTGATGGCGCCCCTAAACCTCGAAAGGAAACTCCACATCATGTCTAAGGTTCTTCGAGTTTACGCCATTGCCATCGGTCTGGCGCTCTCACAGTTTTGCGGGGCGGCACTGGCTACTACAAAATGGGAGCAATTCAGTCAAGCTGCGGAAAAGGCTTATTCAGGGCGGAACTTTACTGAGGCTGAAAAGAATTTTTTACAGGCTTTGAAGGAGGCTGAAAAGTTCGATAAGTCCGATAAGAGGCTTGCGACCACCGTCTACAATTTAGCGCTTATATACCAGCAAGAAGAAAAATACGATGAATCAGAAGCAACCTATAGACGGGCACTGGAGTTATTGACCGGAATCTACGGCGTGGAACATGAACGAGCTGGCCAGGTCCATATCGATTTGGGAGACCTGTATCGTGCCCGCGCTGATGCAGACGATGACGCAAAGAAGGGATGGCGGTCGAAGGCTGCAGCTGAATACCAATTAGCCGTCGATGTTCTCGAGGTTGTTTATGAGAAATCAAAAAAAACTGTGCCGATTAAACCTGAGAAAGAGAAATCTTCGGCTGAGCAGACAGTGAAACCGACTCCGCCGATCACGCGGAAAGAAGCCTCAGAGCTACTGGCGAGAACACTGAACAATTACGCTGATTTCTATGCTGATGAAGACGACTTCGCCCCTGCTGAACCACTTTATCAAAAGGCTATCGACATAGAGGCTGCGGAGCTTGGGCTCGACAATAAGAAGCTCGGGCAAGATAAAGCACATTTTGCCGAGTTCTTCTGCGTGCAGGGCAAGTATCAGCCGGCAGAGCCATTGTTCAAAGATGCTTTGCGCATCATTGAGAAGAATTCCGGTGCGGAGAGCATGGAGCTGGCCAGGGTGCAATATAATGCCGGCGGTCTCTATTACGACCAGGGAGCATTCCCTCAAGCAGAAGAGTTGTTTACTCATGCACTTAAAGTTTTTGAGAAGGATTCATCAATAAAACCCACCGATATTGCTCTGAAAAGCATCGCTCTAGCTGATGTTTTCGATATGCAAGGGAAGACCAACGACGCACACTCAATGTACAAGAAATCGATTGCGGCACTGGAAAAAGAAAACGATCCCAATCCGAACGCCTTGATGTCAGCTCTGAAACAGTACCAGAAGCATTTGCTCATGATGAATGACAAAGTAGAAGCCAGTAAGGTCTCCGCTCGTATCAAAGAACTGAAAGGGGGCAATAAAGCCCCGTGATTCAATAGGAACTGCTGAAGTGCGTCACAATAGTTCTACGGAATAAACAGAGGTCCGTGGGCGTCCAGATAATCGAGCCAGTCTATGGTGGCTGTGATCACTGGAGCTGTAGCTAAGGCGGTGATGAGAAACAGTGTTCCAAGAATGCAGCGGGCTCGTCTTTGCGACTTCACATTGGAGTGGGATACCCCCTTATACATGATTGCGCCACCTAAAATCACCCATCCCACACCCAGTAAGTATCGCGAAAAATTCAATAGCCCCGACAACTCACCCACAGGATTCACTCTGGGGCCGCTAAAGGTATTGATTCCGAATGTGATAGCTGTCGGAAAATCGTTGGGTGCTAGTTCCCTGTCGGGCATGGGTTCGTCGGTTGATGACGGCGCCCCTCCCCCTCTCTCCGCTACGGCGCCGGTGCAAGCGCTAATTAGGTGGTGCTTGGCGCCATATTGTTCTGCCAGATGCTTATCCGATTTTAGTAGACTCGACAGCTCATTTTGATACGCCAGTACTGCCATATCTGATGGATGTTTTTTCGCCTCCATGCTTCGATTATCGGTGGCGATTTTGAAGGTAAAGTATTCTGGAAACTGAGCTGACCAATCACTAAACACTCTATTTAAGTCTGGAAGCATGCCGTTCATCGTACGAGTTACTGTGGTGAAAGGCGGTGGAGATTGCTGCGATGCGTGTATGCGCTCGAGTATCTCATTGCCGCCTGGCCGCGTTTGGAAGTCATAGATTTGCACAGACCCGGCAGATAGCGCCCCCGGGTCATAAGGGCAACTCTTGGCGTAGCCTTCTCTTGCAATCCAAATTCCGGTCTCACTCCAAGGCTTTGGTGGGTGAATCCAAAGCACATCGCATTGATTGTTCCTGGCGATCGAAACTGCACTTGCCAGCAGTTCCCAATTGTTATCACCGCCATGAAATTTCGCCTTCCGCAGCGCATCCAAAGCCTGTTCCGGTGAGACATTACGAATCCCGTGAAGCGGATCTGCTATAAGGACTCGCTGAATCTTTTTTTGCGGATTCTTAAAAAATTCTAGCAGTGTGCTCTTTGCGTCGGCGTTGCTTGCCGAACCGTCTATGGCCAACACAAGATTATGCTCAGGTTGTTTGAAAAGTGATCGCTCGACATCGGTGGTCTGCGCGCGTCCTTCTTTCGTTATCATCGCAAGCGAAGACTTGGAAGTGAAATAAACCGTGTCTCCTGGTGAGGGGGCATGGGGTCTGTCACCCGATTCTGCTGCTAGCGTTTTTGCATTTGCCTTGTTATTCCCAATCGCTTTCGATTTCGTTGTTTGTTCTACTTTTGCTTCAAAATTGCGGATCCTGCTGCCAATGGTCTTCGTTATCACGGTTGTGGTGATGGCCACAGTGGAGTCCGCCAGTGCCGGCAACCGAACACCATGTAATTCGTCAGAGGACGTGGCAAAGAATGGGGCTACGATATGAAGAATCACTTTGGTGGCCCCTGCTGTGGTGGCTCGAAGAATTGCGCGTTGCGGTGTCAACATGGTTATAACTGCTGCTGTCCCTTCCCAGTTGGCAATTCGACTCACGTATTCGTGTTGCACGGACAAATTGGAGCCGAACTTTGTTTTCCCGGGCGAGTTTGATTCAGGTTCTTTTGGTCTTGCTCCGGATTCCTGGTGTGCAGGAAGAAACTCTATGTGTGAAATCACCGCTCCCGTGGGTAGCTCTATTTCCAATCGGGTTTCTCTCTTGTATTCATTGGTAAATTCAAATGCCCACTCGAAATTGGCAATTGATCGTTTGGCGTCTAATTCCCACCGCAGAAGAGACCGCTGGCTTTCTTCGCCATCCTTCAAGCCGACGATTGGAGCTCCAATGTTTAAGTCTGTGTCGCCGGGGCTTTCGTTCGGAATGTCTGGCGAGTTTCCCGTGAGCAAATAGTAGGCGTCCTGGCAGGTGCTAAAGCTGGGTGCAATTAGACTGTCTGCTCGGCATCGGTTCGGGTTCAGTCGATTCTCCACTGAAATTGCATCTTGCTGATCGGTTAAGCTTAAGGCCAGACGTCGCAGTTGCGGGTGCCCCGATGACAGCGCCATGAGCCTGGCCGGCAGCGAGATGTCCCTCATTTGCGGCCACAAGCAACACAGACAAAGGGAGGCGACTACAACCGTAATTGCAAATGCTGTTGCCGTCCTTGCCAGAGACACTCCGGCCGTTGTCCAAATCTTCACTGCGAGGACAGTTGACACCGCATATGGTATTAGAATAAATACCGGAAACCAGATCGCGGAGAGGCCTATACGTGAAGTGATTTCCGCAGCGATGGCGCACAGAACTGTCTGACTAGTAAGTCCGAATCCTGTTAAAAACCGGCAGAGCACGGGGAATCGATTGAATCCCTTCTTCATTTCTTCCCAAGCAATAAAGTTTGCCACGGGACACATCAGATAAACCAACGATATGAGGTTGCAGCTTCCGAATAAGCTGGAGATGACCAGCCACGAAGCGATTAGGATAGGTACGATTACACCGAAGGTGAACACCATGGCACCGATTGCGTCATTCCAGCTGAAATTTACTTTTTCTCTGGACCGGCCGTCGAGCGAAACAATATAGTTATTAGTCAGCTTGGCAGAACCAAGTATCAGAAGTGCATCCAAAAAGAACGACGCCCAGGCCAGTGCAGGTACTGTATAGGGGGCAGTTTGGACTAGTGCCGTGAAAAGCAGGGTAGCAATTAGTCCGGCCATTAGCGGGACGTTCTGTGCCAACTTCTTTACCCGGCTGAACGTGGAATGGTTCTTTCCAATTTCTTTTAGAGCTTCGAGGGGCTCAAGTTCAAGAGGCTGGTCGTTGGTACTCATTTCTCTTCCTCAAGAGTCCCGTGAATCGGGCTCGTAGTGAATTTGTGGCTGGATGTTGAGGTTGACTTTAGCGACGCGAAACATCAGCGTCAATGCTTATTCGCTCGTTAATGACTAACAGCATGTTGTTCGATGACAATTGCTCCAGGTTGTGCCAACACTGATGACCAACTATGAGGAAATCGCACTTGGTCTGCAATTATTTTGAAACAATCGAGGAGTTCTGCAGGAATGTTTCTGAGCGAGGCTCTTCTGCTAAGTCTGTGATAGCTTTATCGTGTGAAGTTGATTACGAGTGAATGCCAGCTCGACATAGTTCTTGCCGGATGGTTCGCGATAGAGCGGCAGAGTGCTCAGTCCGTCCTCGTTTAAGGCACAGACACGCGCAATTAGATTTTTGGGGCCTATGAAAATCTTAGTGAACTGAGCGTTTTCGGAAATATTGAGTAATCGCAAATACATGTTTTGGATACCCGCATCCTCCGCGCAGTAGAGTGCAACGACTCGCACACACGGGTTCTCCGTTTGAAACAGGGAGTCTGCACTCCAATCGACGTTATTGTTCTTTTGTTCGTTCGTTGAGCTAAATCCGACGAGAAATTCAGCTTCGTACTCTTCCGCCAAATCGTAGGCCTCTGACATTATCTCGTCCGGGATACGATCAAAAAGCTCTTTCTTGCCCTTAGAAGGCACCGGTAGTGGTGCCCAGGCGTAAGAAGCGCGGTTGAGTCCGAGACACTGAGCTCCGGGGGTAACAACGTGTGGTCCCGCACCACCGCCCCTCGTTCTCAATGGACCTCGAGAAAGAATGCCTACAGAGCGAAGCAGCGTGAGCGAAAGTTCTTGCCCCTCTACCCCGTATTCAGGTAGTCCCTGGTTCAAGAAGATCTGGCCATTAGCCAGAACGAATCGCTGGTTTGGGAATTTATCAGGAAGAGCTTCGTATCCGCGGGCTACGGGTAGTTGTTCTTGGGCCGCCTTGCCGTGTGAAGGACCGTGAATTCTCTTTACGAGGCTGAAATGATTCTCCGAGTATGTAGTCTTAATAGCGTTGCCGGTGTTAAACAAGATCTCCAGACGATGGTCCTTTGATGCGTTGGTCCAGCTTGTATCAAAATACAAAAGTCGGCCGCCTCGTTTCAACGTCAGTTCTGTCTTAATATGATGGGTAATCTTGCGAGAGCTGCGTCTGAAAGAAATCTGGCCATCTTTGCTCTTGTGTTCAACACAGCCGTCCGGAATTTTAATTTCATAGCCCAGTATTAGCGAACCGACAAGCGGACCTCCGGCTCCAATTTCCACGGATTTGAGTTCCGCCATAATTGGGTGCTCGTTTTCGAGCGGGTCGAAGTTGTATGTATCGCCACCGTCTCCCACATCGCTGATGAAATGACCGAGGGAGAAGTTTCGTGGCTCGTCTGTTTCGCCGCGAAGCATCACTCGAATCAGGCCCTTGGCGTTTATAGATACACGCATAAGCCCATTGTCGATGGACCGTGTTTTCGTTGTTACTTGAGCTGAATCTGATTCCTTTGATTTGTCTCGGGAACTTGCACTTCCATCGTGTAACCAGGGCTGGCTCTTGATCCCGAGAGCGGGTATGTTCTCCAACCAGCACCATCCCTGATACTTATCCGCGAACTTATAATAGGGAATTCTACCCCAACCGGAAAAGAGTTCCTCGCTCGATTCCATGCTGCGCAACTGAACACTATCGGAAGGAAATGTTATTTGTGCTCCCGCTGGCGCGAAATAAGTGAAGGGAACTGGAGCGCTGCAAACTCGCCCGGATGGATTTGCCACCACAATACAATTTGGTACTCTGTCGGGATCATTCGGCGCTAGAGGGCTAGATTCATCAACATCGGAGATGGCTGCGCAAGCCTTATCTGATAGGGCCTCTAGTATTTGCGCCAACTTTGCCGACCGATTGACCATTTCATCATGAGCTGAATCCACGCTGCATCCACAGATGCTGTCGTGGGGATGATTCTGTAAAAGTAATTTCCAGGCATAAGTTAATGCTGCTGAAGGATATTCCAGATAATTGACTGAATGCAGTATTGCCAGCAGTGGCTCGGCGAATCGTGCCAGCCGATACTCGGCGATTCGATTCTCTCTTTTGAGATACAACCGTGTTGAAAGAACTCCTGGTAAAAGAAACGCATTACAGTATAGTTTGGTCGCGCAATTGTCTCTCAGTTCGCGACTAATCAGTGATATCACGGTAGGTTTTGCGGTTACTCGCGCTCTTACTTCTTCGGCAAAGTCTACCAATTGAATCTGTTTAACATTCAATCCGTCGATTGCATTCATTGCTTCAATGAGCGCTGTCATATCCGCTGGTGGCGCTGTGTGATCGGCGCCACAGGGGAAGAGTGCACCTTCAATCAAATCGGAATATAAACTTGATGTTCCGTCGGCTGGTTCTTTGGTTGACACCAGCGGCAATAGCTGTTCACTCGCTTGCACCGCCCGTGATGCCGCGTCTCCCTGGACCTCATGCAATAAAGTTTGATAGTATCCCCGGGAAAAATGCCAGGCCAATACACGGCTACCATCAGGACTTTCCCACCAGAACAGCGGCCCGCGCGGGAGCTGCGGAACTCCGCGCCAGACGAATGCCGAGTGAATTCCAAACCCGTTGAGAATGCGAGGAAGATCCTGACTGTGGCCGAATGTATCGGGGCTGTACCCGGTGAGAGCCGGAGTTCCGAATGGTTTGACCGTTGCAATGCCGAGCTTCAAATTGCGGATCAGACTCTCTCCTGCAACGAGCATTTGATCTGGCAGCACATACCACGGGCCTGCTGCCAGTTCGCCTTGTTGCATCAGTGCGGTTATTCGTGGTGCCAGGCTTGGCTCCAATTCCAATACGTCTTCAAGAACCACAGCCTGCCCGTCTAGATAGAATCGAGACAGTGTTCCCTGCTCCAGATCCTGCACTATTCGTTTGACAACAGACACAAGGTGCAGTCGAAAAACTTCGAATGGTTGATACCATTCCCTGTCCCAATGTGTATGGCTGTACAGATAAACGGTCGTCACGGGTTCACCTGCGCTATTTAGTATTTTATTAGTGGGGCAAGGAGTTTAACGCTGGCGTCGAGAGCTTCGGAAAGATCCTCGAATTCGTCGGCTGTGAATTCGTCATCGAGTTGGATTGATACAGTGCCATTAAAATCGTACAGCTTTAGCGCTTCAATAAACTGACGCCAGTCAATTTGCCCGCGGCCGAGCAATTTGTAGCGCCACCAGAGCGGACCGAACAGCCCGGTATCTGCCAGCAGAACACGGTTTACTTCGACGTCGCGCGCTTCAACGTGTTCAATGGCGGATATCAAGCCAGAAAGAATTCGAAGGTAGTCTATGCCTTGCCAGGCGCAGTCCGCCGCCGAAAAACTCAAGGCGAGCTGAGGCATCGCTGCCAGCAACTCGCGCCATTCGCCCGGCTCAGTGCTTCGCCATCCACGCAAGGAGCGACCGCGAAAACATGGTGGTGTCGACAGACTAAGCATCATTTTGATACCAGCCTTATTCACCAGAGACAGCACTGGTGCCAGAGCTTGTTCAAGGTGCTCTTTCCAGTCTTCTTCGGGACCGGGCACCACATAGAAGAGTAATCGCGAACAGCCAATTGCCTGTGCAACCAGCGTGAGTTTCTCTACCATTCCGCGAAAATTTTTCACAGAAACTTTATTGAGTGCTTGCAAAGGATAGTTGAGCTTAAGACATGCGATTTCGACTTCGAGTTGTTTTCTCTTATTATCGACTGTTTGCAAATACTCTTTTTCTGGCGCGCTCAGTTTTCTGGCAGCCTTATCCGCAACATCGAAGGGCTCAAATGTGTACTCGACCGATGCTAGACCGCGAGTGCAGGCCATTTCAACTGCATCCAGCAAGTCAAAACCAAATCTGGTGGCATCAAAACCAAGCTTCAGCATAGTTGCGTAGTCTAGCATGCCTTAATTCGACCGTCCCTGTCTTACCAACAGTCTTGGCTAGTCAAGACTGTGCCGAGGCACTTTAGATGACTGACCGAAGATGATGTCGTCATGTGGGAAAGAAGATACCGCCAGTGGCATGTTTCCTCCTTGACCATATCGCCCGTTATAGAGAGTCTGACTGGTGGTTCAGCGAACCTGCGGTTGAGAAGTTGCGCTACGGCCTGTTGACGGAAGATTACTTGAGCATGAGCTTGATGCCTACACATATCACTGTGCAAACCAGCAACAGAATGCCCAATTTGAAGTCATGGATGGTTTTGAAGCTATTTTGTCGACTTCGGACCAATAGAAACAGACCGACTACAACTTGAACCCCAACGACAACCCATATGAAAACAGGAACGAAGACGGACACGATTACACTGATGAGCCACACCGACCGGACAGCTATGGCTAGCCGGCTTTCGGAAGGTCCGCGTAAAACGGGAACGACTGTAGAGGCAACCAGAGACCTGGCGATACGCTTCTTGATCTCAGACTCAATCTCTTGAACGCTGATGCCGTGAGCCTTCATAGGCCTGGCCCATATCTCATGCCAGGGGGCTCCTGTCATAGCGTGGCGGGCAATCAATCCTACAATTTGTGCTCGCACGACTTTGCTTGAAACGGTGCCATCCGGTCTATACTCCTGATCGCCATCGTCGGCGTCGTTAGCGCTCATTGCTTACTCTCTTCGCCATACCGGTGGCTCGCCCCATTCAAATAATATAGCGCGGTTTCCCTATTGTCATGCGAAAAATGGGCAGGTCAGGGACCAGTCCATCAGGTCTGGCTGCGGTGAAAATGAAGAGATGGACTGGCTATTGCTTGATGGCGTCTGCTCGCAGAATCAGCTCTTGCAATATCTTGAGTGCTTTATCATCAAAATGATTTTCGTGCAGGGCTGTTTGGAGTAACTCCTTTTCATGAGCATCAAGAATTCCATCGGCGAGGACTAACTCATGAATTACTGCGGCCTCGTATTTCGACATTTGATGGTCATCCAATGTTTCGCGAAGCGCTTCGTCCAGGGTCATTTTTACGGTCACAGTCATAGCCTCCAGATAGTGCCCACGTGATACCACGACAAGCTATAAAGTTCAAGCGGGCACCGAACCCGGTCCGCCTCTTTCAATCATCAATATGGGCAAGTCGCCTGGACCGAGACGGTGAGCCTCCGGAAAAAAAACCTGGAATTGTAATTGACGACACAGATCCAACTACTTTTAGCAACTCAAGCGGGTGCACGCACACCAAACCATTACACTATTCCACAAACCAGTGTAATGGTTTGGTGTGAGATGTAGTCCGCACTGGACCAAGTGACACTTAGTTCGTGCGTCCCGCCTGTGTCACCAAGAGTTGGGTTCAATTGATAATCTTTTTGGCAGATCAGTAGAAATTCTTTACTTCCCCGTCATCACCGTGTTTATCCCCGTGTGAACAGAAGGATTCGGTGGAATAATGGGAGTGCTGAAAGATGAATTAGGGGAACTAGCTCATCAAAGGGCCGTCTACTTTTTGAGCTTTTCGTATAAGTTTTAAAGTAGGGCGTTCACTGGGGATACGGCAAAATGAAGCAAACACCACAAAGAGTCATCAGCCAAACGGCCATAGCCGCTGCTCTTGTTCTTACTAGCGTTTTGCCTGGTTTTACCGAAGATGTCTCAGCCACGTACAAGCTAGCGGAACCTAAGCTAGATACTTCTCACTCGGAAGAGAAACCAGTAAAGCCTAGAGGACCGCTAACCGGCAATATTCAACGGACTGAAAGCCATCATCCGAGCAATCCTTTAAAAGGAAAGACGATTTTTGGCGGTCGATACGGGAAGGCGAAGGACGGTCTTAGCGGAAGGGCCGCCGACGACTCTCTATCAAAACCACTCGCCGCGCAGGTTCAGTCGTCTGTAGGCATTATTGGTGTTAAGTTCATAGCCTCAATGGGTCATCCGCCTGTTATAAACCAGGTTTTCCCTGGTACTCCGGCTGACCAAAAGGGATTACGCATCTACGACAAAATAGTCGCCGTCGATGGTATTCCTACCGCAGGTCTTTCTAAAGACGAAGTATTTGATTTAATCGTGGGCTCGCCAGGAACCCAAGTTACCCTGTCTATTCTTCGCGGAAGCGATTTTCAGGCTGTCAATTGCGTCAGAATGGATATAAACGAACTGACGGATCCGCGCGTTCGACGCGATTACATGATCAACCTATAAAAGCGTCAGTGCAGATCTTCCGGCATAATACTTCATTTGGAAATGAGGTATTTATGGGGCGCCCGTTAACAGACTCTGATTCTAACGGGCTTTTCCGTGCTGCTTTTCTTCTCTGAAAGAGTTCTGAGTAAGCTCGTCCTCGGCGCATGCTCGGCGTGAGAGCACTGCAAAAGCCAACTCGACACCACCTTGATTGGCTGGTGATGGCGGGTTGGCTTGGACAGGGTGTTTTGGACGTTGGATCGAAAATTTAGTTAGGTGCGGCAACGGTTTAATGTTTCTGCTGCGCGACAGGCGACATAGGGATTTTCATCCTCTGTCAGAGCGAGCAAGATGTTGCGGGGGGCGGCGTATGACTCTGCCAGGCGGTGCCGCACGGTGGTATCCGAATCTGTCAGTAACAGGCTCATAACTGAGTGTGACAGGTTGACGTTCTCCGCCAGGGCACTCCGCACCTCAGCGTCCGGATGGATTGCAAGCATTTGCATTACGGTTTCCGGGCAATTCGGGTGATCCGCCACTCGCATCACCACACGTCGACTAGCGCTCTTGGACAACAATGTCAGAGTATTGTCAGCAGTGTCGGCGTCATTTGCCAGGGTGAGTTGAAAGCGAAGGATATTCTCCTGTAGTTGAGCTTCTGTTTGTTGTTGACGTTTGTCATGCATCTTTCCTCTAATAACGTCGGCTTCTGGCGTTGAACGCCGTAGAAAGACCCGTGCCGGGATGCTGGTCAATAAATTCTGAATTTGATGTGCAATCATTGAAACGTTGATATGGTGCGACGTCTCATTGGAAGTTCCATTTTGAACACGCGAAACAACAGGCATTAGTCAGTCCCCACAGTATAATCGGCTCCGGTTCTTCGCTGGCTTCCGTCCGTAATCATATGTTAGCCCCGTTGTTTCCAACGTGTCCGCTATATACTTTGGCTTACAGAAAGTGTCTTGTTAGAATATGTTCGTCAGGAGAGGAGAGCAAAGATGTCAGTGCCACCGCAGCAGGTTCCGGAAGGCTTGAAACCAGAGGAGTATTCAAGACTGGCGGCGGTCTATTCCTTGATGTGATTGGAAGCGCAAGCGATGGAGGCGGCCACCCGCGGTCAGCCGGAGCCGGATTCCGATGGCGATCCACACTCGGATGAAGCCTTCGCAGCAGGACAAGCCCTGGCGAATGCGTTTCTGAAGATGCTGACACAGAGTCCTGAAGAGCGCACGGCAACTGGCAATCCACTGGAGTCAGCCATGGAGCAGCTGAAGAATCTCGGTGTACCTGACGAGGAATTGTCTAAGTGTATGGGGATGATAAACAGTCTGCTCAGTCAGCCCAATGTAGCCCCGCCTTCTGATGTGCCGGCAAATCTGACGGCAGAGGAATATTACGATTTGGGTGTCCGCTACAAAGATGTCGGGTGGACAGAGCAAGCTAGAGACGCTCTTCAACTTGCTATTGAGGTCGACGGACATGACGGTCCGCTAGGGCAGAAGGCACTTCGATATTTGAGAAGCAAGATTCCCCGGCACCCTGTGCCGATGCTGGCGGTGCAGGCCAATATCGCGGGATTCAATGAGATGGCTTCCGGTGACCTGGCGGGAGCCAGAGAGACATTCGAGAACCTCATTGAAGAGTACCCCGATTTTGAATGGCCTATGGGAAATATTGGGAGTCTGATGCTCCAGTGGGGAAATCTTGAAGAGGCTAAGAAGCATCTTCATCGAGCCGTTGAAATAAACCCGTACTATCTCAACGGCTGGCTGCATCTTGGCCGAGCTTATGCAGTCGACTCTAATTTAGATGAGGCCTATCGTTGTCTTGATCGAGCTGAGGATATCGGGTCGGACCCCCAAGGCGTTAATCATGTTCGGCAGATGGTGGACCTTCTCAAAGCGCGCATCTGATTCGCGGCCTGCTTGAACTGAGACTGTTTGTCGATTCGTGGCTCAAGAAAAGTCAGGAAGGATTGCGGTACTTACATCGGTGCAAGCCGATTTCAATCGATTGACGAACTGTTATACGTGATAAACCGCTGCTTTCTCAGATTTTATCTCCGTATTCTTCATGAACCACTCGATGGTGCTGCGCAAGCCCCGTTCAAATCCATCTTTACCACCATACTCCGGCTCCCATCCCAGTAGCTTCCTGGCCTTGGAATTGTCTGCCCACAATCGTTCCACCTCACTGGCTTCAGGGCGGATTCGTAATTGATCAGTTTCTATCTGAACGTTGACCGACATAATCTCGGCAATTAACTTCACTGTATCGCCAATGGAAATCTCAAAATTGCTGCCTATATTTATCACTTCACCCACCACGTTTTCGGCTTCGGCTGCGGCAATGAATCCGCGGGCAGTATCGACAGCGTAGTTAAAGTCTCGTGTGGGGTGAAGCGAACCCAACTTAATTGAACGCATTCCGCTGGCGATCTGCACGATTGTTGCAGGAATGACCGCACGTGGAGATTGCCTCGGCCCGTACGTATTGAATGGACGCACTATCGATACCGGTGTGCCAAAAGATCTAAAGTACGACAAGGCGAGCTGATCTGCGCCGATCTTTGTTGCTGAATAAGGTGATTGGGGCTGCAGCGGATGTTCTTCCGTGATGGGTACGAACAGCGCGCTGCCGTAAGCTTCGCTGGTGGAAGTATGAATTACTTTGCTGGTGCCAAGTTCGCGGGCAGCCTGCAAAACATTCAGGGTGCCGCCAATATTCGTATCGACGTAAGAGGCTGGTGCCTGGTAGGAGTATGGAATGCCGATCAACGCCGCAAGGTGAAAAACGGCATCGCAACCGGTAAGAGCCTGTTTGACACTGTGATAGTCCCGAACATCGCCGCTAACAATTTCCATCGACTTGCGCAGTTCCGGATCGCAGTGCTCCAGATTTCCCAATGTGCCCCATGAGTTGTAGTAAACAAAAGCCCTAACGTCGTAATCGCGTTGTACCAACAATTCACAGAGGTGAGACCCGATAAATCCGTCCGCACCTGTTACCAGAACCCGCCTTCTCACGTTTGCTTCCTTTAACTCGACTGTCCAACAACTCTTTACTGGTCGCTTCGGGCGGTTCCCGTCGCCTCGTTGGCGCCAGGAGATCATAACAGAGTCCAATGCTACATTTGAGACGGTATAATATTCCATCTCATTTATAGGGCTGTTTATGAACGGACCGCTTGTTTCAATAGTAATTCCCTACTACATTCACGAGGAATACCTGGAAGCAGCTGTTCTCAGCGTCTTAGCTCAAACTTATACAAACGTTGAAGTAGTTGTAGTTTTTGATCCGGGGAAATCGCGTCCGGCCGAAGAGGTGCTTAAAGCCATTCCGCAAGATCGGTTGCGAATCATAACTCAGGCGGAAAAATCCACTGCGCCCAACGCTCGAAATGTAGGTGTAAAAAATTCCACCGGTGAGCTGATTCTGCCGATGGATGCCGATGATTTGCTTGATCCCTCGTACCTGGAAAAAACAGTTAGCGTGTTATTGCAAGACCCGTCTCTGGGTGGAGTGTACACGGCCGTCAAAATGTTTGGTGATCGCGACGAAGTCTATTCGCCCGAGTGGTCTGTCTCGGGAATCGTAACCGGAACGGGCGGGGCGCTTATCTGCCTTCTTTATAGACGCACCGTGTTTGACGCCATTGGTGGATATAATCCGCGTTGGCGAGTTGGCGATGACTCTGATTTCTTCCTGAAAGCCTGCAGAAAAGGTTACAAGTTTAAGCAACTAAAAGAACCGCTCTATCTCTACAGAAGGCATCCGGCCTCAACCACGGCACGCAGCCCTCAACGAGATCTTATGGAAATGGCGATCTACCTGGTGCAGGATCACCCTGATGTGATGATGGAGCATCTAGAAGAAGTCATTCGCTACAAGGAAGAGCGTTATTGCAAGCTCGAAGAGGAATACTCTCACTTGCATTCCGAGTTTCACAAATTGTTGGAGCAATACAATCAATTAGAAGCGGGCTTGCAACAATCGGGCGATCCCAAATTGCTATCTCGACTGAAGGAACGTGTCAAACGAATGATCAGTCCGAACCTCCCACAATGAAATAGAGCGGAAGCTAAAGTGGTGGCACTGGAACTCTGGAAGCGAAGCCGAAAGCTCGTCTTAGCCAAAGAGCACACCGATAACGATAATCGAGTTATCGCCTGACCAGTGTGCTGCTGAAAAATTTTCTCACTACACCGGAAGAGTGAGGCCGAGGTGGAACACAAAGCCTTCAAGGCTAAGCGCTTTAGAATCGAGTTGCTTTTACTCGGTTGTGTAATGCAGTGGAATCCGGTCCGTCTGGAATCTCAATGAGAAATCTTAAAGCACTGTAAGGCGCAGAGGTGTGGAACTGGTGTGGACCACCCTGGCCAAAATCATAGATTGAACTATGATCTTAAGATATGAAAGTACTAATTATTGAAGATGACGATCGAATCTCCTTGCCTCTAAAGCAGGACTTGGAGAATCAACATAATTTGGTGCAACTTGCCTACGATGGAGAAGTGGGGCTAAAGCTCGGTTTGGAAGTTAATTACGACCTCATTTTATTGGATCTGATGCTGCCGGTAATTGACGGTATGACGGTATGTCAGAAGTTGCGCCAGGCCGGATGCAAGTCCGCAATCATCATGATCACAGCTCGTAGCAAGACTGCCAACAAGATCATGGGGCTAAATTGCGGAGCCGACGATTACCTGGCCAAACCTTTCGAACTTGAGGAATTAACTGCGCGTATTAGAGCCGTTATGCGTCGCGGAGCAGAGTCGCGGCAGCCCTTGCTCACCCTGGGAGATCTGTCTCTGGACTTAAACACATGCGTGACTTCTTACCAAAATATTCCCATTGAATTGACGCCCACAGAATATCGCTTGCTAGCTCATTTTCTCAGCAATCCACTGCGTACCTATAGCAAAGATGAGCTAGTTGAGAGGCTCTGGAATGATGACGAGGTTACTAGCGATAACGTCATTAAAACTCACATCAAAGGGTTGAGAAATAAATTGGTTTCCGTTGGTGCTCCGCGAGACATCATAGAGACTGTGTACGGAATGGGATATCGGCTGAAGACTAATGCTTAAGAAAGCCGCCCGGCGTTTGATGGTTGTGAATGCTTCCGTATTTGTATTGGTTTTAGGTGTTTTCTCAGTCGCAGTATTTTCAGCAGTCACTCACAATACGGACAGCGAAAAACGCCAGCGATTGCGTGTTCTAAGCGATGCGTTAATAAGTTCAATAGAGGAGGATGAGCCTGACGACGCGATACCGGATCTGATGAGATCACATGGTTGGAAAGATAATCAAACAGGCGATCTTACCTTACTGTGGTTCGATGCAAAACAGAAACTACTGGCAACGAAGGGTTTACTTACTATCTCGGTACCGTTTGACAAAAGCGCCACATTCGAAACACAGAAACCACAGCATGTCTTGATACTGACTCGACCAGTTGAGCGAGACGGGCAATTAATAGGTTATTTACGTGTTTGTATCTCACTTGCCGATGCAGATAACTACAAGTGCAATTTGTTGATAGGTTTAGGGATCGGCACGGCACTTGCTCTCATAGTTAGCGGAATAGCAGTGGTTTGGCTAGTGCGGCAAGCTCTAGAACCGGTGGAAATAAGTATTCGAAAACTCACCGAATTTACCGGGGATGCATCGCACGAGCTGAAGAGTCCGATCATGGCAATAAAGACGAATTGTGCTGTGGCGCTGAAATACTCAGATGGATTGAGTGATACACACAAAAAAAATATCGAACTGATACTCGATGCGGCCAATCAAATGAATCGTACTATTGCTGATCTATTAAGTCTAGCCGAGTCGGAACATGAGTTACCAGAACGAGTTTTAGGGACTGTGAATGTCGCGGAACTTCTTAGCGAATTAAGCGAAGACTTAGAAGTACTTGCAGCAAGCAAAGATATTAAGATCGAATGCTCAGTCGATGATCCAACATTGTCCCTAAAAGCAAGAAAAGAAGATCTCAAACTGATTTTAGGTAATATCAACAAAAATGCCATAGCATACTCGGCGGCAGGGGCGTCTATTTTGGTGCATGCCAGTCGAGTGGGAAATAGAATTCAGTTCGAGATTCGGGACACTGGCATTGGTATAAGTGAAGACGAACTTCCGAAGATTTTTGACAGATTCTGGCGTTCTGATAAAGCCAGATCTTATACGTCTGGTGGTAATGGTCTGGGACTTTCCATAGTTAAAGCTATTGTTGATCGGTATCGCGGCGTGATAACTGTAAAAAGTAAGTTAGGTGAAGGCACGTCCTTCATCGTAACATTTCATCAACCTCGCCCACGGCAGGCTGATTGATAAATCCACCACACCAATTCCACACCATTTCTTTATAGGCTTATATCGGATAGGACCAGCGAATCTCGTATTTGATGTTCGCCAATTAGCTTCTATATGACCTGCGGACGCCATATGAATATGACTCACCGCCGAAGGCTCCTCAACTTGTCGACGCTGTATCTAAATTGAAGGGTCACGTTGATGTCCAAGATTTTGCTGGTGGAAGACGAGATGGACCTGGCAAGGCTTATTTCTGGTTGGCTTACCAGGAAACGACATCTAGTAGAAGTAGTTCATGATGGCGAGACTGCATGGGAGCAGCTAAGGTCCAGTAATTTTGATGTCTTATTGCTCGATTGGATGCTTCCTCAAATGAATGGACTGGAGCTCTGCCGAAAGTACCGCGAGGTGGGAGGGAGTGCCATTGTTTTCATTATTACTGCCAAAGATACGATCGCCGAGAAGGACGTCTGTTTTAGTGCCGGGGCTGATGACTATTTGACAAAACCGTTTGCACTGGAAGAGCTTACCTTGCGAATCAATGCCAGGCTGCGCCGGACGGAGACCATTAATCAGAAAATATTCCAAATTCATGACGTGACAATAAACCTCGAAAGTCATACAGTTCGCAAGGCAGGACTAGATGTTTCTCTGATGCCAACGGAGTTTCGCCTGTTGCAACTCCTAATTAAACAGCCTTCCAGAGTTTTTACAGCAGCGGAATTGACCGCAGCCATCGGGCGGGGGTCGCCTCGAAGCACTGCGATACGAGGGCAAATAGCCCATTTACGCAAGCATCTGGACTCTCCAGACAAATCATCCATCATTACGACCGTCTATGGAGTCGGCTACAAGATGGGGGCAGGTGATTGAACTGAACTCCCGGTACACAAGTCATGGACGATATTGATGGAGGTGTCTATGCGCAAAGATCTTCTTCTTTCCTCATGTATCGCGATAGGAGTTTCGTTTGGACAGTTTTCGAAAACCTCCGCTATTGCGGCCGACAATAGTCCTGGCAAAGCTCAAGCCGCAGCGTCAATACTGATTGAAGCCTCACCTAAGCTTGTTTGGAAAGCTGTGCATACTGAGCGGCAACAGGATCCTGATATTGCTTACAGCAAGGTTCTCCAAGATTGTGGTAACAATACGACGTTGCTGGAGCAGAAGTTCGTTAATATTCCGGTCTTTGGCTCAGTCACAGCCGTAACTCGACAAGTTGAGGAGCTGGACCATAGAATCGATTATAGCCTCGTGCGTTCGAATAAATTCAAAGCGCTGGATGGAAGCTGGGAGCTGACTGCTGTCAACGGTGGCAAGGAAACAGTGCTCCGGTTGCATTCAAGCTTGGATTTAGGTATCCCTTTTTCCAGCATTCTTATCAAAGGTGCTACGCAGAAGAAGTTGGAGCGTCGTTTAGCTCACGTAAAGCATCTTGCGGAAAGTGACCAGGCCCGAGTCGCCACTAGTGGTGACCTTTCAAACAGAAAATAATGTGAACAAACAGCCGCTGCTCAGACCGGCAAGCATTACACTCGGCAGTATCACATCAGAGGATGTGTGTGCAGAATTGTTGATAAGGTGAATTGTAGAACTAGGAACACGCGCTTGCTCAGTCTTCGAGTCACACACAGATCCCTGACCTGCGCTTTACTCGTAGCCGTTACGAGTGGGGCGTCACGGGGGTTCAGCAAAAATCAATTGGAGCACAGACCGGAGCAGTGTGGCATGATTGTTTCGCCGGAGCCGGTGACTGATCGCCCGACCATCGGTCTGGCTCTTGGTGGCGGAGGTATGCGCGGCGCGGCACACGTGGGCGTGCTTAGAGTTTTGATCCGAGAAGGAATTCCGATCGATTATATTGCAGGTACAAGCATGGGAGCTGTGGTCGGAGGGCTGTTAGCTGCCGGGGTACACCCTGATGAAATAGAGCGACGATTCACCGAGGGATCGCTCATGCACTCATTCTTGACAGTACCACTATCGGTCCGTCTTGCCGTAATACCAATATTCTTTCTCCCTCGCGTTATTGGTGTGAAGGGCTATGAAGGCTTCTACCGGGGAAAGAAGTTTCGAAATTATCTTAACCGAATGATGCCGCAATGCTCCAGAGAAATTGAAGCTCTCCCTATTCCATATTGCGCTGTTGCTGTTAATTTATTAGATGGGCGACCAGTCGCCGTGAACAAAGGGAACCTCGGCAAAGCCATGCAAGCTAGCTGCGCCGTTCCCATTCTCAGACGACCGGTACCCATCGACGGAAAACTACTAGTGGATGGCGGAGTGTTGGTAAATTTGCCCGTGCAACAAGCCCGACAGATGGGCGCCGACATAGTCATTGCGGTGGATGTCGATGAACGACCTTGTGTGGTGGCCGACGCAGAATTTAAACGACTTGGCAGTGTTGCCCATCGGGTCCTTACCCTAAATTTGTGGAAGATAGACGAGTCCCAACGCCTTAATGCCGACATTGTCATACATCCGGAAGTAAACGGTATCGGTTTGATTTCTACCAGCCGCATAGACGCCAGAGAGGCAATACTGGCCGGCGAAAAGGCTGCAGAGAATGCCATTGGTGAAATCAAACGGAAATTGAATGAAAAAGCCAGAGAGAACGAGTAAGTCCCAATCCAAGATATCACGCCAAACCGATCCGCGGCTCTCGTTTTACTCACGTCGGGTTCGCATCGCTACCTTGGTCTTGCTGTTGTTTCGTTGAACGCACGGTCAGATCCTTCTTCGGTAATTGGATAAACTTAGCTTAGGGGGCTTACAGCGAGCGAAGAACAGAATGCAGTGAACTTGATCGAGGGAGCGTAGTTATGGCGGACATACTCATCGTTGAAGACGAGGAAGATATTGCTAACGTTGTCCAGGATGTCATCGAAAGACTGGGGCACACTGTTCAGCATGTGTCATCAGGTACTGACGCTCTGCATTTTTTGAGGTCGGGCAATTACGACCTCGTTATACTTGATTGGATGCTACCGGGGCTTGCTGGTGTGGATGTTTGCAAGAATTACCGGCGCCTCGGGGGACACGCTCATGTCTTGATGCTCACCGCCCGTACAACAGTCGACGAAAAGGCGCTTGCGCTGGATATCGGTGCCGATGACTACCTGTGCAAGCCGTTCCATATGAAGGAGTTGCTGGCACGCGTAAATGCATTACTCAGGCGTCCAGCGCTGATGGTGCATGAAACGATTGTGTTCGCAGGATGGAAGCTTGATCCAAAAATGGGCACGCTTACCCGCGATGACAAAGTCATATTATTTGTGCCCCGCGAAACGGAACTGCTGGTCTTTCTGCTTAAACATAGCGATTCGTTTTTTAGTGCGGAAGCATTGCTTGAACGCGTTTGGCCGGCATCGTCGTTTGTGCAGCCGGAAACAGTCCGCACCCACATCAAAACAATTCGTAAGAAATTGGATCGTTCTGACTTTGCTGGTTCCATCGAGCACATGCGTGGATATGGTTACAGGATTCGGCAATGAAGTCTCGCCTTTCGATAGCTCTATTCTTTTTGGTATTCAGTACAGGGTTGCTTTGTGCATTCGCGCTAATTAGCCAACAGTTTCTATCTGTTTCGCTTACTGAAATGCAAGATAAAAGACTGCTAGAGCTGGCTGCATACTTACGCACTGAGATTGAGCTTGATCATGGACGACCGGTCTTGCGCTTAGACGAAGAACCAGCTGCTGGTATGCGAGGCGCAACAATTCAGATATTTGACCAACATGAGATCCTGAGATTTGAATATGGGCATTTGTCGCCCCGTTCGTTGCAAACCGGGTTCAGCGATTACAACATCTCAGGTCAATCAGTACGAGTCACGTCAATATCTGTGAAAGACCACTTATGGCTTCAGTTGGCAATCCCGAATGATGAGAAATTGCGAGCTCTTGTTGCATATGGCAACATGCTCAGACTTTTTCTTCCCGTTGCCTTGATCTTGGTCTGTCTGAGCAGTTTCTATTTTTCGGGTTTTGTGCTTGGCCCTATTGAACGCAGCTTGCAAGAATTGCGCGGGTTTTTGGTGGATGTTGGACATGAGTTGCGAACCCCAATCACTATAGCTCTAAGCAATGTACAGGCTATGCAAATGGATCTGATCGAAAACAGGATTGAGCCGCAGCGCTTAGAAGCCGCCGAACGCGCCATTTTGCGAATGAATAGATTGGTAGAAGATTTGTTTTTGCTAGCACGCTCCGAAAATGCAACCGTTACGTTCCGGGTTGAAACGCTCGATTTTGCTGCGCTCAGCCGAAGTATTATCAATCAACATGAAGAGGCGTTTTCTGCCAAAAGAATTGCACTAACGTTCTCTGGTGCCCAAGCCTTAGTAAAGTGCGACGCAGAGGCGATTGCTCGTGTTATAGAAAATCTGTTGGAAAATGCCTTGCGGTATACGCCCGACGGTGGAAGTGTTGGCGTCACCGTCGAACAGAAAGGAAACACAGTCTTATTAGGCATCTCCGACACAGGGATCGGAATCCCTAAAGAACTTCAATCTAAAGTATTCGAGCGATTTTTCCGCGTAGAGGAATCTCGAGACCGCCATAGTGGGGGTGCTGGTTTAGGTTTATCGATAGTTAAAAGCATAGTTGAATTGAATGGTGGACGCGTTTGGCTCGAAAGTGATATAGGAAAAGGTTCAAAATTTTACGTTGAAATACCTGCGGCTGCCTAGTTCACGTCGACTTCACTGTCTTTAAATATGATTCCTGCTATCGGCAACTGGGGCGCACAACACGTCCAACCACCGCCGTATAAGCAAGAATCAGGAGCAGTTAAATGCAATTAGCTAAATCATTACTGTTTGTAGGTGTTATGGTGACCCTTGCACTACCTGCGGTTGCCTCCAAGCTGCACAGCAGCATTCAGGTGCCTTCGGCCTCAAATACATCGAAAGCAAGCTCATATGAGAATGAGGCTGATGAAGCCAAAGAAAGACGAGGCGGCAAAACCGGCGAAGCAAATGAAGAGATAAACACGCCTCGCTTGTTCAAACTGGCGAAAATCACCAAAGAGCAGTCCAAAGCGATTGCAGCCAAGAACTTCAAAGGTAAGTTCGGCAAAGTCGATCTTGAAAATGAAGATGGCAATTTGATCTGGTCGGTCGAAATTGGCAAGAAAGAGCTGGCTATCGATGCTGGCAACGGCAAAATTCTTGAAGTAGAGTAAATGCAACAAACGCCGTGAGCGGCAGACCTTGGTGCTTCAGGACAACAGCCACCCTGCGCGATCACGCAGGGTGGCTGTCAACAGAGACAGCGTTAGTCAATTAAGTGGCGTGGAAATCCAGGCTATCGCGCCAAGCAAAGCTTTGGGCAGGACCTTTCCAAAAAGAAGAATCCGTTGGTGAAAGTCCAACCAGTTGATCAACGAAGACCGAAATCGACACCAGGTACCGCATGATATGTTCTCGTTGTCTACATAGCTCTTGGCTTTCGGTTGCAATCCTTTCAAAGGAGTAATCGGTTTGATATTCCACAATAACTCTGAGATTCGTCCAGCTGATCTCGGACGTCTTTTATCGTGGCCACACTTGGGCTGAAGATAAATGTCGGTCCGCTTAGGTGGCGTCAGCTTTGATGGTGCCTGGTTTAGCTGGCGCTTCTGCTTGACGGCGGCTGATGGTTAGATTCCCTGAGTTGATTGGTGCACCGTCTAGCACAATAGAGGGCAATGAGTTGAGCGATACGCTCGTGGAACACGCGTCTGCAATCGCCGAAAGATCTGTTGCTAGCGTATGTTGTGCTGCCGACGTCATGGCGGGGGCTTCAATTTCAGTGGTTCGACTAATCACTGCTGGTGGCGAATCATCGTCATCACTGTTTGCTCGTTCGTATTCGTCAATCGATCCAATATCGATCCATTTCTCGCGGATCGGATAGACCGAAACGTTACCGAATTTGGATGCAACCGACTGAAGCAACGTGGGCATGTCGTATTCTTGCCCGCCGTCGGGAATGAGCTCAATTGTTTCGGGCTCAAGCAAGTAGATACCGGCGCTTATCCAGTACTTATTCACCGGCTTTTCTCTCAGTGACGCCATTTTGATGCCGTCGCAATCAACCACACCGTAGGGCACCGCAACTTCGTAACCACTCACGCACAAGGTTGCCTTTGCCCCGGCTCGTTGGTGATATCTAAGTAAATTGTCGTATTTGACACCTGTTATGAGATCACCGTTCATCACCAGCAGCGTCTCTCGCGGCTTCCGCGGCAAGAGGCGTAGGGCTCCGCACGTTCCCAGTCTCTTATGCTCGCGCACATAATCGATTTGAATTCCCCAGCGCGCACCATCTTGAAAGTAATCGATGATGGTGTCGGCCATGTATCCCACGGCAAAGCAGAACCGCCGGAAACCGAAGGACGACAAATGCTCTATTGTTCGCTCAAGTAAGGGTTTGCCTTTAACGGGCAGTAGGGGTTTCGGGCAGTTGTCGGTGAGCGGGCGAAGGCGAGTACCTGCGCCTCCTACCATTAGAACTACAAGATTATCTCGGGTTTCGGACACAGTCCGAGCAGCCGCAATTTTGTTCGGGCCGTCTTCGCCAATTAAGGCTTGTTGTTGCTGCGAGCGCGATGTGAATTGCTGAAATGCGCACCGCCCAGTGGAGTTTGCCGAGGAATGCAGCTCATCACTCTCGGCGCAAGAGCAGAGGACATTAATTATGCTTTCTTCGAGCGAGCCCCCGCCCAATATAAATTTTCTCACGTCAAAATCGCAGACATGGCCAATCGCCGTATCGCTCGCGCTCAGCACTGGCAACACATCGCCAGTGCACGCGTCAAAGATTGCACACGCGTCTGCAATTGTGCTGGAGTTGTATAGACTTGGATTTGCGCAGTTAACCATTCGTAACCTGCGGTCGGTTCCTACACATGATATCTACTCGTGCTGCCTGCTGCCAATGTATCGTGTTTAAGAAAACTGTTAATCGTCTCCGTGAGCCCGTTTCGAAATCCTTCGCGGCCGGCAAACTGAGGCTGCCATTGTAAAATTCGTTGCGCCTTGGTGTTGTCGCACCATACTCTGTCTGCTCCAGAGCCGGGACGCAGTCGTGCCTCATCGCATTCAATTTTGACGTTTGCGCCCATGATTTCGACAATGAGCTGAACCGCTTCGCCAATGGATGTCTCAAAATTACTGCCCACATTGATTGCCTGTCCACATGCTTCATGGGAGGTTGCAGCGCGCAAGAAAGCATTCACCGTATCAGTGACATATGTGAAATCTCTTGTGGGATGCATTGCACCTAGCTTAATTGAAGAATTTCCCGCAGCAATTTGTCTGATGGTGGCAGGTATAACTGCTCGTGCCGATTGACGGGGACCATAAGTATTGAAAGGCCGAAGGACTACCACAGGCGTCCCGAATGAAGCATGATACGACAGAGCCAATTGGTCGGCACTACATTTGGTGGCGGCATATGGTGATTGTGGTTGCAGCGGATGTTCTTCGTTAACAGGCAGTGATTTTGCCGGACCGTAAACCTCGCTGCTTGATACATACACTATTCGGGAGCAATCAAGGTTGCGGGCTGCTTGCAAGATATTCAAGGTACCTTTTACATTGGTTTCTAAATACGAATGGGGGGCTTGATACGAATAAGGTACGCCAATGAGAGAAGCGAGGTGGAATACTCTGCTGCAGCCCCGCATCGCGTCAAGAACGCATTGTTGATCGCGGATATCTCCGGGCACGACTTCCACGTTGTTTTCGATGTCGGTGCTAGCGGTTTTCTTATCAAATGTTTTGTGGGTGTGTGAGAGATAGTCCACAAATGCGCGTACCTCATAACCATCGGTTAGCAGTCGTTCTGTAAGATGGGATCCGATGAATCCGTATGCCCCAGTCAGCAGTGTTCGCTCAGCCACAGATGTGTTCCTCTCGATATGTGAAACTTCGTTTCTCGCTAGAACTCGACCGATGAAATTGCGCTTGCCGAACCATTCTTCTCGATCACCCGGTTATATCAATGGGATGCGATTCGGTAGTCTAACCGGCTAGTAGACAAGACAAGGTGAAATTGTTTTTGTGAAGTAGTTCAAGGCGCTCACTGGACTAATAATCACAAGGCTTGTAAGCGATGAACACGCCGTCTGTAATTGCCAAAACCGCGATGGCTTATGAGAGGGCCCCGGTATTACCTGGCGATTTGCAGGATAAAGAGATCGCCGCAAGCCCAAACGAGGTTGGAGTGCTTCCGCTCTTAGCGAATCGGAGTTCAAGCTTAGACACAGGAAGAAATACTAAGTATTGTAGCTCTGGATCAGCCGGATCAATACCACTGATGAAGTCTATCTGAACTGCTGCAAGAGATTCCGTGATTTTGTCGACAGGGGTGAATTTTTGAAAAATCCAGGGAGCAAGCTCCAGTTGTCTCCAACCACGGGGATAAGCCTCGCTGCTGAAATGGTCGATGTGTATCAACCATAGAATTTCAGTGTCTCTGGAGAAGAAGAATTCTATGTCGCCGTATTTCCAGATTGCCGGCCTGCGATATTTGCGTGAGGTGCCCCCCTTATCTTCGGGCTCCCCGAAAGCGTCTGTCAATGCTTCACGAGTGCAGCCAAGACAGATGTTGCCGAACATGCCAGTTTCAGCAAACTCTTGTAAGGAAATATTGCCATCGTGATATACCTCTAATGCTTTCTCGAAACCTGCTTCCGGCCGTTTTATATAGAAGTTCTCAAATGATTGAACCTAGTGCAACTCGGACTTTCATTTGTCAGTACGAATCAAAACCGCCAGCAAAAGGTACAAGAAAGCAAGGATAAACATGAAAGGGTAATTTCTAACGCCTGGCCCCGACACTTCGATACAATCTGCAAATCTCTTCACCAACACCCGCAGCAATGATGAGCGAATCACCATTTCACCTGATCCCGCAAAGCCGGGGCGAGCGCTGGAAGCTCCTTCGCAAGTTCGTCGATCAATGGTATTCACCATTGGGCTCAGCAGACGGCTATCCATCGGAAGTCCTTGATACAACCGAGTCCAGATTGGCAATTCGATTGCCAATTGCGCTGCGTGACTGGTATGTTCAATCAGGACGACGCCACGATATCTGGTCACGCCAGGATTCTCTCTTGCCGCCCGAAGAGATCTACATCAAAGAAGGCCATATCGTTTTCTATACAGAGAATCAATCCGTTGTCGATTGGGGAATTGAGAAAGCGCACGCTTCTCTTGATGATCCTCCCGTGTTTGTATCATCAGCTGATACTGAAGGTGAGTGGATTCAAGAAAACGCGACCACGTCTGAATTCTGCCTGCAGATGCTGGTTTCATGTGTTAAGTGGTCTCCAGTACTTGCCTGCTGGGCAAACGGTTGGGCATCGGAACCAGTCATCAATCTCGTCAAAGGTAAGTATTCACAACTAGCGTTCCCTGAATGGTATTGGGCCGGCCCTACCCGGTACTTTGGTCAGGAGGATTTGCTCATCGAGTTGAATTCTGGAGATGGCTGGCTTTGGGCTGTTAGCCGTACGCATACTGCATTCCATCAATTCAATCAATCAGTGACAGCCGCCGGAATGCAGTGGGAATCCCAATCTGATGAGTGGCCTGCAGGAGGGGAGTAGATGACTTGACGGGTTCCCATGAGAGGAATCACTTGTGTCTTCATGGACTCACCTCTTGTGTCTTCCCGAGGTTGTGGCGTTCGTTCAAGACCCTCGATTCAATTAATTTTTTTGGGGTGTCCAGTGCAACGCAGGCTCGGTCAATATAAACCTTGGACAGGGCGTCTCTTCCTCTTTCACCAGCCAGCGCTGCCAATCGTACGCAGTCGGGCTCCGTGTGATTTTGTCTGATCTCCTTAACTGCGGAACGCCACTCGTTTTCTAAAAGGCCTGCGATGGATAAAGCAACTTCATAGTTTTCTTCGGCGGCGGAAAGATTTCCCTTCCTGGCATAAATGGCTCCCAACAGTTCTCTTGCCACGAGAAGTTCGTGATCTGGTGCCGTTTTTGGACTCATATCTATCAACTCTTTCAGGCATCCTTGTGCTTGCTCGAATTCATTTTTGTCGCAAAATGCTTTGCCTTGCTGGTAGAGATCATACTTGCGTGGGTGAAAATTGATTAAGGTGGCTCTATCAGGATGTACAGCGAAGCCCGGTCGGGCAGAGTCTCCCGGTCGAGCGGAGTCTCCCGAGGTGGCGGCTCCAGTACTGAGTGTGCCAGTCGTTCGAAATTGCTCGATAGCTGGAATCAGCAGAAACAATGCTCCAAGAAAAAAGAACGGTATCAGTGGAAATAAACTCAGTAGCGCCTTGTTCTCTTTTTTCTGTGGACGTGGAGATATTGTTCGATCTGTGGGTTCATTTATCGGAGGATCCGGCTTCACCTCCAGTTCCGGCTCTATCGATGAATGAGATGGTCCTATGTCGAACTCCGCTGGTATTTGTAAATGAGTACCTGCTGGTGGAATACTGTCCACTGACAATTGGAGCAGATACCTGATGCATCGCGAATAATAGCGAATTTCGTCAATCGGGTGCGTGTCCAGCTGTCTAAATAGCTTGGATCTTCTCGGTTCCACCAGATCTTCTCTCTGCCAGAGTAAGTATTCCTTCCCCATTGAGCCGTGCCACAATGAAGGATCGAGTGCAATGCACTTCAATGATGCGTAGATCAGCCAACCTGAAAATCCGTCAACGGTTTCGTCGAAGTGCTCAGGACCACGGTTTGGATGCTGATAATTTCGGTGCCCAAGTTCAGTACTATGAAGTCCACTCAATTCCGGAACGAACATTCCATCGTAATCCACCAGTTTAATAGCGCCCCGGTCAACCAGTACATTTCCATGTTGTAAGTCTCCATGGGCAATACCAGCTGTTCTCAGCGCTAACACCATTTCTCGCCACTGATCTGCCAGGTCGCAGAGTATGGATTCAGCTGACCGCTGCTCCATTTCACCCCTTTCCCAAAAAACGTCTTTGTCGTGGTCAACAACCTGTTTTACGAACTGGTCTAAGGTGCTTCCCCCGCACCACTCCATCTTCAGTAGGGGATACCACGTTTCTCCAATCAGGATACCTTGTTCATGAAACGTGCAGGGAACGAAATAAGGGAGAGCTGCTTTTTCAAGATGTTCTTCGATTTTTTGATAGCGGAAGTGTTGATCTTGCACATTTCGAAGGAAGCAGCGCACAGCCCAATCACGGTCATGGCAATGCACGCGGTAAACCGTGGCGAACATGCCGGAGATCGGGCGCGGAAGATTGTGAGAGTCGCACAATACTTCTCCTTTAGCCAATTCCGCATCGACGAGGCTAAACTCGAGGATTTGCATCGCCTCATTGTAGTCTTGAGGTGTTGGCCAGGACGAAACCCGTATCTTATGCCGATCAAGAGTTTGGTCCACTGGTTCCTCCTCAAGGGTGATCCCTGGTTAACGAATCGGCAGGGTGTTGCACGATTTTTTGTCAGAACCGGTAATGAATTGGAAGTTCATCGTATGCCACAACTCTGTCAATTTGTCACAACGCCATCCCTACCGCTATTATTCCACCGAAGCCCCATTCCATCTTGCGAGCCACTTTGATGAGGCTTTACTTGATCTTGAACAAAGGTGGCTTAAGCATGCCAATCGCTGCTGTTGATTCCGCGCCAGGGTAAAAGGAGTTTGCCCGTGCCGACAAGATTACTAACTGGGAAGGGGCGTCAGTGTTGTTAGTCTCCGAAGCCCACACGGTAGCGAGGATCAACGCATTCTGGTACAAAGCAGGCATACGGTATATTCTATCCATCGTTCCATGAACTACAAAGAATGTATCTCTGGGTGGTTTCGGCGGATACTTTATTGGTGACGCGGTTATTGAAGCCCATACAGTACTTTTCGTCTCGTAGATCAATCTTGCGCTGCTCTCCTTCCCTTTCTCTACGCTGTTCGCTGCGGAGAGTGTGGGTATAGCTGCGTCGGCTGAAAGACCATAGCCGATAACTGCATTCTCCTTGAGAATTATGTCGCCGACGACCTTCCATCCGTCGCTGCTTCGATGGAGCAGCATCAGCGCTTGTGACTTCACCTTCAGTGAACCTGTCCCCAGTTTTGAGGGAGAAGCGGTACCAGTGGCGGTATCTTCCGATGTTACCGACGCGTAGTCTCGGCAAATGTATACTTGCAGTTTCCCTTGCACGCTGTGTGCGTCAGGATATGTCTTCCAATAATCAGATGTGAGTTTAGCCAGGATTGCCTTATTATAGCCGTCCTCGTTGAGATAGTCGGTCTCGTAAAAGTGCAGGAATGCTTCAATATCGTGCTTGTTCCACGCCTCCTGTATCTTCCCTAACGTCTCGACAATGCTTTCTTTGAGGTCGGCAGAGTCGTTTTCAACTGTTACGGGAATTCCCTTCTTGAATTCGGAGGCACACAATGAACGTTCCGTGAGAGCTTCGCGGTTGCCAGGATTGAGTCTTAAAGCCTGATCCAGGTGTAACATGGCAAGCAGATACTGATTACGGCGTCTTAGAGCTTGTCCGTTTTGAAAATAGTTTTGCGACGATTGAATATCTGCAGGTGAGGTATGTGCTGTGACTGGCTCGGCGATGGTTGCCGATTCCGGCGTGTTACCGGCGACAGCCTTATCACTTCCTGCCGACACCGATTGGTTTATAGCGGCAGCGCAAATTGCAGTCAGAATCACCATCGCAGTCAACCATAATTTACCCGCCATTCGGCACCTTTCGTTCCGCAGAAGAGTCTATTCTACCGGTTGTACCCCTTATTGACTAATGCAAGCAGGGGCGCGAAAACTGAAGCATTGCGGCGGAGAAAAGCGGGATTTGATCGTCAGGTCCTACATTAGAACCTCCGGCGCATAGCGGCAATGATTCGCTCGTATTTAGCCCGCTCGCTTGGCAGATATTTGAAGACGATTTTGTAACTCTTTCCTCCGATCATTCGCGTTTTTTCGTAAAATATTTTCTCTCCTTCATATCCCGAAATCACTGACCATGACTTGCCACGTGCTGTGTACGTTACCCTGCGCCCGGTATTCGAAGTAACTGAAATTCCCTGCAATCGATATCGCAGCAAACCAACTCGAACTCTGGCAGGGGCGGGCGCTTGTGTCGTTGACAGTCTGTCTTTTGACATCGGAAAATTCGAGAGGGTTTGGGAACTGAGTTCGTCAACGCCGGATTTTGCTCTGCTTGGCTGTGGAACTCTCAATGCTGCGATTCCAAGATTGGCTTTGATACCGCTTACGATGGCTTGGGTGTCGCCAAATTCGTCAGGAGCCGGAACTCCTGTCTGTTTGGTTCTCTCGGCACTCTGCACAGCTATTTCCGCTAGTCTTGACCAGTGTCGTTGACTTTGATTTTGAGAGGAAAGGGAGGCTGAATCTTGCGGAGAGGTTCTTGTCTGTGCTTGAGTATTGCTCTCTTCCTTCACTTTGAGTGCACCGCCTTCGTCAAATATAGACCGAACAACCCGTGGTGTATCGGGCGGGTCTTCGCTGTGCCTGGAGCGACGTTCCAACTTTGCCACCACTGCCGGATTTATAACCTTGTTGGAGTTTATGTAGTCTAGCAATGCCTGATTATTGCCTGCTCGTGCAGCCGGAGCAACAGCAATCACACATACGCTGAGGATCGCTGCTACAGAAACTCGCTGCTGCCACACATTCATCGTTCCAACCTCCAAGCTACCGATGTAGAAGGACGATGATTTGCAAGGCGTGTTGCTACTCTAGTGTCAGGGCTCGACCCGTCTCTGGAATCGACTTGCAAAAAAATCGATCTGAATTCCACGATTGGCCCTGGTTGAAGCAGTTTTCTGTTCTGGACCGGGCAAGGAACAATGCTTAGTTCTGGACAAGCAGTTCTACCTGGCACCCCGGGCGCTTGCGGAGCTTGCCGAAGTAAGTCTTTGCAAAGGTCGCACGGTGGAGGCTGAGCTACATCTGAGAAAGCTGGAATTGTGTTTGAAGTCGGCTCATACCAATCCAGGAATGGCAGCGAAGCTATCGAAACTGTCACACGACGGGATGTTACCTGAGATCATTGACGGGCTTCAGTCTCAGATAGACAAGTCCATTATGCGCCTCAAACTTACTTTGAACGTCACTTAGGCAGAGCCGGTGCCTTCTTCAAGTACTCTTTGAGTTTGGCTTCCGCTGCTGCATCCTTTTTGCAAATGATGGCTTCCCTCAGCTCCACAACCGCACTAACATAATCTCCCGCTTTTGCAAATGAATCTGCCAATGACATTCTATCTTCGAATACTTCAGGTTCTTTGCCGATGGATTTGAGGAATGTGCATAAATTGTTGTGGGCCGGTTTGTTTTCCGGCCAGACATAGAGCGCTTTTCGCCAGTAGATGACCCCCTCTTCCGGTTCCACCCGGGTGCCCTGATTACTCAATGCGGCAGATAAGTTTCTTCGTGCGACACCACAAAGCGGATCGATGGTTAGCGCTTCGTTGAATTTATTGATAGCAACGGGGAGATTGTTTTTCGCCATCTCATCCGCACCTTCATTCGTCAGCACTTCTGCTCGGAGATTGAGTTCCTCTTTTGCTGGAGTTGCTGGCGGCCCGCCCGCCTCGTCAGCATGTGCATAATACATGTTTGGAGGGATTCCGAGAGCAACTAACGAAAAGATAAGGACTGAACGCTTCATATTCAACTCTCCGTCTTCCAGTTGCCTTATTCCCGATTTCTCTGCGACCACTCTAGCCCGCTCAGCGCCTGTCACCGATGACTGATCAATCCGAAGGTCGCACCTTTCCCGGAGACCACTCGAGTTCACCAAGGTTCCTGATAGTCCGCGCACCACAATTACTACCATTCAAACGTGATCAAACTTGGTCCTAGTTCCTCTGGCAGACCAAACGAGGTGATGTCTTTCCCGGACAAGAGGTCATCAAGCCATCGATCGTACCAGGTGAGGAAGTCTGTATTTTTTTGACGGAAGTTCAAATCCGTCAAAACGTATTCAGTGCGCACGTTAGGATATGTCTCGTCAGTGTCGTCAGTCATGCCGGTGTACACAAGGCGTCCGAAATTGTGCCCATCACAAATAAGGTGGCACCAGTTCCAAATCACATTGTTGTGCCTGCACCAAAAGTTCGATATTGAAATAGAACCGAGCGGAAAAATATCTCCGTTCCGTTGTCGTAGGGGCAAAATCCCTTTATGCGGACCCGCACCGCCATCTCCTACTAACTTTAGAAACTGTCGATAATCCTCGGGCAATCGAATGCCGTTTTTTCTTTCGAAATTGATCAGTTCACTGTCAGACAGTGGTGCGTTTAATGGTTCGGTGTCACTGGCTAGTAGCAAGCGATACCTCTCTCTCGATATGACTTCTTCCGACCAAGCTTTCTGCAGCTTTGTCTTTATCTCAGCAATTTTTGTTGCATAGCTGATTTCGCTCATCGGTATTTCCTGATAATCGGATGTACTGCCAATTCCCAGTTTACGTGAGATTTGCGATTTTGGTAAACTCCCAATGGCGTTTGATTTCGCTTCTTGTTGCACTGCCGTTAGCGGCTATTCATTCCGATAATCAAAGAGATCAACTCGTCTTTTCTTATCGTTCAGCAGCCAGGCTGACTATAGCTCCAATAAAGTCTGAGCAACCTCGTCTCTTTCTGCGGCTTACCGAATTACAATGAGTTTCCCAAGCGGATATTTGTCATCTCTTCTCGAACCACCGCATCTGATTCTTCAATTGTGTCCGGCTCCGGAACGTTCATTGTCATGTCGTAAACTGTCGCCAGGTAATAAGGAAGGGGCATTTTGCCTGTATAGGCAACTGCTCGCCTCCGCCCTAAACTTACGATATGTCGCTTATGCGAATCATCAAGGTAGGGACCCGCGGAAACCGCATTTAGATCTGCATCGCACATGAGCCGGTAGATAATTTTCAAATGGGTGTTGCCTAAGATTGCGGGCACCAATTGGCCCGGTGAGCGGGTTGAAATTATGACTCCCTGTTCGTAATGAGAAAGTTCTGAAAGAAGCCTCGATGATAAATGTGCGGACGCGTTTATACCATCAACTTTTTGAAAACAGCGGGTAACAAGTTGATTGTTGAGCAACCGGTGCCCATCTTCAATGACGATAATGTGCTGTAGCACAAGTTCAGGCACTAGCGAGTCCATTTCACCGCGGCGTGCTCTGCAGTGATCATGTAGTCCGAGCAAGATCATATTCAGAAAGAAGCCTTTCTCCGCGTCGTCAAAGATCTCTTTCATTTCAATGACTGCAGGACTATTGAGTAGCTCATCCCGGGTCAAGAAATTTTCCCTGGCAAACATTTCGCTCTTCGGCCACGCCATTAAATTACCGATGATTGCGCGCAAACGCGCTTTCAATTCAATAGTTGTTGTTGTCGAATAGTTGAATCCGTCTATCTCCGTGTCTGCTATTTCAAGGAGGTCGTTTAACGCGGGGTAGAGTTCGATAGAGCGCTCTGGAGGTATAGAACTTCTCCGGCTATTGCTATTATTCTCGATGTTCCAGCCTCGTGCCACATAAGCTGAACGCAACGTTCTGCGAAATGCATCGCATAACGGCATGTCCATTTCGAAGGCCGCTGCGAAAACAGACATTAATCCATCTATGTGCGTGTTTAGTTGCGTTCCGCTGGAAACCTCAAATCCGTTGAGCCTTAGCGGTGACACAGTTCCATCGCCTAAAGTATAAACTCGCGCTCTTCTGGAAGCACTTTTGCTTCTGCCCGTTCTGTGAAGTCGCCCGAACGCATCACAAAGGAGCAGGGGCATTCTATATTCACAATTAGTCGGTTCAATCACCAGGAAAGGGATATTGAATTTCTCCCACAGCATGTGCAAAAGATAAAGGCAGAAGTGTGTCTTTCCAGTGCCAGCAGCACCAGAAATCAGAAGCTGCTTTCTGAGATCACCATAGTCAATGGAGACCTGGTTCTCAGATACATCCGTTCTGGCGATTTTGGAACCGTCCTCAAGAGACTGTGGCCCGCTGTAAGTAAAGTCCCTCTTTATAATGTTCCCTAGCACTAGACCGCGATTTGAAAAGAGGGTGGGTTCATCCGTAGCAAAGATGGCCGGCGACTGTTGTTTGAGCAGGTCTTCCATTTTCAGCATCCCATCTTGGTTCAACGCAACAGGTTTAAGATAGTGCTTTTCAGGCCGCTCAGCAATGACTCTTTGCACTTGGCTTCCGCCAGCAGCAAGTCGGCACCACACTGAGGAACATCTTCTAAGATCCTCCTGGAGTTCATTCTGCTGCTGCTTCCGGTGAGGCGCTCCAGTAGATTGCGTGTGCTCTTTCGAAACACTCTTTTGCTTTGGCGGGCTGCTGATGCTTTTCGTAGAGCCGGCCCAACAAACGCCACAGTTGAATGTTTTCCGGATCTCGCTCAATCAGGACTTCCACATCGTTTATACTTTCAGCAACTGCTTCCTTCGAAGATGCTGCCGACTGTCGAGTCGATGCGTTTTTCAACGCTAAATGCGCTATAGGCATTCTCGCATCACTGCTATCTATTTGCATACATTCGGAGTATTGGTATTCTGCTTTTTGTTTATCTCCTCTAAGGAGATGGCAAGCCGCAAGAAGCAGGTGATTGTCGATTTCCTTCGGGCAATAAGCGATCGCTTCCAGCGCAATATGATAGAGCCATCGATTGGCACGAGTGTCGGTCGGATTTAGTATCACTGCCCTGCGAGCCTCCATGGCGGCAGTTTCCAGCAGTACGATGCTCGACGCCAGCGCCCCGCGATCACTGAAGTAATGAGAATACTTGGAGAAAAGCTCGGCTAATCTGCAGTGACACGCCGATTGTTCGCCCTTCTTATTTTCGGGCCAGTCCATCTTCACTGTTCGCCGCAATTCCGCTATAGCTTCCCTGTCGCTGCCTGCAGCTGTTAATGCGGAGATAAGGCTTAGATGATTGCTTGGAGTGTCTTTCAGTTTGACGATTGCACGCCATTCCGGTACTGCCAGCCTGTAATCATCAACATTCTCAAATTGCTGGGCCATGGTGGTTCTGTAATCGACATCTGAAGGTTTCTTACCATCATCCGTAATGCCTTCCTCCAGCAAGCTGATATTTGCCTGGGATGCGTCATAGAAGACCGCCAATCTCAGAAGGTTTAAGATCGCCTCTGATTTTTGCTTCTCCCCTTTTCTCGCTTGTTTGATCAAATACGCAGAGATGAGTTGACGCATATGCAATTCATCTTGCGAATTTGAAATTGCAAGATCAAATTTGTCGCCCGCTTGCGCCAGCTTGTTCGACCTGGTTAAGCTTGCGCCCTCTGAGAAATTTCTCTTTGCCTGCTTCTCTCTTTGTGGTTCCGGCGCGATCATTTTGCTTCCGATATCAGGCGAAGGCAACGCCGGTGTTTGAGGCATAGGTGGAAAGACTCCATCGGGACTAGGCTCCTCACAAGCCACCGGAACAATGAGACTATCTCTTAGTTTGAGATCCTTTTCGCTAAGTGGACCATCGTGAAAGATCTTGTCCTCTTTCTTCCCGGTTGTGGATGTAATGACAGTAGCATCACCGCCGGCTGGACCTATGGTACCGTTGGTAAAGCCCTGGAGAATCGGTACCCTGGAGCTTCCACCTTGTTGAGTCTGGGTGCCTGTGAAATTGCCAGGGGCGGGCTCATCGGGCGCGAAGGCATCCCCGCCATTCATTGTTTGTGCTCCAGTGAAGTTGCCGGTATAGTTTGTCTGATTTCCGGTATTGGCGGTTGAATCAAAGGCGTCTTGGGCAGCGACCGGCAATGAAAGAGATAGGGCGAAAATTCCGCAAGAGACTTGTGACATTTTTCTCTTCTTTCTGAACATTTTTCTCCCCATTGATTGCGAGCGTCAATTATCGGCTGATGACGGGGGAATTCTTTTTCGCACGATCGTTCAGATTCAGTTGCGACTAGCACCATTGGCTAGCCGCAGCATGCTGATCACCCGTCACGGCTATTTGCATAATGCCAATTTAGCACATTGTTGCCGTCAGAAAGCGTGCCATTCGACCATACTTGCGATGGCATGGTGAAACGTCTGTGCGGGCTCTTCGCACTCATATGGCTCGGCAATTCATGCGACAATTGGTCGGCTGACAGGAGGGGAAACCGTGCATTATGATTCTCTTCCTTTTAACTACAGGGATCTTCTCATTGAAGCCATTGGTTCCGGCTCACTCTGCCCCGACTCAGCGTATAAGAGAGGGGGCTAATGACGACGCGGATGCTATCGTCCAGCCGAGAGCTTGCCGAGTAAATGAATTCAATGCCCGTAAGTCCATTACCATGTACCATGGTAATGGGGCGTTAGAGGTTCAACGTGAGACTTGGATTTTATATGCTGAGCGTTGGTAAGTAGACTTACTAAAATTCAGTACCGGGTCGGCGACAATGCTTGTTTCAAATTCTTCATCCACGTAAAGGCAGACCAGAGATGAACCTCAGGCAAGCAGCGCTAAATCTGATGCTCATGGTTGTGACATTTGCTCACCTGCCGTCGTCCGCCGAGCCGCTGATAGAGGGCGTTGCGCCCGAGCAGCAGAACCGGAAAGAATCTGTAGCTTCCGATGAGCAGGAAGAAGAAGAGGAAACGGTGTCGAGTCCCGCTGCAAATCAGGCTCCTACTCCTGACGCGGTAACGCCAATAAAGATTGAAGACCTCAAGGCCTCGGCTGGACCATTGATGAATGAACGATTGAATCTGGTACAGCAAATTAAGGAAGCTGCCGGTAAGGGCGTAGGCACCGCATTATTCGCGCGGGAGTATGCTCAAATTGAAGAGCTAGTAAAGAATGCAGAGCCAGAACAAGTGAAACAAAGTATCGATGCGCTTCGAGAAAAGGTAGAGGATCAGCGCAAACGCCAGCAGGAAATAAAACAGACACTAAGCGCCGCTGCTAAAGCCAAGGCCACCGCCCCCAACCCTGAGAAGGAGTTGCGCAAGGTTTACGAAACCATGGCAGCTCTTAGGAATGTAAAACCAAATTATAAAGACGCTAACCACTATGGCACACCGACATATAAAGACGAAGACTCTTTCCAAGCGGCTGTGGCTCACTACAAAAAGGCATATGGCTTATTGAAGTGGGATTGGTGGAACATGCCGACGATACCTGAGCAGCTTGCTGACCGAGGCAATGATGAAGCCCAAATCTCAAGGGCAAAACTTCGCCAACCGATCGCCGAGCCGAAGCAAATAACTAACGGTTATTTCCCCCTCTATCCGAAGCATCCGACGTACTGCACGAATTTTGGTGGTTTATATCAGTTTTGGACACCGGATAACTGTGATGCCGTGGGGAAATTTTACAAGAAAGAACTTGCCAATCGAGGATGGCGTCTATCAGACGGGCAGATCAAAGATTCGTACCACACACTTGCTGCCGAGGTAAATCTAAGCGACGGTCTTTTCAAAGCCCACGCGCGTATTGTCTGGCGGGAACTCGACCTCCCGCCGAAAGGAACTTTCGTTACTTGTGAGATCGGCGGTACAAGGTACAGGCGTATCTATGTCCCTGTGTTTCACTAGGTTGGACCATGTGCTCTTACTGCATCAGATGGAGGGGAAACGCATTGTTCAGATCGAATGCGGTCGACAGATCGCTTTGCCTTCGTATCACGACATCGTCGAGTTTCGAGCCTCAAGGACAAAGGTCATGCCAAACCAACTGGTCACAGTAGTGAAGACTCGCAGGAGTTAGTCGACTCTGAACTGACTCCGGTCTGTCCGGGCCCAAGATTCTGTGCTCGCGGTGAGACGCAAATCAACGTTTCGGGCTTTCAGCCATTCCCGTGCAGAGTTCGTCGTAGCCTAAATCGGCCACCGTGCTGCGCACCAATTTTTCAATAGCAGTGGCATAACTGCGCCAGCGCGGCGTCAGCCACCCTTGCATTGAATACTGGAAATCTCGCTCACCTGTCGGGGCATAGCCGATATGGCCGATTTGAACAAGTAATAGATCCTTTCTGTTGCGTGTCAGTCTGATGATGCTCTCTCTATACATATACCGGGGAGCTTCGTTTGCACCGCTGATACGCACACAGAGAATAATGTCTTGTTCAAGAACATCGGGCTTTAAAAGACGTAAGATATTGCGCAAGACCGTCGCTTTTAGATTCTCCTGTCGAATCGACTTATAAGTTGAGTCACGTAATTCAATCACAGGAACGCCGGGCATCATCTGGTCGCCTTTGGTTTCTCCTCGCATCTCAAGCTTGCGAAGATTGGCTTCGGACAAACGCTGATCAGCAAGCTTAGTTACAGTGACAGGAAAGAATACGTTCGTGGGCAAGAGGTTGATCCCTTCATCGGATTTCAGAAAACTAAAAACCACAATCCCGGATGAACCTTTCTTGATTCGTTCCACCGGGATTCGCTCGTAAACCGAACTAATCCCCGGGGCTCCTCCCCACTGTCCCAGCCATTCCTCCGGATATGAAGCGATTTTGCCCTGGATCAAGGGGGCGCCTTTGCCCGATGCGGGGCTAGTAGGGATACCATTTGTCATTCTCAGCTCCGCTGGTAACCGGACAGGCTTTGAGCCAATCTCCTCCAATCTACCGATCAACGGCGACGACGGGCCAG
>JAKFUT010000068.1 GCA_021732565.1 Candidatus Obscuribacterales bacterium
CAATAAGTGTTTCCCGCATTGCCCGCTGTTTCGTACACGCTTATAGTTCGTTCCTGCATGCGCTAATTGTGAGGACGAGTATGACATTGCGATGGAACGATTCCACATCTGCTAAACGCGACGCCACGGCTGAAGGTTCGTCGGGAGAGAAAGATTGGGAGTCGAGAGCGCACGAAGCAGAGGACAAAGACTGGGAGTCTAGAGAGCGTGCTGCTGCATTGACGAAGCTACAAGAAGAAGCGCTCAACATTCGCGATTGGGCGAAAGTACTCCCGCAGGTGGGCAAGCGCATAGAACGACTTTACGATGAGCTTGTTAGCGAGAAGCCTGATAAACCTGTTTCTGTAAAATGGTTGGTCGCGATAGATGTGACCACCAAAGACTTTGGCGCAGGCGATGACATTGCAATGCGAAAGGCGCAACTAGAGGCACTTGCCGCTGAAACAAAAGGAAAGCCTGTGGCAATCGTTGCGCAGTTCGCAATTGCAGACGTGCAAAAAGAACAGATGAGCAAATACTCCTGGTTAATCCCTCATCCATATCATATCGAGCGGTATATTATTTCCGACGGCAAAATGAAGCAAATTGATGTGGTAAATTCGCGCGGTTTAGCCGCAGACTGCAAGGATTTGCTTTCGTTTGCTTCTGATCGGTTTAAAGGAGAGAAGGTCGCGGTGCTCGTTGATTCGCACGGCGGCGGTAATCGCGGACTGTCAGGTGACACCGGACGCGCGACCGTGCCGCAGTTCGTAGACGCAGTCAAAAAGGGATTGAAGGGACAGAAACCGGATCTTATCGATTTCGATTCATGTTTCATGGGACAAAATGGTGTCATGGAAGCCATGCGCGAGATCACTAAACACGTAGTGGCTTCTGCGGAAACCGAGGGTGGGTTGGGACAGGATCTTGCAACCCCGATCAAGGCTCTCTTGAAAAATCCAGATTTGACAGGATCGGATTTAGGTAAAACTATGGTGGAGACCGCGAGGTTACAAAAGGCTTCTGTCGACATTCCTCGCGACAAACCTCCGCAACCTACTAACATTTACGAGTGGGTGCAGCAAGCTTTGACTCCCACTCCTGAGAAGCCCAAACGGGTGCCGATTAAAACACTGGCTCATTTCGATCTAAAGCACTACGACAACTTTCGGGTCGAGTTAGACGAACTCGGCAAAGCACTTTGTGAGACAATCAAAGATCCGAAAAATCGGCGTGTCGTGGACCAATTGATTGAGACGTGTCCTGCATATGGTGACAGGTCTAAACTGGACGTTAAAGGTTTTGTCGAAAAGGTGGTTGAGGCAGCCACTTCAGGAAAATTGAGCGATCCAGAGAACCAGATTCGCATTCACGGTGGCCGCCTATTAGATGCTCACAAGCAACTGGTTCCTCAGTATTCCGGTTTCTATGAGTATGGTGGGCGAGGCGGTCTTACTTTCTATGCGCCGGAAACGTGGGAGGTAGAATACCATCGTCGTGCTCGAAGTCGAACGTGGATCTCCGACTTCAAGCGTGACTGCGAAAACCCTCCTAATTTGGCGAAAGAGAAGGAAAGAGAAGACTATCTCAAGAAACTGGATAGGGAGATCACGAGAGTGTCTGGCGAGATTTCTCGCGAATCGAGCGAGGAAACACCAACACAGATAGAGGCCAAGTTAAGGGTGAAAGAAGCGCAGGAGGCCGTCGGTGCGCTTCGCGACGCGAAAACTGTCGATGCTACTTTTACTGCACTTAGTGCTATGAGGACTGCGGCGAAGGAACTTGAAGCCACAGATTTGTACAAGACCATAATCGCCAACCATGAAAAGGATGTGCGAAAGGAGGTGGAAGCCTACTACAAGAAGGAACTCGTTAAACCCGGCAGCGGGTGGGGCGATTTTCGGGAAAACCTGCGGCGCTAGGGAATGAATTTGCGATCGACATCGTCCGGGTCAATCCGCCACATCTTACCGTCACGAGATCTGGCGTAATTCATAGGTTTCGAGTCTTTGACGACCCAGCCGTCTTTCGCCATTCGGGCATCAAATGCTGCCACATCCTCCGGAGTGATTCCTCGCGAATCGGCATATTCAAACCATTCGATTTGCTTAAACGTGCCAATCTCTTCGACTTTAAACGGTTTTCTCAGATAGGGTGAATCAGGTCTTTCCTGAAAAGGGCCGATCACGACAATGTGATCGTTGGGCGTTAGCCAGGCTTGCCGCGATACTCCAATTCCTATTGGTATAGATCCCTTTGGGATGGCCTGATTGAGAGCAGCAATTTCGCTCTCTCGCCAATTGGTCCAGGGCTCCAGATAGCTCGATGCCGTTTCGATTTCCACAGGGGTCGACTTCGCGTCTAATGCAAAGACTTGGATGGTTGAAGCTGTTTCTGTCGGTGTTGCTTTGAGATCATACAAGAGCAAGTATTGAGTATTTTGGCCATCCGCCCCCATTGATCGGTAGTGAAGTTTATCTCCTTTGGAGCTGGCGCCATCCTTGACGATGGCGGTGCCGTCGGTCATTAGTCTGATCGTTCCGCCACCCTTGATCGCTATTACCTCTCCGGTGGATTCTGCCAGGGGGCTTCGCTCAACGGGGGTGTTGGAGCGCCCTTGTTCCATTCCGACAAGGCCCGGGGACCCATCGGCAAGCACCACTGCCGGTGCCGGTCTGCCCATTAAGTGTTCCAATGTGCCGGCGGCATTACTCAATGCAGAGGACAGTCTGTCGGCAAGAGTGGGCGCCCGCGCTTCCCGTGCAATTAGACTCTTTTGTTGTAGTTGGTACGAAAGATCGGCTTCGGCAGTGGTAGAAATACATCGCTTGCCTGCGGCCATAGTGCCGCCCAGCACCGAGAAACAATACACCGCCTCTGCTAATTTTTCTCGTGATGCGCCCCTTCCTTCATAAGTTCGAGAATTCAATTCAGCATTTGCAATCCCTGCTGGAATACCGGACAAAATGGAGCTGCCGACTTCGCTGCGTATAAGCCCGGCTGCAGCGCCTTGCTCCGCATGCATGAGTGATCTGAGACCGAAGGAAGTGCGCGTCATTACACCAAATGTAATACCGCCTATAAGAGCGTTCTTTGCTCTTGATGCTGCAAAGTCTTGTTGTTGCGCTCCAGATACGGGTCGTAACAGTCCATCGAACAACATTCCTGTTGCTATCGATTCTCCAACCGCTCTAGTCGTTAGCAAGGAAGCAGCCGCATCGCTCTCCAGCTTGCCGAGCAATCGATTGCCGCAAATTCCAACTCCCTTGTGGAGGAGCAGAAATGGAAGTGCCATTCCTCCCATGGAGCCTAACTGCCGGGCGTGCCAGTTGGAGGTAAAAGCTTGTGCCTCACTGGATTCATGCATAAATTGAACTTTCGGCTGTAATTCTGTGCCGCAGGTCTTATCGATCAGTTGAGTTGCTCCCAGCAAGGGTGATTGCAATCCCCCCCATACTATTGATCGAGCAAATTCAGCAGCCCATGTATCGTTGGTAGAATCAAGGAGATTCGAAGGTACGAGGGTCAGACTGTTTCTTTCCGCATTCATCTGCTTGGTATTGGTCAAAGATTTCCCCCTGCTAAGGGAAGATATTAAGCAGCTGTCGATACGGTGTCATCAGTATTCTTCCCATTAAAACTGAAATGGGCTTCGCGGCTGTTGCATCGAATGGCAAGCGGACTTACGGCCAGTTGACCTGCCACCTGCCAAATCGGGGTAGAATCTCGGGTGACTTCAGTCGCTTTTTACCGATGCAGCAAGGGGCAAGGAGTTGTGGCACTCCTTCCAGAGGCAAATTGTAATGTCGAGGGTCTGTAGCATAATACTACTGATGTTCTTCGTAATCTGTCATTCTCATCCCTCTGGTGCTGCTGGCGCCGAAGTGCACGACTTCTTCAACGTGATTAGTCCGTCTGGTGCGGACCCCTGGGTGATCAAGCACAAGGACGGTCACTACTATATGACGGTGACGACAGGCCATGACGTCACCATCTGGCGTGCTAACACAATCGCCGGATTTATAGGGGCGGAAAGAAAGGTTGTCTGGACACCACCCCGCTCCAGCCCCAACAGTAAGAATATCTGGGCACCGGAATTGCATCGTCTTGAGGGTAAGTGGTACATCTATTATGCTGCGGACAATGGGAAACACCAGAATCATCGCTTGTATGTCCTGGAAAACTCCGCTGAAGATCCGTTCAAAGGCCGGTTTGTTGAAAAGGGAAAGATCTGCGACCACAAAAATGACCGATACGCGATTGACGGAACGGTGCTAAATCTCAAGGGAAAGATGTTCCTCATTTGGTCGGGGCGGCCGGGAGATCAGCACACAACCCAGAATATTTACATCGCGCCGATGCGCAATCCGTGGACACTCGGTGGACCGAGGGCTGAGATCTCCAAACCTGAGTATTCGTGGGAAAACCACGGAAACCCTCATGTCAACGAGGGACCAGAAGTTCTTGTACATCGGAAAACAATCAATATCGTTTACTCTGCGAGTGGTTCTTGGACAAATCATTATTGTCTTGGGCTTCTTACCGCAAAGATAGACAGTGATCTGCTTGCTCAGGCATCCTGGAAAAAACACGACAAGCCGGTATTCCAGAGTGGTAACGGTGTAATCAGCCCGGGCCACTGCAGTTTCGTCAAATCTCCCGATGGAGAGGAAGATTGGATTGTTTACCATGCTGCTCGATACCCCGGGGCCCGGTGGACCAGAAACATCCGGACTCAAAACTTCGGTTGGCACAAGGGCGGCACCCCTCGATTCGGAGGACCGTGTTCACCTGACGCACCGATTCAATTGCCTGGTGGCGAGCCTGTCCATCAGCGCTACGAAGCAGAAGACGCCGATTTGGCTGGTACCGCCAAATCGGTGCCTTGTGATGGCGCCTCACATGGAGCCAAGGTGGGCTATATAGATACGCCGGAGAGCCACGTTGAGTTTCGAACAGAGATCCACGAAGAGGGCCGGTACAACCTCTCCATAAGGTTTGGTAATGGCACCGCCAAAAAGGAGGTTGCCAGCCATAAGCTGTCGGTCAACGGCAAGCCAGTTTCGGACGTTAAATACCCGAATTCCGGGTGGAACAACTGGTTCAACGCTGGTGCCCAAGTGGAGTTGAAATCCGGGGTAAATACGATCCGATTTTCCAAAGGACAGGGCTTCGCTGAGATTGACTGTATTGACCTTTTCCCCGTCAGTGAGAACGAGCCATAATCTCTTCAGTCGAGATGCTGCTGTCTTAAGGGCGCTGTGGTACCAGCTTGCGTGATATTGTGCAAGGTTGAACGTTCCGAGTGGGATACATAGATAGAGAGCTCCCCTCGAATACTGAAAGTTGGTGTGCGATCTATAATCGCAGGCTGGCAAGACGGGGCCAGACACAACCTAAAGGATGTGGGCGCTCTTTTTCCTTGCCGCAGGATGTGCGAACTCAATATTCAAAGTGCGCATGTAAGTTTGCAGCCCGGCGTCTTGAATTGGAATTAACCGCGCATCCTCTCCCGATTCGTTGTGGTGCGAGTGCCAGAGATTTGGTGGTGTAACGAACGCAGAATAGGGCTTCCAATCTTGCCTTACTGGATTGATCATTTGTCCGTCCTGTCCCAGGTCTCGAGAGACCAGAGTGTAGCAGCCCGGTTTGCAGTCGAGAATCAGATCAAGTGCCACTGAGTTATGACGGTGTGGCTGCTGAACAGCCCCCTTCGGAAGCAGCCCGAACATCGCCCAAAGAGTATGAGTCACTGTCATGGTTTGCGGAAAGTTTTTGTTCGCCAGGAGTACCGCTATGCGATTGCGATCACTGCTGGCAGGATCGCCGGCTATCCTCGCTAATTCGCGCTCACAATCTTCAGCCTTATATAAGGTTGGTGAGAATCGCTCGCTAGTCGCGGTGACGCCGAGATAGCGAAGCAGTGGCTCGTCATTGATCCAGTAAAGTGCAGAGTCGACGGCAGCCGAGTGGGTCAGTTCGCTTCCGCTGGGGACAACGAAAAAATCGCCGGCTTTCCATTGCATTGAAAGGGACTTTCTCGAACTCACACCACTCCCGCGAATTACATAATACAGTTCGGAGGTTGCATTTACCGCTGTGTGAATCTGCTTGCCCGGTTCAATGCGAATGAATGCTGCAAATAAATTCGGGCTAGTCGCCGAACTTTCGCAAACTAGCGTGTCACTCAAGTCAAATGGAATAACTCGTGTTGGACCTTGCTCGTGTAGGTGGCTCAATAACTCCGCAAATGGTACTGCTGTAATTGTTCCTCCACCTACCGGATTGGAGGCCTTAGTGTATTCGAAAAATTGGACGTCTTCTTGCAGATCAAACTGTGTTGTGCTTTCCATTTATTCACCTTGCCATGAGAACCTTGAGGCGCTCTTGCATCGTCTTTGTCTTCGGTCAGGTTCCATTAATATGCGATTCTTCTCGCTTAACGTTACCACGTTTTCGTTCCGTCAGCCTCCTGATCACGAATCGCCGTTGTGCATAAAATTGCTCATCAACTTTGATGCCATGGTTGGATCGTTCTTGCGCTACAAGTAGAGGAAAGAATCATCTGCTTAAGTCAATTCAAACGTAAGTCATCGCACCTGGTTCTGCGCACTAGCGAATTTTTAGCTGACCGACTGTGATCATTATTTGTCTGAGACATTCGATGTGATTGAACCGCTGGTTAAAACGTGCCCCTCTTCGGCACTCTGGCATCAGTCATTTTGCAGCCCAATTAACTATGAACGTTTGCGTTCTACCACGTCTTTCCCTCCCGTGGTAAATCGCCATGAGCGTCCACTGGCAGACTGAAAGACGAGATCGCCGTTAGACTGCACTTTAAAGTCTCCCTCCCAGACGGCGTTGGTGTCGGTGTTACGCCATTCGACTTTACCGTTTTTCGAAGCGCGCTCCCAATGTCCGAGTCGGCCGTCGATTTCTGTCAAATTGTCTTTATCGTCGTATTTGAATTTCCGAGATCGATCGTCACCAGCAGGTGCTTCCACAATTCGACCAGGTTTGTCGTAGACCGTACGTGAACCGTCATAGAGATGCTCTACTACCATTGATCCATCAGCTTTTTCGTTGAAACGATCATTACCGTGTTCCCAGCTGTAGTTTCCTTTGGCATCAACCTTAACGTTGCGAACCTCATAGTCCGTACCACCATAAGAACTCCTGTGTTTCCATTGTCCGTCGTTGGTCTTGAGATATGCGTTGCCGTATTTATCTGTAATGGACTCGACCTCGCCTCTTTCATTCACTCCTACATTAACCTGTCCTCTTTTCTCATGCTTGAGTCCGCCGTCCAATCGCTCAGACTCGTTGGAATTCAAATTACTCTTTATGCCATTGTGGTCATTCTCGACTACTAGCTGATGTTTTCCGTTTTGAACCTCCGTATCTACAATCTCTACTTCAGGTAAGTCCTTGGCAGTTTCCTTGTTCATCTCTTTAATGAATGTGTTGTACTCCTTCGGCGACATTTTGGATTTTGCGTCATCTATATCGTTGATGACTTTGCTAAGGTCGTCGCTCGGCTTGCCTGCGCGTAAGTCCTCCGCAGCCTTCACTGCCCGGTCTTGAATTTCACGGTCGTTCATTTCTATTCTCCTTAGAGCAACATTTGCCTTGTAATGGAGAAGAATTTTAGTGCTCTGCTGTGTACAAGTTGTTTACGACGCAACATAGGCCACACAACCACTGGTGGCCAGTACCGCACTGTTGTTGTCGGCGTCGCTGGATTGGCATTAGAGAAATTGATAATTGATTCGCCTTGCAGCACGTGTTCTGGCAACACAGAATGCCACCACCGTGCCACCGGGAAAATAGATCTTGTCAAGATGTGGATACCTACGGTCTTGGGTGCCGGACATCAAGAGCAGAGCAGTAAACAACTTAGATACAAGTCGACTGTAGAGTTTACGCACATGAGAGTTCAATACATCGAGGTCTAAGAAATGAGTTTACTAGATACGGTCACCGACAATGTAAAGGTCACTGAGAAAGCAATCGGCGAGAGCTCACCACAGTTCACCGATTTGCTGGATCGCGGTAGCAACAGAATAATCGACTCAATGAAATCGTTACCCGGGAACAGAGAATTACAGGCTCTGGGATTTCCGTCATTCGACGAATTCATGCAGCCGGCGCAAGGTCCAGTTGTGAGAGATCACAGGCAAGAACAGCAGAATCAAGGAAGTTATGATCAAGGCAATGTTCGCAATTATAGCGATGAATGGAGCGGTCAGGACACAAACTACAATCAATCCGCTGTAAGGGATCATCGACATGAGCAATACGGTAATGACTATGATCAGCCCGGAAGAAGAGAGCACCGACACGAATCATACGGTTATGAATCAGGCTATGACCGACACGAAGTGAGGGATCACCGACATGAATCTTGCGGTTATGACAGCGGGGATCTCAATAATTATCTAGCCGAATTATTCGGTAATCAAGGAAATCCCGGGGCTGACGTTCTTGGGGGGACGGCTGGATTTGAGCAAAGTATGAAGGCTGCAATGGACTTGCTCTCGGGTCATCCTGAAAATTTATTGAAAGATTTGACGGGTATCGGTGGTGGTGGCAGTGGCAGCGGAGACGGCGGTGGCGGTGGAATATTTGGAAAACTATTCTCCGGAATAAAGGGTCTGCTCGGCGGTGGTGGCGGTGATAAAGGTGGAGGACTGTTGGGAGGCGTTCTCGGAGGTATTTTGGGCGGTGGTTCTGATGGTGGTTCAAGCGGTGGTGGCGGTCTGTTGGGTTCCTTGCTGCCAGTCGCACTTGAAGTAGCACCGTATCTCCTCTAATCCATCACTTTTCGAGTTAAGACATTTAGATTCAATGAGGTTTGCCATGAACACTGTTATCAACAAAAAGCAGAATTTCCAAACAGTCCAGAACTTACAAGTAATCGCAATAAAGATCGTTGAATTAGCGAGGCGATCCGACGCTCTTCTGAAGACATCAACCACACCTGCCGTGACTGAAGGATTGATCGCTATCGGCTTATGCAAACAAGCCAAGGAACAGATAGCGGCCGCGTGCCAAAATCTAGGCTTCTCGGTTGAAAAGTTACCTGAAATGATGAGCAAGCCCGATGAAATTGAAGGTAAGTTGAACTCAGCAGCAACCGGCGTCGTTGACGTTATTGAACGACGGTTCAACGTGCCGAGGAAAGCCGTCAGTTCCGGGATCGAAGGCTTCGTTGGAGAGATATTGGCGATCTCTGCAATCATAGTCTCGCGAGCGGAAGAGCATGTGAAAGAAGGCGAACGATTTCTCACAATGTTCTAACATAGAGCCGCCGCAAGAGACATCGGCGGTCGGAAAGGGAATTCGATCAACGTCTCTTGGAGAAGTTTCTCCGGGCGTTGGATGACCAGAGTTCCCGCACAGCCAAATGGTGCCATTCCCAGTGAACCGTTTGTCGATCAATCTTTTAGAGGCGGAAGAACCGTTCGCTCACATTTGATAGTATCCGCTACTGTTGTTTCAAGACCCGTCAAGTGTTGTGCCCTACTCCTTGGGAATGCTTGCTACGCAAGTTTTCATACGCAACGACTAATCAATGGGCGAACAATTCAGCGGGCGCACATTCGAATCAATCACAGCCTCATCTCATCTTGACCAAGGAGCTTCAATGTTTGACTCACAATTTTCATTAGTTCGTCCGGTTCGATCATTCGAATCCGCCAGTTGCTCACTCTCTGGTTATGCAATCGGCGCAACGTTACGAGCAGGGCATGTGTAACACTCGCAATGAACGTTGGTCCGCACTCCCTTGAAACGGTCTCTAAAGGAAACCTTTGAATAATCCATGTCGAAGCGCATCGAAAATCTTCTGTAGCGGTGGGCGACTCTCAATGATGGCTCAAGATTCATGCGCTATATTAGAAAGAATAGTCCGTGTAGACTTTGGATGCCAGATTGGAAATAGAGCGTTTAGAAGAACCTGGTACCAGTATTGATAGCGAGCCGTTCGCCCGAACTACGCTTGTATTCTTCGGCGCGGCATGGGTTTGCACGCTTACTGCGATAGCATTGTCGGGGATATGGCACATGTTTTTGACCCGCTATGAAAACACCTTAGCGGCTGTTGTCTATGGCACATGGCTCAGCATTGTATTGGTTGCTACCAGGACGATCCAATCCCAAGTGAAATCCCATAAATATCGGCGGCGAAACTGGCTACTACAAATACCCGGGTCAGCTCAACAAATTCTCCCGAGGTTAGAAGCACTGCTGATGGATAAAAGCAGCGCAAATGGGTGGAAATTGGTAAAAGCCCGCTCTCATGAAGGAATCCAGGCAAGGACCTATGTAATGAGTTTTACACAGCTGAGATTTAGCTACCAAGTTTTGCTCCATGCTCAGATTTTGCCAACTGTGTCCACCTCGTCATGTATGATACGGTACTGGTTTGACTTCACAGATGTTCCTCTTTGGGCGGTGCCATTCGCCAAAGTGCTGGAATCAACAGAAAAGGGAATTTCGAAAGTGTCCATGGACGCTTCGCGGATTGAGCTATCCACAGGCACGCTCTGATCTGCGGGGGGTGGGAGTAGGTTGACGGGGGTCAGTCTCGGTACATTTCCAATTCTTCAACGAGGCAGCACGAGCCGTGGCCGATAGGGGCAGGTCGCGCCTTGTGGGAGTCGACAGTGTGATTATTGCCCAAGGACCAGATTGACCGCCTCTCATTACCGGGAGACCGGGTTGCCTACGGACATCAGATATTTTGATTGGACCATTTCTGTCTATCAGCGTGACGGCGGAAGTACGCTGTCTGGATGGAAGGATACTCTGCTCAGGCTGTTGTGAAAGGACCCGGCAGGGCATAAGCCGACGACAGGCGACACGGCTGGCTACTGTTGTTGTACACTGGAGTAGTTAACGAGGAGTGATGGATTGTGGGTTTGACACAAATCAAGCTGTTGCACATCTTGTTGCTCATCTCGATAGTCGTGGCAGCAGGATCGATAGCGCCTGGTTTTGCGCAGCAAACGCGAGCTCAACAACATGCTCGATTGTTACTGAAATCGTTGAATCGAAATGCAATCAGTCATGCCACCAGTCAGGCAACAAGCGAGGCTTCCCCGCCCGTGGCCGGCTACCCGATATTTATTCCTAATGCGGTTATTGCACCAGGGCGTGTCTACATACGTCACTCGCAACCACGTGGTGCGACAAAAGAACGAACAAAGAAGTAGTCTGCGGTTATTCAGGAACAGCACTTGAATCTTCTTGGCATAAATAGGTCGCTTCACAAATCTGAAATCTGCGAGAATTACGGACACGTAACCGATTACTGGCGCTGTAGCACGGGTTCATCTCGATGTAGATTGTATCTCGCCGCCCCCCGAATACGATACCCCTCAATGCTCGCGGGGGAACTCTTAATCAACTGATCACCCGCAAGGAGAGCGTCCTGGTAATTTCCTTCGTCCAGGTACTTTTGCCCCGCACTGCTGTTCGAAGGACTCCCGCCACAACTTGTGACCAGACAACAGATTACCAATAGAAAAACGCTATGTGTTCGCATCAGGGGCCTCCGAAAAACGGATATTATATCTACTCCGGTAATGATTGCATTACATGCGACTTCAGGTTTCAGAGTAGAACTGCTCTCTTGAAAACAATCCGAGCAGGTGACATTGCCACCAGTGGCCCGTACCGCACTGTTGTTGTCGACGTCGCTGGATTGGCATTAATACTCGCAGTCGAACACCTCTGTGCAAGGCTTACAAGGTTCATACCGGCTAGGCAAGCGGCACCTGCACCCAAAAAATTGATCCTGAAGGTTCGTTGTCGCGAACGCCAATCTTGCCACCGTGCTGTGTCACGATTGCCTTTGTTATAGCCAGACCCAGACCGCTGCCCTTGTCCCTTATTTCTTCAGCACTTTTACTCTGGTAGAAACGTTCAAACACGCAATTGCGTTCGTTCTGTGGAATACCCGGGCCGTTGTCGGCAATACGGATCTCCAGCATTCCATCAACCTGTTCACCAGTTAGTGATACGGTCGAGCTTCCTTCCGGTGAGAATTTAATAGCATTCGTCAACAGGTTTACCACAACCTGTACGAGCCGATCCTCGTCGCCAAGTATTTGAACATCAAGCAGCTGCGATCTAAGGCGCACTCCATGGTGTTCGGCAAAAGCTTCCACTGCATCTGTGGACTTTTCGAATACGACAACTGCATCCACTTTTGACACTTGCATCTCTAGTTCGCTTGCTTTCTCCACATCTAGCAGATCGTTAATCAGTCTTATTAGACGCGCAGTGCTCACTTCCGCACCAACAGTTCGACCCTTTAGCTCATCTGATAACACGCCATACACCCCGGCAGAGAGCATGTTCAAAAAAGCATGAACGGAGCTGAGGGGTGATCTTAACTCATGACTGACAACGCCTATTAACTGTTGACGCTGTTCCGCGGCTTCAATCAAAGCTCGAGCGGCGTCATGCAAAACACCGTCTACGCGCGCGATTTCGTCGTCGCCACTTACTCGTGCTTGAAGAGTTTCATTCCTGCCCAGACTGGCAATGTTATCCATCAAGAGGTGCAACCGTCCTGTGAGGTTGCCGTAAAAATACAACGATAGTGCTATAAAAGCAGCGCTGATGACAGCTGCCGCAAAGACGAAAATGTAAAGTAATGCGCGAAGCTGCTCTGCAGCTGCAGGCGAAGTCTTGTCTGTTTCCTTCACAACATGCGTGAATGAATGCATTTCTGCGATAAAACCATTCAAAGTATCTGAGACATTTGCCGTAACATTGCTCTGGTCGAGCATAGAACGCAGATCCTTTTTCTGATCGCCAAGCAATAATCGTTTCACTGCATCCATCTCCTGCAAGCTGTCATTGGCTCTCACCGCTAGCTTTTTCATGGCTGCCAGTTGTGCAGGATTGTTTTCCGTTAATTGGAGCAGACGCGATACTACATCCGAAACCCTTGCAGCCGACTCATCGTAGCGACTGAGGAAATTTGCATCATGCAGCGTGTTAAACAGGAGCAGCGCCTGCCCGCCACCGTAAAAGGTTGAAACAAGGTCGTTGGTGGAAGCAATGATTGTTCTATATCGATCGATCTTCATCGCCGCCTGCTGCTCCACATTGACCAATCCACCAAGTATTGCCGCAATAATGAATTCCAGCGTCAGTGGAATGGCGACCAACATCAGTCCCTTTTGGGTAAGATTGAATTTTCCCGGGCGGGGAATCATTATGGAGTTATACCAGGCGGATCAAGTGGTTTAGCGGTAAGCAAAATGTTGTTAAAGGAACGACTATTGATATCAGCGGCCGTAATTATAGCGGTTGCAGGATCAATTATTCTCTGGCGCTTGAGACCAATTGAAGAAGAGTGGAATCGACTTTCCCACGACGGGCTGCTAGCCATGCGCCAGTCCAAATACGATCAGTCGAGAGCCTCTCTGAAATCGGCATATACACTTGCAAGCGAACGCCTGCTGCCCAATCGGCTTACGGTGGAAAGCCTTTACAATTTAGCTCTGCTGGCAAGGGCTGAGAGCCGCTCTCAAGAATCACTTAATCTGTTATTGCGTGCCTGCGATTGTGGTGAGCAATGTCTATCGTGCGATGATCCGGATCTGATTTCAGTCCATCAAGCGATGGGTAATGCCTACTTTCAGAATAATCAACCCCTGAAAGCCTGTGAAAATTTTCGAAGTGAGATTGCGGCGCGAAAAAGACTCTTCAGGGGAAACGATCCCGCCGTGCAACGCGAACTAGCATTGGTGCTATTGGCTGAGTTAAATGCGCAGCAATTCGCTGCCGCGGAAGAAATCATTCGCTCCATTGTCGCAGCCTCTAAGTCTGAGATTGGCGTCGGAGACTACAACCGGGAACACCACGCGATTGTCGCGTCGCTCACTGACTATTGTCTACAAAAGGGACGTGATGCTGCACCAACTCCGTCCTTTTCTCTGCTTCGCTGTGCATACCTGCTTTCCGCCATGCTTCCATTGCAGAGCTCAAGCAGGCTCTGTGCATCCCAACTGTATGTGAAAAAACTCATCGACGCAGTTCTGAAAGTGTCTGGACAGCGCGATAAAAAACAGTCAGAGAAAGAACAACAGTACCTTGCTGAGGTTGCCAACTATGTTGATGAGACTCTGGAACGCGCAACCGCAAATGGTGCCGAAGGACTACACGCATTGGTCCTGATGGCTGCCGGCAGCCAGGCCGGCGGTGATTCTCTTACATCCGGCTTAATTGCCAAAAAGGTTCAACAACGATTTTCCAAGAAACTCACCCGGGAAGATTCCTGGATAATCAGGCGTGTGCAGGCTTGCTCGTTGTACGCTGATAACCGCCGGGCCGAGGCGGCGGCGATACTGGATAAGCTATACCAGGAGGCGTTGGCGCAGAAAGATGTGCTCAAACAGGGGCGCCTTCTGCGTGAAATCGTCCAGGTCGCTGCGGACGATTCTGACGGGTTGCGCTATACTGCGCTTTCAGTTGAGCTGTCGAGAAAACACCCTCCCGATGTAGTGCTGTGGACGCGGATACTGGGCGCTCCTCAGAGTTCTTATGCCGGAGATCCACGTTGTTGGTCGGCGCTTGAACGCGCACTATCCGGTTGGAGCTCCCGTCGTCTGACAGAACGAACAGGGGCAACTGACAAGAGTAAATCTTCTGAACAAGAGAGCTTGAACGCACTGATGTCCATGTCCTATCAGCATGGTGTCCGGCTTTTCGAAAATGGGCAATATAGACTGGCAATATCGGCGTTGCGAAGTGCATTAGCTATGGGAAAACGTGGATGGGGGATGAGTTCGGCAATGCGTCTGGACTGCCTTCACTTGCTCGGAGAAGCCTTGCTGGAGGATGACTCACTTGCGGCAAGCGAGCGAGTACTCAAAGAACTGCTGGGCGAGCAGAAGAAATCCAGTGGAGGGTCCCGGGGCCGGTTTGCCAATGCAAAAGCTGAGATTGGCCAGATCTACAAAAAACGTGGCATGAAAAAAGAGTCAATCAATTGGATGAAACAAGCCGTTTTCATGCTTGAAGAAGCCGCTCCACTCAGTCACGATGATGCACTGGTTCTGGTTCATCTGAGGCAGGAGTATGAGATATTCACGATTGAGAGCTGGGAAAATGCCGTCATGATGTCCAATATCAATTGGTCGCGTACAACGATTGGCAAGGATGGAAAAAAGCAAACTCGCTACTGGGATGGGCTTGACCATGACTATACTCGGCGCCCCGCGAAGCGTGCCGACGGTAGAGATGAGGTCACCGGGAATTCGGACGGCACCTCTACAGTACATTTTGAACCAAAGTCCGACGAGTTGCTTGGCGTGACGCGCAATTTGATGACCAACGAGATTACCACGACGTACGACGGCGGGTACTCATACAAGATCAATTTGAACCTGATGAAGATGGAGTGTATTAATCCTGACGGAACGAAGGTGACCTATTTTAACGATTCTTCCAGATGGCGCAAGCCGGTATCAGTTAGTCAAAACGGCGATAATACCAGGGTCACCTTCGGATCTGACAGTGTCACCAAAGAGATGACCGCCAACAAAACAACAGGCGAGTCACAATACAAATTCAACGACGGGCGCGAAATCCACTACGCAGGATATAACGATCATTGGAACATAATAAGGTTCAAACAGGGCTCGACCGAATTGAGTTTCAAATACGATAAGGTCATCGAGGCGGTGAGTATGAGACGGTCCTGGTCGTCATATGGCGAGTTGACCAGTGTGAGAAGTTCAGACGGGCGTACTGATCTGAAGAAGATTTCGCCGAATGGGAGCCATCAGAATTCGTATTCAGGCACAATTGACGGCAAGAGCGTTTGCTTGACAGGGAACGTCAAACCCAACTCAGACGGCGGTTTGACAGTTTACAAGAAAGATTGTCCAACCCCGACGATTTACAAAATGGTGCATAGTAAGTTGTAATTATTGGCTCCTGTTCGAGACCGACGAGGATTTTTATGCCGAAAGTACTTGTTGTTGAAGACGATCAATTTGTAGCAGCCATGATTAGCGACGCACTTAAGCACGAGCGAGTTGAGGTGGAAACGGCTTCCGACGGGCAACTCGGCTTGCATATGTTGACCTCGCTCGAATACGACATGGTTATTCTGGACTGGGATTTGCCCCACATAAGCGGTATTGAGCTGTGCCGTAAGCTGCGAGCGCGAGGCATGAGTGTTCCAGTACTTATGCTGACAGGAAAGGGATTGATTCACGAAAAGGAAGCTGGCTTCGATTCCGGCGCAGATGACTACTTGACCAAGCCATTCAATATCAGGGAATTGGTGGCGCGTGTTAAGTCAGCATTGCGCCGAGCCGGAGGCGCTACTTTCGACGGCTGTTTGAGAGTTGGCGATCTGGTGCTCGATGCCAAAGCATTTATTGCGTGGCGCGGTAACGATAAACTTGATCTTGTTCGCAAGGAGTTTCGGATTCTTGAGTTTCTCATGCGTCACCCAAATCAAGTCTTCTCACCGGAATCGCTAATTGAACATGTGTGGGGGCGTGACTCCGAGGTGTCGTTGGACGTGGTGAAAGTGTGGATCAATCGACTCAGAAAGAAACTACAATCCACAGGTGAGGGAACTGCGTTGATTGAGTCGGTTTACGGCGCTGGTTACCGGTTGAACCGGCCGTAAATCTCCCAACCGGTTTAGGACCAACGGTAAACACACAGCGTTCATCATCTATTCCGGTCACCAATGGGTTGGCCGCGTTCGAACGTTTGGACCAGTAAACACCTCATGCCATTCCTGTCACACACGCTGGTTCGTTAGCCGTTCGAACGTTTGGTCCGATGTTTCGCTGGTCGATAGTGATGCCCGGCGTGCATCATGACTTGTCATTGCAGTTGCGGAGCCTGGACGCGAGTTGACGATGCTGTCCGGTGGCCATGGCCACAGATGGTCGGTAATTCGGTCTTCAATCGTTACAACGAGCTGCTCCAAATCCAGCAGCCAAAACGCCTGCCAGTCATGCCACGAAACTGCCACAAATAATTTACTTCTGTGTTTCTATTGTTTCTTAATCTAAGAGGCATGAAGGTTGGTTCGGATTTTGGAGTATGCCTGTGGACACATCATTAGATAATTTCGGAATCAAGCGCTCGAAGGCAAGAACAGCAGAGAACCTCGCTAATTTTGATCTTGCGAGCCAACGTGCCTCGGCACGTCCGAGTAGCTTTGTAGGACGACGAACTTCCACTCAGACGGCTACAAATGGTGCTTCCCTCCAATTGACATGCGGAAAAGGCATCTGGGAAAAAGATATTTTCTTGAACATCGTTTTGGATGATCGGTTCTCTTGCACTGTGGGTCTGCTTAGCTTGTTGCTGATTCTTGGAATATGGCTAGTCTCAACAACTCCCAATCTGGAGTTAACTAAAGAGTCAACGGCGAAGTCAAGCCAAAGCAAGCAGAGTGTTTCTTGTAAGAGAGCAAAGGCTGTATTGCAACCCAATCGCACTAAGATTGCCACAGGGCGCAGAGCAGTTCAAGCAAGTTTGCCTCCCATAACTTATTCCTACGCTGCCACTGTCGACTCGCAGTCCAATATCCCACAGACCACACCCGCTCAGGGACAACTAGCCCCTGGTAAAATGGAACCGGAACTTCGCAGAGAAGTTCGTCGCTTGGTGCAAGACGCAGTTCAGGAACATGTACAGCCGACAAACATGCCGTATCGTGCTCAAGTTTTCGGACCGGTAGATGCTGGCTATCCAGATCAGAAGACCGACTCCACCCCTGCTCCGGCAGAGCAGACTACAGATCATGTAGAGGCGAGACCAGTACATAGAGCTCCTTTTGGAGTTTGGAACGGGTCTGCTCCCGCAACTAGAAACGACTAGCTTCCCCTGGTGATGATTCGGACCGGGAATTTGTGTCGGGTTAGGAGTTTCGGGAAGGAGTCCGTGTGGTTATGATCAAGTTAATAACAATGAGAAGTACATTTCGAAGTAAGACTGGCGCGGGGATTGTTGAAGGAGTCGTCGGGCTCTGGTTGCTCGTTTTTGTGGCAATAGCTCTGCTTGGAATGATAGCCAATGTAGGGGCTGCTACCTATTACAAGCAGAAGATCGGCTTCGTTGCCAATCAAGCCGCGCAATATGCGGCAAGCGTGCGCTGCTGGAACAGGGTGTACAACTATGCTGAATCAAGCGATCCAGGGGGACGCGATCAACAGGGCGATTATGATCTTAACCCTGCTAACTATGATGTGCAGGTACAAACCGCACTCGTTGTCAATGCAATTCTCAGTGATATGGGAATGCCCGCGGCTTCTTCAGTCAGTGTAACTGATACTGATGACGGCACAGGGATTGTGGCAACCATAAACGTAAGCGGGTTGGTAATGCCTTCCAGCAACATCGCTCTTCCTGCGGTAATAATGTTGCAGGACTCCGCCACTGCCGATCTGACATCCGGTCAGCCGCCGGCATTTGTCTGGTTGGGGGTAAACGGTGATCGCGATAAGGTTGTCGCAGTGCCGTCATTCGGTTCTTATGGACTTAATGGCGCCGGTCGGGGACTCAAAGGTCCGACAACAAGCAACCCCTACAATTCGTATGCGATCGGCATTACTTGTCCTGTGGAGTATCAGCATGGCAGCGGACCTACTAACGGTGATACCGGCTCAAATATGGATCCTGTAATCCATATACCGCCTTGTCCGCAGTGGCACGCTGCGGCACCGGCACTGGCACAAGGGCACCCCCGCCGTACTAGATGATCAAAACCACTAAAGCATTAGTTGTGGTGTCCGAAGTCGTTTCAACAAACTTTGATGAGTAGCCGGTGTGACAGCAAGGTGTGACGAGAAACGCCATTAAGAGCGAGGTCGCGCTTCTGTTCTTCAACCCTTTATCCTATGCAGGAACATTAACAAATGAGCAAAAAATTCAAGAGCAGGAAGTTTCGCAGTTCGAAAGGATCCGGTCTAGTTGCCAGCGTCGTAGGAGTGGTGCTACTTGTGGCAATGGCAGTGTGCGCTGTTTTCTTTGTGCTAAATGTTGGCACTGCGTTTTACTATAGAGAGAAAGTCGATTTCGTCAACAATCAAGCCGCCCATTGGGCGGTGGCGGCGCGCTACTGGGATCTGCAAAATGTCGACTCACTTGACACAGTGCAACAACACACAGTAAGCGTAGCGAACAATCTTTTGACCAAGATGGGTATGCCCTCGGTTACGAGTCTGCAAGTGTCTGACAACGGCGAGGGCACCATCAAGGTAGACATGAATGTTGAGGGGCTCTCCCTTCCCGGCAAGAACAGTATCTTTCCTGCTTCAGTGAACCTTCAAGATAGTGTTGCTATCCGATCGAAGCAAGCGCCGGGGTATGTTTATTTGATTGCCGGTGACGGCGATAATAAAAAGATGGTGTCGATACCTGCTTATGGTTTGAATAACCAAAACGGAACACCTTCACCGGCCAATTCGGATCTCCTCAACAAATTGCCCGGAGTTCCTCTTACGTACAATGCTTATTCTATCGGTACTCCTGTTCCAGCATACTGGCAGGAAGGTTTCGGGGTGGAAACTGCGACACCGCCATCAGTGATGCAAGCGGAGGCTTGGGTCAATGAAATGAAATGACCAATGAACAATTGGTTGGTCGATGTGATCGTTATCCCGCAGTTAAGAGAATTCAATCATGAAGATATCTAGTGAAAGAGATGCAGTTAGGCTTGGTACCAAGTCGAGACTTAGACCAGGGGATGAACGCCGGGTCCAGCGAAACATGGCAGGGCAGGTGATCGTTGAGGGAACATTGGCCTTGATGATGATTTTGCTGACCGTGATAGGCGCGGTCTATGTTGTTATTGATGTCAGTGCCTACATTTTCTATAAACAAAAGGTTGCACTGGTGGCCGATCAAACTGCACAAGCTGCCTCCAGTTTCTACCGCGAAGAGCTCTGCTGGAATGAAAGCACCTACAACAAGGGCCATAAAACCGTAGACGATCTGGTCAGTCAGGCGAATACATACGGAACCAATTTTATGCAGACCGTAGGATTGCCCGGGAATGGTGACCACCCTATAACTGTTTCTTACAACGTTCCTGCTAATCCACAGAGCAATTTCAATACGGTCACGGTAACAGTAACTGCTTCTAACTTGCCGTTAATGGGCAATGCGATTTTTGGCAATTTAGCATCCATTAAGGATACCGCTGTTGCAATCATTCCGACTGATCAACCGCCTGCGGTGCTTTATCTTGCTCCCGGTAATGATCCGGAAAAATGCGTGATGATACCGGCTTATGGATTTAGTCGCACCGGCGACGGCACCCTCTATGGACCGGGTTGGGACCAACACTATGACAGCTATGCCTACCTCATGGATGGACAAATGATGTGGAATGTCGGTTATGGCCCGCCCACTCACTGGGATCACGAGCAACTTATCCCATAACCAATCCATCCGGCGATATAACCGTAATTGAAGACACCATATCTGATACTACAAGCACAGAACATTCATCTGGCTAATACATCCATTGGAGACAACAAATGAAAAGACTGTATGCTAAGAAAATCACCGTTGCTTCGAATACTCGACCACAGGCACAGAAGGCGGGCCGTAGTACATTGACCACTCTGAGGCTCCATAATCCCGGGGTGGGTCATAATCTTCGCACGAGTATCCATCGAGAGCTGTCAATTTTGTTCTCGTCGCTTGCCATGTTTCTCTTCCCGGTTCGCAAACGCCATGCCATGTGCGAAAACTACGGACACGAAATCGATCACCGGAGCTGGGGCATGGGTTCGCCTCGATGTAGAGATTGCAACAAGGAGATAACATCGTCTACCGATCTGCGGACCTCGAATCTAAAGGCTTGAACGTTACACCAAAGTACTCAGCATAGACGCGAAGGATTCGATGGCACTATCCGACTGTGGTATCTGTGAGACCCGACTTCAAAAGTAGCTTCTCGAAAACTCGGCAAGCAAGATCAGACCAAAGCAGCACCTGCCAAGTCTTGGACTCGACATCAGTTAGGGGTGGCGAAGTAAGAGCCGTGACCGTGAACTATTTTGGCGGGCGCGTTGAGATTGTCGAAGTCGAAACGATCACGATCACGGTCAGGAGTCAGAGAAGCAAAAGCGCACTTCCAATTGCTCCCGGAGAGTAAATCTATCTACTGGACAGGTAGCCTGGTCTCATTTTTGAGGGTTCGTAGAAAGTTGGCGTACTGTCTCAGTAGAACTTTTCGCGTCTCTGCCTGATCTGGGTTCGTCGTCTTGCTGAGTCCTTCCTGAAAAAACTGTTCGACTTTCTCCGGCTGTTTTTGGGTCATGTGAAACTCCCACATCCTTTTTAGCATCACTTCGTATTGAAACGATGCACTGCCAAATTCATGGGCCGTTGATTTGAGGGAAGTTTCGAGTGCGGCCTCCGCTTTTATCTTCGCATCAGCCTCTTTTTTGCACGGTACTATTGGTGAGAGATCCAGCCAATCTTTCCTGAATCGCAGAGTTTTGTATTTTGCGCCGTTACGATCTTTGACCTGAGTGAGCAACTCGTCCAAATGGCAAGAGATGTTAAATGCGCGCATACTGTCTGGATCTCTATCTGCCACCATCGTTTCGAGGGCTTTCAGGACGAATTCTATTCGATCAGTCTGCAATTTTGTAATCTCTTTCCCGAGGGTGCTCTTCATTTCGGTTTTGCTATCTTTATCTAGTTGCTGGCATCTCTCAATCTCGTCGTAAGCACGGTACATGAACCTTGACGAATTGTTGTACCAGTATTTACGGTGGTTCAGGTTGCTTCCCGTTTGCTCATAGAACAATGCGATATTTCTGTATTGATCAGCGCGTCCTATGCTGCCTTCAGGATAGTAGAGTTCAGCCATTCGTTCAGCAAGTAAGGTAAGTGCTATGCCGCAAGACAGATTCCTCTTGTTTGCGCTTTCCGCGTCTGCGTTATTGTCGAACCTTGAGCAACAAAGCCTTGCGTAGCCATTGAGCGCTGTAAGGAGTCCTGGCACCGCGCCTGTGGTTTGGAGGGATACGGCTAGTTTGTCGGCAATAGCGCGCACTGTTTTTAACTGAACATGCTCATAGTCGTGGGACTGTACTTCCGCGCACAGACGGTCCAAGTCATCGTTGGTTACACCAAAGTCTGAAAGAGAAATCCGTAACAGACGCTCAGCTTCCGGTCTGTTCTCAGTGTTCTTCAGCAACATGGTCCCTACTAGCGCAAGTCCTTCGCCGGAGCGATGGAGAGCTTCTTTACGCTCTAGCTCTTTTGCAAGAGCTCTTGCATCTCTCGGGTAAATTGTTTGTCCATCGAAAGGAGATCCCGTTCGTTGCAACGAAATCTTCATGACGACATCCCACTTGAGCTGGAACTGTCTGTCGGTGCCGGACTGCACCAGGCGAACAAATTTTTCGAAGTCATTATCACTTAAACGCTCGCGAGCCTGAGCAAAGGCATCCTTCAGCTCTTCAAACTTGCCGTTAAATTGCGATCTATCTGCATTGAAAAATTGCTGTATTATGCGGTCATGCTCCCGCCACGCGGGTTCAGCTTTCCAATTGTCTCTGAAGATGTTTTGACCATCCAGAACAACTCCTTTAAGTAGACGACCTTCAATTGCAGGTTGAAAGCGCCCGTGGGTACCCGACTGCACCAGGCGAACAAATTTTTCGAAGTCATTATCACTTAAACGCTCGCGAGCCTGAGCAAAGGCATCCTTCAGCTCTTCAAACTTGCCGTTAAATTGCGATCTATCTGCATTGAAAAATTGCTGTATTATGCGGTCATGCTCCCGCCACGCGGGTTCAGCTTTCCAATTGTCTCTGAAGATGTTTTGACCATCCAGAACAACTCCTTTAAGTAGACTACCTTCAATTGCAGGTTGAAAGCGCCCTTGGGTACCCGACTGAACCAGGCGAACAAATTTTTCGAAGTCATTATCACTTAAACGCTCGCGAGCTTGCGCCATAGCATTCTTGAGTTCTTCAAGTTTGCCATTGAACGATTCGTCAGCCGTGTTAAGGAAATTCTCTTTCATTGTCGCGTAGCAGCATGCTGCTGGAGACTTGAGCCAATCATCGCCATAGAATGACGGTTCTGCAAAATATTCCACCTTTCTTCCGTGCGAACCCGCAGTCCCACCCGGATTTTCCAGTTCTCCCACAGAAATGCATTCTGGCGGGCCCGCCTTCTGCAGATAGAGTGCTGCATCATTTCTAATCGCTCTCTCTCGAGAATTCAGCGCCAGATCCTTTAAGGTGGATAGGAGCGTAACCGGCAGCATCCCGTTGCTTGGGGCAAGAGCGAGAACCGCCGCCATTCTTACGCGGTCATCGTACTTGAACTTAGTGAGTTCTTCCAATGTGCTCCGGCGTGGATCTTGTGCTTCGACCGGCAGACCTTTGGTTGCCTCAATGATCCGTTGTACCCCATCATGCACATCCTCGTCGTAGCCATCAGTTTTTCCTTCCTTAGCTTTTTCAAGAGATTCAAAATTCTTGGGCAGAAACTCAGCCAGCGTTCGGGCGGTGCCTTGCCGGGCTGGAATTCTGTCCGCTTCAGCAAGCACGCTTACCCACTGCCGGTCGAACATCTCTTGAGCGCGCAGTCGCAAGTGGGGTGGCATCTGATCGTTCTCGCTCCTGGACACGACAGCTGTGCGCATGCTCGAGTAGGCGTCACTGTATGTTTCGAATGAAGCTTTGCCATTCTTATCCATTAGAGCAATCATGGCGATGGTGGCTTCTTGTTTGTCTTTCTGAACCTCTCTTGAGGTTTTAACTATCTCTCCGACTGCTTTGAGAATTTCACGCTTTGCCTCGGGCGCCGTTCCGGGATTAGACAAGAGTCTGTCTAGCCCTTCAACTAGAATTTTGCGACTCTCATCCGTTGTTTTGGAATCGCTTCTAAGGGCTCGCAGCATTTCTTCTTTCAACAAAGACAGGTTCACGTCCTTGGAACTTTGAGAGCATAAATCTCTCATCTTTTCCGCGATTCGTAGCTCGGCAACTGGCCAGAGATTTGTGGCTTCATCGTACACTTTCAGATCTTGGTTGCTGTTGGCAGCGACATCATCGCGCCTGCGCTGCTCTTCACTATTGAAATCGCGCAAGCCGGGCGTTGATGTCTGGCGGTCGTAAGTGTCTCTATGCTTGTAGAACGCTGGACCCATTCTGCTACCATTGCGAACCAGGCTTCCCAATGCAAGAATTGCCGCATCTTTTTCGGGAATAGTTTTGTCGCCCACCGGCACGGTGCCGACACCGGGTTTCATCGCCGCTTCGGCCAGATCGTCTACACCCTTATTGAAAGCTATCACTGCGCGATTCTGAGCGAAAAGCTCAAATTCGATCAAGTTACGCCTGGCTCCGTCTTTTACATAATCCTGATGCCAGCTGTTTATGGTGTCGATCGCACTATCCCAGAGAGCTGCCAAATGCTGGTTGCCATACCCCCACGTCTTAAACAGTTCATCATTGGCATTGATATAATCGAAGATACTCTCACTGCCAGCCAACTTCTTATACCGTTGCGCTACCATTTTGTCGATATCGGCCGGTTTGAATTCCTCTTTGTTTTGCTCTACTTTGGCATCCGCCACATCTTGGCGAGAACGTTGCGCATTGCGATCTCGGATACTGCCCGTGGGGTCGTAATATCGAGCCATTCTTTCTTTCACCGCCAGATCGGGTTCCTGCACTGCCAATGGTCTCAGAATTTCACGTCGTTCTTTGTTCCTTGGAATAAGTCTTTCTATTGCATCGACAGCAGCAAGGCGCACCGCTGGTGAAGGCTCTGCTTGTGCGTCCACGGCTTTCTTCAGGATCTCAATTTGCATTCTTGCTCTGATGCCCAGGGCGCCTATGGCCTTCACTGCGGCTGCACGCACCTCCTCAACCGGTTCGGATTGAATATCGGCTCTTGCAAGGAGTCTTGCTGCGAATTGGCCCTTCATCAATCGACGGAACTGTTCATCATTCCAAGGACCCTGCAGCAATGTACTGGCTGCTTCAATGACTTTAATTCTGGCCTTGGCTGCTTCTAATTGTTTACCCGGCTCAAGCACCCCTGCTGGAAGATCCAAATTATTGAGGGCGGCAACAACAAATTTTCGCCGCCAATTTCCTTCGGGGTCCACTTGTTCGAGTGCTGAAAGAGGGGAGCCACCAAGCTGATCACTCTTCATCAATGCTTGCAGAGCGCGTGCTGCTACTTCGGGCTGATTACTTTCTGCCAGGCACTGCTGGAGGTAACCTACTGCCGTTTGGTCGATCTTGCTTGCGTCGGGCACCATCGAGATGAGCACAAGCGCCTCGGCTGCGATCATTTTGCGTTCCCAGCCTGCCTTCCCTGTCGGTTTTGAGGCAGCATCCTTTTCCAGGAGCTTTAGCAGCTCGACGGTGCTGATTCCCGGCGGATCTTTCAAAAAGAAGTCTCTAATCCGGTCTCTGTCGGTGTTGTCCAGATTCTCTTTCTTCAGCAAAGTGAGGCTCAACAGCGCCGTCGCTTTCACGTCGTGATCATTAGCTTCAACAGCAGCTTTCTCCAGCCGCTTAATCAGTTCCGTGGAGTTGAGTCCGGCTGTGAGACCTTTTGCGGTAAATGTCTCGGCACGATTAAACTGCTCTTCGCGCAACTTCTCTTCTACTTTCAATCGGCTGATCAGTCCGGCAAGATCAGCGATAGCACGATTTCTCTCTTCCTTGCTAGTAACGTTTAGCTTACCTTCGATTCTGGTAAGCAACAAATCACCCATTTGCTCCCCCGAGACCAGTCCGTTCTCATGGAGAGCTGCAGCCTTTTCGGTGCGTACATTTTCGTCGTTCTGTTCTTGCAAGTCTGCTCGCAGCAATTTTACAAGTTCTTCTGCCGTCACTTTTTGCTCTATCTCAAGTGGACCTTTCCTGGAAGTTATCACCTCGTCGCCGATCTGGATTAGTTCGGTAAACTCTGGAACCGTCACTTTCCTGCAAGCAATCTCTTCCGTCCATGACCCATCGGGTTTGCGCCCCAGAGTGAGAATAGCGAGCGCGGCCATTTTTCGTAAATTGGTATCAAGTTTTTCTCGGTCTACTTGAGCCTTTTCATTGAGCCGGGTGTCCGAAAGCTGGCTTTGCGTGAACTTCGAATCTTGCAATGAGGAAATAGTCTTTCCGTCGTACCGCAAGTATTTCATCAACTCTTGAATGTATTTCTGTTTGTCTTCGCCTTTTGTACCAGGTTTAGAAAGTTCCTTTACTCTGGCGATTATCTCGGCGGCTTCTTTCTTGGCCGGACCTTCAAGACCCGGCAGGGTTTCCATATACCTGCGCATATAATTTTCAGCTTGAGCTGAAGGTTTGTTGGCCGCCTGGATTGCCTGTTCTAGCGCGCTTGAATCACGCTGGTTGGCTTTATCCAAATCTTTTCTAGCTTGTTCCAGTGCTTTCGCTCTATATGGGTCTGCAAATCGTTGCGATATTCCGACTGCTTGCCACATGAACATTCCAATGAAGGCTCTTTCGCTGACATTGAATGCTACATGTGCAGTCGAATCAACTCCCCGCCAAAGGGGAAGGTTTTCCAGCGCACCGGCTTTGGCCACCTGGCTTGCCCTGATCAAGTCTTCGGTTCCTCTGATGCTTGTAATCGCTTTATCCGCAGCTTTGACAAGACCGGGCGTCAGAACTTCGCTCAGGGCTCGTGCAACCTTCGTTATCCTGAACAGCTCTGTAACGGAGTAGCTAGCGTGTCCGAGGAAGTACAATGTGCGTACGTCACTGACGGCTTTCATCCAGGGAACCTCGTGTGCCCCCGCGTTGTGAAAAACACCCGTTACACCCAGCCCTATCTCGAACAAGCCTTTTCTTACCATTCCGGCAGCAATGCCTTTCGGAAGTTGCTCAGCGACTTCTGTTTTCAGTATCTGTCCACCGATTTTCAATGCTTCCTTGGCGCCAAGCTGTGCAACTTTGGCGGCTGCGCGCAATTCACCCAGTCCGCTAACAACCATGGCACCGTCCATGGTGAGCGTAATTGCTTTGTTACCGTAATGTTCTATCTGCTGGCGAGTTTTCCAGTTCGACAGATCTTTGGCTTTGATCATCTCTATTCGACCAGGCCCGGTTTGAACAGCCACGTAGTCGTCTGGTTGGTATTCGACTGGTTTGTCCGATTTGGTTCGATGCACGTCGCGAGCGAAGGTGTTCAAGTATCCATACGGTGGCACTTCCTGAAAGGCAACATCAGAGGACACGTAGATCTTCCTGACCTTACTGAAGGCGTCACATTCTTGCTTAATCTCCATGTCGTAACTAAAGAGGCCGAACTTTTGCCAATCACTGCCTGGTTGCTGGTCCGTTCCGACAACAAACTCCTTCGTTTTCGGGTTGATCCATCCGCCTGCAACTTCATACTGGCCAAACCCGGCAACGTGATTGCGCTCTTTAAACGCTTCGCCCAGTGCCTGTTGTGCTTTGGTTTCGTATATATCGCACCAAAGCATTAGCGGGTCTAGCTTTTGTCTGTTTGCGTCGCTTTGAAGTCGGAGATCCTGAATCATGTGGGAGCCGAATTCAATATCAATGATTTTGCCGCTTCTGTCTCTGCTGATTTTTACGCCGGGAGGAAGCTTATCGAGTGCATTGCAGTTGAATCCGGTTCCGGATTTGTTGAGGTAGTCTATGGCTTCAATTACACGAGTCATTCGCGTGTAGGCGTTCATTGATTGTTCTACTGCAGAGCACCAGGTCTCCTTGTCCAGGTTCTCCGATCGGCGCCAGCCCGGGGGAAACTTCCCGGTCTTGATCCCTTCTTCGACGGTCAGCGCAAGATAACGCTCCAGTCGTTCAACGTAATTTGCATGGAGGGATTTCTCGGCGGAACTCACCCAATCAATAACTCGATACAGTTTTCTCACATCCTCGAGCCTGGTTAGATCTATATCCAGGTAGCCCTTGCCCTGCTGAAGTTCCTGTCGAAACTGCTCAGAGCTCTTCAAGATGTCTTCTTGCTTGCCTGCAATTTTAAGGGGAAATCCGGGTGGAATCTCAAGCAGTTGTTTGTCTAGTGCTCCCAGCAGATCGGGCAGATGACCCTTTGCAAAGAAATCGCTTACTCGCTGAAATCCTTCCCTGGTCGTTTCGCTAAATTCCGGCAACTTGTGATACTTGCCGGGCTGACCTTCAACTGGCTCTCCTAGCTCTTTTCTGAGCTTTTCAAGGAAGATTTCCTTCTCTTGATTGTTGGAGAATTTGAGCTTGGGAGCAAGTTGAATAATCATGCCTTGCAACTCGCGGATGTGCTCAATTTCGAGTTGCATTTCGGGAGGCAACTTTGCCAGTTCGATGACTTCTCTCTTCTTGTCGCTGGTGAAGTCGACATGGCTTGCTGCTTCTACCTTGTCGAACGAGCGGGAAAATAACGAGGTTGGAAGATTTTCTTCGTTGTCCTTTTCGTCTGTGCTGACCGGAATATGATCAAAGAAGCGATCGCTTTCCACCTCCACATACAGCGACGTATGAAATTCCCATTCATCATTCATGCCTGTTGTCATATTCCCTTTCCCTCAATTCGTGCTCGACCGCTATTTTCGAAAGCAATGCCGAGGTTGGTTGAAAACGAGCTGTCCTTCTTTCACAACAGTATGTTTTCGCAATCTAATCGTGACCTAATCACAAACTAGCATCGGGAGATAGCCATAGATAGAAGACAGATTTGAAAAACAAGTGTGGCTAGTCCCAAACAATGATGATGAATTCGGCTTGGCTATCCAGTCAGATGCATTTTGTGATCAAATCCAAAGTCCCTGTCCGTTTCGGCAGGTAGAGCCGACCGTGGTGCCGGTTGGCAGCGTTGTCCGCGCAGACGACGCCGAACCTATACCTCAGCCGGTAAAAACCACGGGCCGGAAATAGACAGCCCTCGCCAGCTGTGCGAAGGATACACGCACGCGCTTATTTGAAAGAGCAAGTTCACCGTCGGATTTGCGAGATAATGAGTCTTCCTTCGGCGACCCTTTCTTATCACTGTCCAGGCGGACGCATTGCACTATGTAGCTGTTCTGTCGGGATCATTCTGGCTCCAATATAATCATTCCGCTTTCTCCATTGATTATCGATTGCAACCCTAGATGGTTTCCCTGACTCGTAATCGGTCACCGTAACCACATGGGGACCGGTGTCGCTTCTATCCTTCGCGCCGGAATCGGTAAAGAAAGGCTCGTGGTGGGTGTGCACACCAATGATTACTGGCAATTGTCCATTTGCCTTGGCCTGACTGAGATAACCTTCCAAGTCCTCCGGTGTTTCGACAAGAGTCACACGCGGGTGCCGGCGAATATGATTGGTCCTTTGCGCATCGTGCGATTTAGGAGTGTGCGACACGCAAAGGGGGCTCCGTCGACGGAGATCTTTCGGTTTGTCAGCCTCACGTTGTTTCTCCAGCTCCCATTTCTCCGTGGCTCGTTTCAGTGGCGGAATCTTGCCGTAAACCAAGATCATAGCGGGCATTCGCTCATAGTCCGGATCGCAATCCCAACCCATTATGATCTCGTAAGTCCCGACAATGGCCCAGTCAGTTCCAACTTCACCCGGAGTGTCGGCGACTGACTTTCGCAGCGGTTTTCCGAACGGGTCTATCCTATCCCGATTTACTTCGTAAAGACGCTCGCCTGTATCAAATTCATCTAGTGGGTTTTCCTGTTCATAATGATATGAAGTTGGTCCGGGCTGAAAATGATGCTTCTTTGCATAGTGAAGGTTAACAGCGGTCAGTTGAAAGATTTGGCTGGCATGATTGCGTAGACCGTCTTCTTCAAACCAGACGGCGGCCTCGAAATCGGGTTTCCTCGAGCCATTGCTAATTGATACGCTAATTCCATTTGGAGCAGTATAAGTTCCATAGATTGCTACGTCAGCAATTAAATTCGCTGCAACAGACGGATACTTAGTAAAAATGCAAGCTTCAATAACTGCTACGTTGCAAGTGTTATGTCGTCCCTGACAGATATCCGTTGGTACTGCACAAGAATGAATAATCTGTCTGGCCAATTTAACACAGTTGGATGAGTTCAGAGGCTGTTTGACTAAAGGTTCGAATGTACTTAGAAGTCTTTCAATCTCTCGATAAGTCGCATCGACATCATTGAGACCACGATCTTGGGCGCGCCTCTCGAATATGTCAACATCAGCCTGGAAAGATTGAAATTCCTCGGTGTCCATTTTTTTTCGTGCGTAGTCGAGCATCAGCAAACGCGGTTCATCATATAGAGTCTCACCGCCAAGTCCGATTCTACCCACCCGACCATCGCTGGTTAGCGTGATCATGCAATTCAAAACGTCATCTGATGGTCTGTTGATTCCATTCTCGATTCTTTTAGCAAACTCGCTGAATTCCTTGGTAGTGAGATTTCTTCGAGCAGCTTCAATGTCGCTGATTAGCCGGCTAACGTCTGCTTGGTGTTTCGAATAGTCATCGATGAATTTATCGCTCCATCGTGATGCTTTGGAGTCCTTCCATTTCTCTAGAAAGACGATTTGGTCTCCGACACGAATCTCTTTAATTACGCCATCAGACGCATTAAATGGAAACATTCCCTTGCTTACATCATTGGTGCCACCGCTGGTGCCCCTATTTATCGCCTGCAAAAACCAGAGGAATTCTCTGTCGTTTAGACGTCCGCGTGCGTCTAAGAGGGTGTCCTTTAATTGTTCCAACTTCGAAGAATCGAAAGTTCTATCGGGCTTGAAAAATTGTTGCCCTATTCGGTCATGCTCTCGCGATCCCGGGGAATTGGCCCAACCCTCTTTATAGACTGTTTGGTTCCCCAAATGAATTTCAGCCAATGCGCCACTTGCAGAGTGTTCAATAACTAAGCCGAACTCATTCTTCAACGTAGAAACCAGTTCTTTGAATTGCTCTGGCTTAAGCTGTTTGGCAGCCTGCGCTAAGCTGTCCTTTAGCAATTCCAGTCTTTCAACCTCATGCTCGCGTAATGGAGTTGCGAAACATTTCGTTCTGATTGTGGTAGTCCAGCGTTCTACGCCGTTAGGAGCACGATCGTTGTCTTTCGTTCTATTGTTGTCCAGACTTTGACCGGGTTCTGCATCAAAGAAACAAACAGGAAACGTATTGGGGAGTTTGGGTAAATAATCCGGCTTCCTATGTGTTCTATCAGTATTCCCGTTACATGAATCATCAAAAAGTTCCGCTGTCGATACTTCAGAATCCAACGCATCCGATGAATAGTAATCCAATTCGCTGTATGCCATTTTTCCAAGCTCCTTTTGCCCGCAACGCCTGACTAGCTATGCTTCTGTTCGTCCAAAGAGAATTCTTACTAAGCAATCTAATCCGAACCTAATGAATCAATCCACTTATTCGATTGACAATTTATGCTGTGGCCGACGGTTACCGTCAATGTTCCGTTGGTCCAGACACCGCCGAAAGACACTTGAAGTAATCGGATACACTTCATCTTTGTACGTGTCCGCCTATAAGGTTATAGTGAGCGATATCAGTGGAGGAAGACATGGCATCAAAGTTTTGGGTGTCGAGCTCGCGGAAATGCTCCCGGGAGCGTCAGGAACGAGATTTAGCGATAGTAAACCAGAAAGTTGTTTTGTCACCTGGTATGCTTTCGACGCCGATCCTTCCCTGATGATGCTCAATGATACTCTTGCATATCGCAAGACCGAGTCCCACCCCGCCTTTGCTTCGCCAGTCGCTTTGGTCCACTTGTTTGAATCGCTCGAAGACCCATTCGACTTTGTCCGGCGGTATTCCCCTTCCCCTGTCAATCACTGATACTTTTACCTGGTGTGGTGATTCTTCCAGAAGGATTCTTACCTTCGCCCCTCGCGGTGAAAACTTTATAGCGTTGGATAACAGATTAATCAATACTTGAATCAACCGCCCCCCGTCTGCCTGGCAAACTGCATCTTCGACGGGGATCTCGATGCTGACTTGACGCAATTCGCCAATTTTTCGCACTGCGTCTACAGACGCTCGTACAACACTGCTAATAGGTGTATTCTCGAAATGCATTGAAAAATGACCGGATTGCATTTTTTCCATGTCCAACAAATCACCGATCAGACGCGTTAGGCGCTCGATCTCATTTTTTGTCTGAACGATTTGGATTTTGCCTTCCGGACTTATAGTTCCATGGCTATCGTCTTCCAGCGTGGTCAGAACAAGGAAGATCGATGCAAGCGGAGTTCTTAAATCATGGCTGATCATGGCAACGAATTCACGTTTTAGCTTTTCCAGTTCGTACCTTGCAGTAACATCGAGAGCAGCAACGAGAAACTTAGTCTGACCACGATACAAGAATCGACTCATTGAAAGTTCAGTTGCGACATTTTCGCCAGTTTTCGCTGTAACAGTAGCCGCTACCATGCCGTTGGTACACTCTTCAATGAGTTCGTTCAGCAGAGGCTGTCTCTGAGAGATTAGTCGCTCACCCAACACCAGACAAATATGCTTACCGTCCAGTTCGGAACATGTGTATCGGGTAAGTGTCTCGCCTGCAAAATTGACAAATTCGATGTGACCTCTATCGCTAATGATCATGATTGCTACCGGTAATTTTGTCAGTATCAATCGCAATCGTTCTTCACTTTCACGCAGTAACTCCTCGGCCAATTTGCGCTCGGTTATATCGTGTACAACGCAGAATAGCCCTTTGTCTGTAGCCGACCAGTGCGCAGACCATAGAAGGTTTACTATGCGGCCATCCCTGCGCTTCCAACGATTTTCGAAAGTAATGGTGTCGATGCTTTGCTCTGCTCCGATAGTTTTGGACAGGCTCTCGTCCACATCCTCCAAAACAAGGAAGTCCGCCAACGATTTTCCGATTAAATCTTGAGGCTTTTCGCCAAAAATTTTGTTTGTAGCTGCGTTGACGGAGGTGAATCGCCCGCTAGCGTCAAGTAGACAGATAACATCAACAGCATTGTCGATGGTGGCGCGCTCCTGTCTGCGCGTTTCGATGGCTCGCCGGTTGCTAAGCCTTATGGACTTCACAAGATCACCGATGTCATCGCTGGAATTGATGTGACCTTCGCAGGCAAGTGAGTTGACCTCCATTTGCATCTCTTTCAGGGGAGACGTAATTTGGCGGTGAAAGAAAATTGCCAGGAAACAACAGCCCGCTCCTGGCATTAGGACCTGGAATAAAAAAAGCACGGTATGCATCCGGCGGCTATGGTCGGCTGGGAGGCCGAAGTCCGAAAAGTTACCAATGCAGCGATCTGCGACGATTAGAGCAGCCTCGATAATCCACAACAGAAAAAGCAGCAGGTAAAATTTTGTGGAAACACGAAGATTCAAAGGCGCAATCCTGTTGAGAGCTGCTGTGAGTTGATCTGCCCATGGATTCTTTAACTAAGCGGGGCAGGATGGTCCTGTCTGAAGGGCTTAACAGTTCTTAGCTTTGGACATGATGAATAACGGAAGGGGGTTTAGTGAATATGTTCGGGAACAGAGGCAGACCAACGCCTGATGGCAAAAATTTTGATAGTGGAAGACGATGAGATTATGGGCGGCGTCATAAAGAACTATCTCACTGCCCGTAATCATGTCATTGACTGGGCCGAAGAAGGCTCTCTTGCACTCGAATACCTGCGTTCTTTCGAATACGATGTAATTATTCTGGATTGGCAGCTTCCTGAGGTCGACGGGTTAACCATATGCCAGCGTTTCCGAGCTTCCGGCGGGCAAACGCCTGTAATTATGCTAACCGCTTTGAATAGCATCGAAAACAAGGAGGAGGGATTGTACTCCGGGGCAGATGACTATCTCACCAAACCGTTTGACATTCGCGAGTTGAACGCGCGCATCACAACCTTATTGCGTCGACCGGCTCAGTATGCGGGCATGACACTCAAGGCGGGAAACATTACCATGGAAACGCAAAAGAAAAGAGTGACCAGAGAGGGAACGGAACTGCGGCTGCAACCTTTCGAATATGCGGTATTGGAATATTTTATGCGTCATCCCAATCAGACTGTGAGCGCGGAGTTCTTGCTGAGCAGCGTTACTAATGCGGACATCGAAGGTTCTCTGGATTCCCTTTATTCTTGCTTGAACAGGCTGCGAAAGAAAATTGATCCCTCAAACAAAGAGGCGCTCATTCGTACAGAGCACGGTTACGGTTATCGATTGGTTCCTCCGCAAGAGAACCGCCTGTGCTCTTTGGAGTGATGCCGAACAATCTCGTTTTTGCTTGCACTAAAGCCCGGTTGCACGAACCGAACCTTTGGGTCCAAATCATCCGGTATCATCCGTAAGTCCTGCTATGAGGGACCTTGACGTGCAAAGCGGACATCTTCGTAATCTATGGACTCACGAGAAATTGATGTTTGACTTGCCATTCAAAACCGGTCAAATAGTAGATGATCGCTATCAGATTGTCGATCTAATTGGCAGTGGCGGTATGGGAACAATCTACAAAGCAGAGGAAATTGAACTCGCTCGTATTGTGGCGTTGAAGTTTCTTCAATTGCATTCGGGGATTTCCAAAGATCAGGACAACCTGGCGAGATTCTCTCGAGAAGGCCAGGTTTTGTCCAAACTGTCACATGCCAACATTGCTCGTATTTATCGGGCAGGGGTGTGGAAGGGCAAGTATCCGTACATAGCCATGGAGTACGTGGAAGGTGTTAGCTTGCGTGAGTTATTGGATGAAACAGGAAAGCTAGATTGGCAGCAGGCAATTCACATAGTTGCTCAAATTGCTGACGGCTTAGCTTTTGCACATGCTTGCGGGGTTGTGCACAGAGACATTAAACCAACCAATGTGATTCTTTCGCCCTCAAGAGAACATGTAACAATCGTTGATTTCGGTTTGGCCAGCATCGAACAAGACAGCCAAATTCAAAAGGTTACACAAACCGGTCAGTTGGTCGGAAGTGTTTTCTACATGAGCCCGGAACAGTGCCAAGGTGCTAAGGCGGATGCACGCTCCGATCTCTACTCGCTAGGCTGCATGTTGTACGAGTGTCTTGCCGGTAGGCCCCCCTTTCTCTCAGATAACCCAATCAGCCTATTGGATATGCATGTCAACACGAAGGCTTGTCCGCTCGCGCTTGCTGGCGTGTATCCTCCCGACTTGGAATCTGTTGTGTTCAAGGCCATTGCGAAAGAGCCAGCCGATCGCTATCAATCAATGCTTGATTTCAACGCTGATCTCCGACATATGAAAGAGGGGCAACCAGTAGAGGTCGCCGCTCCATCTGTCTGTGGTGAGAGTACACTCCCGTTGGCCGGAATTGTAGCGACAACTTTGCTTGCACTCATCGTAGTAGCTTTGGCCTTCGTGATGGAATTCGGCAAAGATTCCGATGCAGTTTCGGTTCTAACCAGGGGACATTTGGGGGAAGCTGAGGAAGCAATTGACAAAGGAAAATCTGCTCTCAAAAGCAACAGGGAATCCGTTGCTATAGACCAGTTCAGCAAAGCGATTTCATTACTGAAGATATGCAAAGAACAGGCATCTCGCTCGTTTTGTGACGCGCTTGCCGAGAGGGGTAGAGCTAAATCGAAGCTCGGTCATTTGAGCGAGGCAGATCAAGATTTGCAAGAAGCGGAGCGCTTAGCCAACACCAAAGACTACACTGAGCTTGCCGTGAAGATTTGTTTGTACAGAGCAGATGTCCTTTCTTCCTCCACACAGAGCGACGCAGCGATGAAAGTATTGGAGCATATGTTTACGATCGGTTCTGAGCAGGATAAAGCCTTTGCCTCGATCAAAATGGCAGACATCCTTGGCGAAAAGAAGCAATTGGCGGAAGCCGATCGCTATTACCAGCAAGGTTTTGGGCTCCTACTGCGTAATTTGCCGGCATTTGATTTCGCCGTCGCCTATGCGCTAGAGAAAGTCTTATCGGTAAAGGCCAAACTAAAGAAGAATGATGAGGCGAAACAAATTCTGGCGGACTACATGGTGGCAGTGGATGCGGATTTATTGCGGCATAATGATCGCACTGGCTTATCCTCGTGTTACCTGGTGATCGCAGACAAATGTCTCGATACGGCGAAGAATCCCCGACAGGCAAAGGCATACGCCGATAGAGCTCTCAAGTTGCTGGAAGAAGAGCCCGTGACCTCTGATGTCCGCGATAAACTAAGCAATGGACGCGTGATTCTGATTAGGTGCGTTCTAGCGCAAAACAATCATGATCTTTTGACGGACACGATTGAATCGTGCCTTAAACAAACACGTCGTGATATCCCTCATGGCACTGCTGCCTTTCTCTACCATGTTTCCTACGCGATCGCTCCATACTCGAAAGACGAAGCTCTAAGCGTAATTGAGCGGGCTTTGTCCGAATGTGAAAGAACTTCCGGTGTGAATGAACATCTTCACGCTTCGATAATTCTAACTGCGGCGTATCTGCAGACCGACACGGGCCATAGTTCCGAGGGTCTTGCATATGCAAAACAAGCTTGTCAGTTTTGTCTGAACAAAGGTAGCACTGCTGACATATATCGCGAAGCAACGGCATATAGAAATCTTCTAGAGAAACGACTGCTCAAATGAAGGGTCCGAATGTTCGCTTGTTCGAAAACCCCGACGATACCGAGCAATGGTTGAACAATAGTTGTTTTGCCTCGGGTACATCTCAAGTCTTCGGTTGAAGTTACCTGGATGTAACGCAGCCTCAAGTAATGTTGCTGCAGAATTGATCACAGGCGCCGAAAGGGGTGCCTGTCCGGTGACTTGCGCATGCCACCGGACAAACGCGGAAAAGCAGCTTTGATTCGCGCAGATACCGTTCTAAAGAACGGAGGGATAAAAACCTGATGATCAACGAAGAATGTTTCCAGTTTGACTGGTTTGAAGATGAGGAGAGTCAATGGCAAGAAGAATTTGAAAGCGAGTGTCCGCTAAAAAAGTTTGTTGTGAAAGGACTCAGTGTAAAAGCGGAAACGAGGATACTGGTCGACTCTTCCAAACTGGTGGAGCCATCTGTCTGGCCGGAGGTCATATCAGACTCAGGGCTTGTCGTGTCTGCCGATGTTTCTACTCTGGATGTCGCAACCACCAGGGCACTGAGAAAAGCAGGGGTAAAAGACATTATTGTCGACCAGCTGAGCCCTGCTACCAGGCGAATTTCTATAGAGTTGAACGATGCAAAGGAGATAGAACTTAATCCGGTGTGTGGCTGCACCAAAATCGCGCTGGCAAATAAACTCTCGGGACAGCTCAGTGCCAGAGAAGATGGCGCGATTGTAGTTGAAAACATCAAAGGGCTCACGGCTAAAATTCCGCGGATAACAGACGGTTTACCAAGTGACGTCAAGGTCACAAAGATTGTTCTTAGCTACGGGAGAGAAGGCAAACCCATTCTTGAAGTAACAGGTTTGCACGTTGGAATATCGAGAACGTTAGAGATTGCTTTGCCCGAAGAGTCTGTAGGAAGCCTGGAGAGGCTCAGTCTTTTACTTGCCGCAAGTGACCGCAAAACACCGCCGGGCGGAAAACAGGAATTCAACCAATCGATCGACAACAATAATATTGCAGTCAGGCTGCTAATCGCTCTCTGCGTACTCACCTGCGTGGCGGTAGGAGGGCCATATGCGGTGGAGCCGAGCGCACAACCTGCAAACTATGACAAAGTCTCCGGTGAGCCTCAACGCCCTGATCCACTAGAATTTCGTCCTGGAGAAAAACTTGCCATTTCGGGCGGTGGTGCCGAAGTAGTGTATTTCGACCAGACACAACAAAGAGTGCTCATAAAGGACATCACACCAGTAAAGGCCGGTGCGGGGGAGCCGCTAACATTCACACCTGAGCAACTCGCGAAAGACTACGGAAGAATTTCCTTCGAAGGAAAAGAATACATCTTTCATACGGGCTCAGGAAAGGTATTTGCTCCAACAGGTGACGGTCGCTTCACGGCGATGCACGACTACTGGGCGCTTACTCCCAAAGAAATCAGGGGAGAGGTCTTGCAGGGAAAGGCTGATCAATTGTTCAAAGCAATCACAGGTGGCAGCATTCCCGGATACGAGAGACCACGATTCAATGACACGAGCGGTTCACCGCGAAATGTCACCGGTGTGCGAGTCGAAACGGCTGGAGCTTACTATCGCAACTATCGAGCCGACGGGAAGGATATTGTGCTGGTTAGCCGCGATCGCGGGGCCTGGTTTTACGGACCGGATTTCAAAGACTCCAAAGGACGGACTGTAGAGCCTGGCAATGTGAAAGTTCACGTGATAGCGCTGAATCCGGCAGACTTGGCGGCAGTGCAAGCAAAACTGTTGCCGGAATTGTTGAGAGCTACTGCTGTTGGAGGTCCACTGGAAGGAAGGATAGCCACTTTTAAGACACACGATCCGATGATCGGTGTCGAAGAAGAGTGGGCGCGCCGGGTACCATGGAACGAAAAAGCCGGTAATGAACCGTTTACTATTGGTAGCCGGGGACAACGCGCAAAGGCGTTCACCATCTATGCGCCAGACGCTAAGTCTGCAAGAGAGATTCAGTTATACTTGGATAACTTGCTCAAGAAAAACGGCTTGGTCCTTAACGGTATTGTCGATACCGGTAATGTCGGCGACGCCTCGTTGATAAAGGAGGGGTCCAACAGAGTTACCCTGGAGCAGGATCACTTTGAACCAGGTCGTGATGCAGCAGGTACCAAAGGATACAAGCTCAGCCCGACGCTGAATGACGCTGTGACGGAGTACGTGTTGCGGAGAGCCGCGGAGTGGGGTTATGCTGATGTCTCGGCAATGTTCATCGACCAGCAAAACCGTGAGCTGAAACCGGAGGTTTTGCAACAGCTTGAAAGAGAGCTCCACCTCGATGGAGATAACTGCAAGTTGACCTACGCTAGTGAGCCGGGTTCAACAACTGGTAGGCGATTGATGATAGTTGACGCTGCGGGCGAAGCGAAGTATGCCGCCAGCGGTTACATGCTTGAAGGCAACAAAGTGCCTGTATTGGAGAACGGGAAGCTCAAAACCGGTGTCTCTGGCAGGGGCGCCATGTATCATATCTCAGACATCGCAGGCCGTAAGCTTCAGCTTGATCTAGATCCGGCGAGGCTTCAACTTAACAAACCGGAGCCCGGGGCGGAGATACGCGTTAATGGTGAAAACTGCCGGGTGATAGCCGAGGCAGGACGCTACCTGGTTGTCGGCAGATCAGGAACGAACTCGTTCACGGCCGCACCAATTTCGGCAGCGGAGCTAAGCACCGGGTATGAAGCCGTTAAATTCGTTGTGGATGGCAAAGAAACGATTCGATATTGTGAAAAGGCACGGCCGGAAAGCGGTCTGTTTGTTGTGCGCGTGGTTGCCGGCCAAACATTTATTGGAGCTGAAGGCTCTTTATCACTGGTACCAGCGGAAGTCGTTAGCACGCTTCCTTCCGTGTCACGAATTGAACCAGGAACCACTGCCCCCGCAAAATTGGATGCTCCCGCGGTGGTTAAATCGCGAGTTGAACCGGTGCGCCCTGCACCACTGCCGCCACCGGCACCCACGATTGATAAATTCCAGGCGACTGAAGTAAAGTTTGCCGGTGATGGTACCCTTACCCGAGATGAAATTCGCATTGGCGAATCAATGAGTCCTGAACGACTCAAGGAACAAAAAGAACTGAGCGCAGAGCAAATCAAATTTTTGGAAACGCTGGCCGAGCGACTGAAAAACACAGGCAAACCAGAAGACCTCAAACAAGCGGCCGAATTGAAGGTGACAATTCGAATTCTCAAAGGAGACTTTGGGCTTGACGCGAGAGATGCGGCTCACAGAGAAATCATAGAAGATGCCCGCAAGCATGGTGAGGCTACTCGCGGTAGAGGTGTAGCTTTGGGACCGGCAGTCGGGCTGGGAATTCTGCTCACTGCTGCTCTTGGCTGGTACGCGTGCCAACGGCGAGTTCCAACCTCTTCACTGAACCGGGCTATCACCACCGGAAAATAAGATTACTCGGCTTTGTCGACTTGCGCGATGGGACTACCTTCAACATCGATCTTTCGCCGAACTCACCCGAGTCGTTGTCGTATTATGAGCCTGTGACGGGCTTTCTCGTATGTTTCGCTAAATAATTTCGGGTACCTTGACGCCGTAGACCGACCGGTCTACTATTACATTATCGAAACCAACCAACCCGAGGACAGACCAATGCTCAACCACCTCAATCAAGTCAACCTCACTAATCACTTCAACCCGATCAATCATCTGAGTCACGTCAACCACCTCGAAACATTCCGCATTGAGACACTCTCTCTTGGCTCAGAAACAACGGCTTCGGTCATGGGAAAAGTGAACCTTGTGGAACTCCAGGAGCTCTGGTCAACCCAGCTATTACACAAACTAAGTCAATTCAACAACCAGGCGGCGGAACGGCGTCCGCTTGCGACCAAATTTTTTTCGCATTAACTAGACGACCGGTCTACTCCGCGCATTAACAGAGAAAGTGATCATGAAATATCTCCACCGCACCGCAACAGTTCTGGCTGCTCTTCTTGCTATCACTTCGAAAACTCCAGGGCTGGCTGCTACTCCAGCTCACGCCGAGTTCGTTATCTCCAATCACACAGTGAGTTGGAAAGCCGCCATTGGCCTCAACGATCTCTCAAGGGAGGCGCAAAATGTTCGCCAGTAACAATATGCGTAGAACAATTGCCTCCGCGTTGACCACCTTGTCTCTTTCAGTCGGCGCGCAATTCAGCTCCGCCCGTGCGTTAGAACCTGTGGCCATGTATTCTTCCGACACGTACACAACTTATAGTATCGACAACAATTCCCAACCGGTCCTGGTCGCCTGGAAGGCGGCACAACCAAGTGCTGTGCTGATAGCGGTTCATGGATTCGGGTTGCACAAGTATGCCTTTGAGAGCCTCGCGGAACGCATGCAAAGGGACGGTATCTCGACTTACGCACTGGACGTGAGAGGTTTCGGTGGCTGGATGCAATCTAACCGAGCCAGCCAGATAAACTTTCCTGGCACTATGCGCGACTTGCTCTTGCTTGTGAGTTCAATACGTAATGAAACTCCCGCCACCCCGGTATTCCTGATGGGTGAATCGATGGGAGGCGCAATAGCTCTAGCATTTGCGGCACAGAATCCGGGAGTAGTCGACGGAGTGATATCGTCGGTACCTGGCAATGAGCGGTTTCGTTCAATGTCAACGGCGGCCCGAATTGTTGCCGGCTACGTCTTGAGTGCGGGCGGAAAAATAAATCTGAAGAAGCTACTTGTGAATCAAGTTACTGATCATGATGACCTCAAGCAATCCTGGAGATCTGACAAGCAAGCCAAGCTGAGGGTTTCGTTGAAGGAACTACTCCGCTTCAATCGGTTTATGAAACAAAGCCCTAACATGGTGCGCCGGATATCTAATCTTCCAGTGCTTGTGGTGCAAGGGCACAGAGACAATTTGGTTAAACCGGCAGGTACGCAAAAATTGTTCGACGATTTGTCGACGCAAGATAAACAGTTGTTGATGCTTGAAAACCAGGAACACCTGACACTTGAAGAGGGACAGTTTGATGACACTGTCGTCAACGAGGTGGAACACTGGCTGTCCATCCATGAACGGCAACCGCTGGTCGCTTCAAACGAATAATGCTGAGCCCGTCAGGAAGCCAATGCTGACATGATTCTTTTCGAATGCGGAAAAAGCGAATCTGCCGCACCGCAAACGTGGAGTTCCAGTTAATGGACACTAACTACCAAATGGTCCGTGCGGGCCAATCCCGTTACACCTGAAACCTCAAAGATGCCGCCGGGGCGAGCGAGCTTTATTTAATCAGCGACGCTTACGAAGGGAAAACCTACCCCCTGGACGATTGGGTTAAGGCTGTCTGCGTGTATCATAAACGCGGGTAGTCATTGAAGCCAGATGAAGAGAGATTATGACGAACGCTGATCATTCCAGCCGCCATTCCAAGTGCTGTGGACCGGGGTATGCTTCGCCGTCAGCTGCGATCAAAGCAGAACGCGAAAAGTTGCTCTACACAGTCGGTATCTACCACGGCACCGAAATAGAGGCCCCCGATTATCTCGCCACCGTTGATGTCGATCCTCAATCCAATACCTACTCACAAGTCATTCACCGCCTGGAGATGCCGAACCAGGGCGACGAGTTGCACCACTTCGGTTGGAACGCTTGCAGTTCCTGTCACGGTAACCCGGACAAGTCCCGGCGCTTTGCAATAGTACCAGGCAACGCCTCCGGCCGTATCCACATCATCGACACGGCGGACGAGCGAGCGCCAAGAATGCACAAAGTGATCGAGCCTGAAGAAATCAAAGCCAAGACCAATCTTAGCGCACCACATACGGTGCATTGCCTGCCAGACTCGATCGTGATCTCGATGCTAGGTGACTCACAAGGCAATGGACCCGGCGGATTCTTGACCCTGGATGAAGATTTCAATATCAGCGGTCGCTGGGAGCGCGGCATGGATGGGATGCGCTTCAACTATGACTTCTGGTATCAGCCGCGTCATAACGTTATGGTATCAAGTGAATGGGCTGCTCCCAAAACCTATCAGGCCGGTTTCAACCTCGAGGATGTACAAGCGGGCAAGTACGGCAGTCAAATCCACTTCTGGGATTGGTCTGCACGTAAAATCATCAAGACTGTTGATCTTGGTCAAGAAGGTTTGATTCCACTCGAACTGCGGTTCCAACACGACCCTGACAGCACGCACGGCTATGTGGGCGCAGCGCTGAGCAGCAGTATGTGGCACTGGTACAAATCCGACGACGGCGATTGGAAAGTGGAGAAGACTATCGCGATTCCGGCCATCGAAGTGGAGGGCTGGCCGTTTCCTGTGCCGTCGCTGATCACCGATTGGCTCTTTTCGATGGATGACAAATTCATGTACTTGAGCAATTGGCTGCATGGCGACATCCGTCAGTATGACGTGAGTGATCCGTCCAATCCCAAACTAGTCGGACAAGTATGGTGTGGCGGTGTGTTAGGCAAAGCACCAACCATTCAAGGACACAAGCTGACCGGCGGTCCGCAGATGATTCAGCTCAGTCTCGACGGAAAGCGACTCTATGTTACTAATTCGCTTTACAGCTCGTGGGACAATCAATTTTACCCGGACATCGCTAAGGAAGGCTCCTATCTCTTACAGATTGATTGCGACACGGACAAAGGTGGATTGCGGATTAACGAAAACTTCTACGTTGATTTCGGCAAGGAACCGAAAGGTCCAGCTCGCGCGCACGAGATGCGATATCCCGGTGGCGACTGCACATCGGATATCTGGCTCTAATTATCGCCGGCAAATTTTGCGTAATTATTGCCTTAGCAAGATTGAATGCCTGAGGGGCCTTCATGTCCTTATGGAAAATTGCGTAGAGGTCCCTAAAGCCAGCTCATTGCGCGTTGTTTTGGCTGGTTGAGACGCTCTACAAAGCACCCGAATTCAGCCGGTAATTCCCCCGGTCGTCCGATCCAGTTGTTCAGTTTTGCACTGGTTACTTGTTGCCCTTCAAGGGCTTTTGCACGAATGTCGTTATCGTTTGTTCTGCTTACGATAAAAGCGAAGGCTCGGTGTGCAGAAGACCATTGTTCAGTCTTGTAGTAGCACGCTGCAAGCATCAATCGTGCATCCCAGTTCATGGGTTCAGAATCTAGAATGTCATGCAGAGAAGTAATTGCCTGTTCGTAAGAACCGGCACGGTAGTTGTTTATTGCCTTTAGAGCAATGGATACATCAGCGATTAGAGTATTAAAAGTGAGCTTCATAACCTTTGGATTCCTGAACCGAGATACTATTGACAGCTTACCCGGGATGTGTGAATCTTAGGTGAAGTGTGTAAACAAACGTGTGGTAAGTCTCACGTGATGCTACGCGGTAGCATGTTTCTTCTATCAGGGTTGTTGATTTCCGGGGTTGGTATCAGGTTGTTCAGTCGATTGTAAGCATTTCGCTAGGTCTATCGGCTAACTTCAAATGGAGAATACTATCGCTTGAGCCAAGACTGGCTTGCTTTGAAGCGACTCTTCGAAGGAGCAATTCATGGATTCGCCCTCAGATGTGGAAATGGAGAAGATTGACAGAGCCCCGGCTCTAATTCTTGATCAGTCGTTGTCGTCGCTTTTAGGTAAATCAACAGATCAACAAAGGTTGCCCGAATTACCATTGGAGCGTTGCGCTCAATCGACGAATCCGTCGCTCGAGAGCAAATCTCTGCTCGATCTTAGGAACCTTGCAGCGAGATCCTCTGTGCTAGAAGGGCTTCCATTTTCACCGACTAGAGCTGACGAGCGGCTGCTTCCGAACACCGCCAGAGTCGATGAAAGACTTCCCTTATTTCCATCACCAAAGCCGATCACTCGTGACGCCAGTGTAGTACCTGTTTCCGGTGCTAAACCCGGTGACACTTCTGTTCCAATCTTTACCGGTGGTGACAGGCCCCTATTTCCCTGGCGTCGGAATAATCCTCCTCGTGAAGAAATCGTTCCCGGGCTCCCTGTACCGGCCGGCAGTGACAGGCCCCGGCCTGTTCCTCGCAGTAATGACCTGGTTCCGGTATTTCCCGCGCCTAAACCAACCACCACGGATGCCAGGGTTGTCCCTGTTCTTCCGGCTAAGCCCGCTGAGATCGAGCGCCCTGCTTGGGCCGGACCTACACCCGGCGCTCGCACTGATGCTCCTCGGTCACGCCGGGATGAAGTTGATCCTCGAATAGATCGAGTTCGACCTTCACCTGCCGTCGAACGCACCGAGTATCTGGATTCCGCCGGTACTGTAAGAGGAACCAGAGACCGACTCAATCGACTTACCTCAATTACCTACCCGGATGGAAGGATTAAGCAGTTCGATTACAATGGTGAGACCCGCGAAATCATTTCTATGAAGGTGCGGGATGGCCAATCGTGGCAGCACACTACCAAAATAATGAACTCGGACAATTGGTTGTTTACCGACAATCGAGGTCAAACCCGTATGTTGACCACCCGTATCGAGTTGAACGACAATGGTGTATTGTCTATTCAATCTCGCGCACCGCGCGGAAATTCACCGTGGCGCACAATGGTTTTCGACCAGCGCGGTGAAATAAGTAAGGTTACAGTGGGGAACGGTTCGACACGCTCGTTCCATCGTGCCGTTGACGGGGCTTTATTAAGTATTGAAGATCAAATCAACCGACCTGGCTTACCGCCTCGCCGAGAAGTGTGGAACCGATCTGCCAGTGATGCTACCTGTTTTGAAAAGGTCCTGCCAAACGGGCGCGTAGAAGTTCGCCGTAATCTGCTCATCGGAAACGACGGAAACTACTCATTCCGCAATGCCGAAAACAAAATGCGCCGTTCATGCATAAGAGATGTGTCTCCTCTGCGAATAGAACCACAACCTGAGCGAATAGAACCACGTCGTGAGCGAATAGAACCACCTTTGCGCCGTGGGGGGCGAGAATTTCTAGAAAACGTCGCCAGAGAAAAGCTGACCCCGCCCGATTACGAAAATCTTCGTAAGTATATGGATAAGTTTGAGCAGCGCTGTCGTGATGGTAAACAAAACGGTTTCAAGGTGCCCAGCGTCCAACAAATAGAAAGGACCTATGCCAAACTCGCTGAGGTCCTAAATCCGGAGAAACCGGGTCCGATGTGTTTATCGCAGGAAAGGCGATCGCAGGCTGTTCTAGCTGCGTTGTTCAATATTGCGCAACCTGCCAAAATAAATCAGGGAAATAACCCTACGTGCAATGTAACAACCGGCGAACGCAGAATTGCGACGCTGCATCCCGAGCGGTATGCAAGCCTGATTGCAGATATAACTCTGAAAGGGGAATTTCGTTGTGTAGACGGAAGTGTCGTTAGACCACTACAGGCAGCTTTGAGCCCCAAGAAACAGGAAAAGGCCAGTGTACGCGATCTGGAGTATGCAGCAGAAAACGACTTGCGTAATTCAGCCAGCAAAATTGTACAAGTAACGATGATCTCCATGCTTCGACCCGGCTATAACGGCGGTAGCCCCAACTTTGGGGTGAATGAGATACTCGCCGCGACCTACAAAGTTACAGGACGGATGATGCCGTACATTACTAATCTTGTAAATGATCGCCAGTTGTCGGCCTTGAAGGAACAGGGAGACTTTCCGTGTGGTATCAGAGTTCTCAGCAAACGAGGTCGAAGCCATGTCGTCACCATTGATGATGTAGCAACTCGTTCCGACGGTGTGCTTCTGGTGAAAATTCAAGATCAGCATGGCGTAAACCGGGGACTCACTGGTTGGTACACTGTGGCGGCTCTTCACCAGATCCAAAATACGCCCAACCGCAATCAGCCTCCCCGCACTCAGCCTCCCCACCATCCTCACCGCCATAACCATCCGCACCGCAGCCATCCCCGCATTTTGCGGCGTAGATAGGGAGGGGTTCCAACTGGTAGCCTTTGCATTGGCAAAGAAGGTTGCCGCTAGATATATTTTGTAGCGGGTTATCACACTCAAAACAAAAGAAACCCGATTACCCCCGGTTTCTCCCACTTTACACGAGATGAAATGTGCCGAATGATATGCAGGAGGACACTCTGGCAAGTTCATCGCCTGCCAAGGTGCATTCCGTCGTTTCTCTGTTCACTAAGTGTTCATGCCTATCGTTGATAATCTGAAAACCGAGGAATTGAACTCTCGAGTTCGATCCTGTGTCGATATCTGGACTCGCTCGACAATGGAAGCAGGAGTGCAAGCGCCGATCAACGGCTTAATTCAACTTGCCAATCGTGGTATCGGCAGCGAGTTCATACCCCCTCTTCAATTGTATGAAAAGCCCTTAGATGCAGAGACTGGCTCCGCGGAGTGGTACTGCCAGCAGTTTGGTACCGGCACGGGAGTTCTGTTAGATCTTGTTGCCCTTAGAGCAGCCGGACGCGGTATCGCTTCCCGCTGTGGACTGCAGGGGGCGGGTTTGAAGCTGGGTTTGCTTCGCACCGAACAGGTTGCTGCCGGTGAGGTTGTGCAACGAACTTTTCTGGGAAGTGCGCTGGGTTCTTTCGCTTTGGGCGCAACCTATGAGGGTGTCTTTCGACCAGTGCACCCCGATGAGCAACACGAATTCTGGTCTGCCCGATTCAAAAATGCTATTTCTGGTGGCACCACACTTGCCACCATGGACATGTCCCTGCGGGGAACACAACCGCTGGCCAACAGATTGATCTCAAATGATCGCAACTTCGGGTTGGTGCTCGGGCGCAACTTAACTGTGGGCGGGCTGGCAGGCTTCAATACAGGCGTGACTAACGCGGTTGTTCGTTCTGCACTCTCGGATGGAGAATTCAGGGCCAAAGACATACTCTCATCGGGTGGGCAGTACGCTTTTACAGGAGCCATTCTTCACGGATCTCCGTTTTTGTTGAATCCGGTGCAAAAGTCAACTCTTAATCCCGAGCGCGAACGCAGAACGCTGATCAATCTTGCCAGTGGTGCCGGCATTGGTGAAGATGTTGGTGCGCAATTGGCATTGCTGGAGGAGCGTGCCGCGAAGGATGGTCTCAGCCGCCAGGAAATTGCTCGCACTTATTCGACTTCGGCCAATTTCCTGCGGGCGGAATCTGTCGTTGGAGTTACTCGCGAACATCTAAGTGCGCTGAGCTTACAGTGCATCAGGAATGCAGCTAATCCGCGGGGCATTGACCAGGGAGTTAACAATACTTGCAATGTGACAACTATTGAGGGACGACTCTATTCGGTCAGTCCATCAGACGCCATTCGCGTTGTCTCGAACATTGCGTTGAATGGCAAATTTAGAACGGCAGGCGGAACGCTAATTTCTCTGGATGCTGGACAGCTGCAACCCGATGAAGAAGCCAGAGTTACCTTAAAGGCAGATGTTGGATCTGGAAAGAGACTCTATGCCAGTCAGCTGTTTCAGCATGGTGCGGTTAATTCATTCTGGCAGACCGCTACCGAGGCTCCAGACGGGCGAACGGTGAAGAAGGGGAGTCTGGAGTATCGTGTTGATGCCGGACGAGACGCTGGCAACGGCCAGCCCGCTATACCACGTCGAGAACAGATAATTGATCGCTCCAATGGAGAAAATGAGGTGATCAAATTGAACGGTGAGGTGGTCAATAGTCCGCACCTCAGTTTGGATTCCATGTTGCAGGTTGAGCGCCGGTTGACCGGTCGGCTGGAACGAAGTCGAATAGTCGATTATCAGCTGAAGCAATCCACCAGAGATGTTCTTAAGCCTGGTAGCCTCGATGAACTGAAAGAGCAACTTACCAGGCTGAAATCCGACAAGAAATTTCCTGTGACGCTCGGAATGGATGTGCGGGCCGACAGTTTCTGGAAAAAGGTTTTTGGTGACAGACCGATTGTCGTGAACAGCTTTCGTGACACGTTCTACCATGTTGTGCAAATTGTTGATTATGATCCTGAGAAAGATAAGGTCTATGTCGATGGTAGCTGGGGTGTTGGCAAAGATTTTCTGGACAAAGCCGACGGTAAGCCGGCAATGACTGTGGCGGACGTGTGGAGCATGATGCAAGATGGATCTTCCAAGGTCACTGAATTGCGAGTATCAGGCAACAAAGACTTTTCTGAAGAGGCTGTGAAGGTGGTATCGACATGGCCACACCTTAATATGGTGCTGATGCGAGACACGAAATTGACCGACGTCGGTCTGCGAAATTTTCGGGACAATACCGAGCTGAAACTTCTTGATATAGCAGGAACAACGGTAACCAACGCCGGTGTTGGCCAAATCACCGATTTAAAGAAGCTTGAAAGGTTATTCCTGTCTCGCACAAAGGTGACTGCAGATTGTCTGGATCAAATTAGCTCTTTTCCAAATCTCAAAGATCTTGATGTAGCCGGTACTCCCATAAAGCCGGCTGATGCCTGTGCCTCTGCTGATAAACTGCGACACCTGAAATCAATTTGGTTCTCGGCTGAAATGTTAACGCCTGCCGCGCTGCGCGAATTTGGCACCGCGCTTCCCGGGGTCCAGCCATATTTTTGTTTGACGGGAGAGGGTGGTACCGGGTTTGTGCAGTACGGTCACAAATCCGGAGATGCGAATAGAATCAGTATGATTTCAGTGCATGAAGCTCCAGTAGGGGCAGCGGGCAAATGGTTTGAAACCTTAAAGAATCTGCCGGAACTGGAAGCATTGTATATGACAAAGAGCCCGCTTTCTGAAGAAGAAGTCGGGCAATTGAGTCCGTTGACCGATCTCACTCTCCTCAGCCTGGATGGAGCAAGGGTGACGGATGCGGGACTTGCTCGATTGTCCGGATTGAACAAACTCCAACATCTTTCTCTAGTTGATGGTGCCGTTACAGGAGCCGGCGTTGAGAATTTCGCAGTCTTGCGTTCACTTATTCTCTCTGGCACTAAAGCAAATGATTCGGCATTGAAGAACATAGATCGTTTACGGCAACTGGAGGTTCTAGATCTCCAGGATACAAAAGTGACCGATGATACAATTTCCGTCGTTAAGAGATGCTTGCAGTTGAGAAACCTCAAGCTGTCGGGAACGGAAATAACTGATGCCGGCGTAAAGCAACTCGGGAGTCTGCGAAATCTTAGCGTTCTTTCTCTAGATCGAACAAAGATTACCCACGAGTCAATGTCTGCGTTGGCCAGCATGCGTCTTTGGTCACTCAGCCTTGATGGCACAAGAATTTCTGCCGCTGGACTGAAAGCGTTGGCGATCAACAGGAGCTTGCAGGTTCTGTCGCTCAATGGTACGGACTGTGATGAAGCTGCAGCCACCGAGCTTGGTACTATGTCGAATTTGACGAGTCTGGATCTTTCCAGATCCACAATCGCTGTTGCTGGTATTGAGAAGCTCTCTCGGTTGCCTTCGTTACACTCCTGCAATCTCTCCGAAACAGGAATCTCTGATACTGCCATACCCGCGCTTCTACGCATGCCGACTTATGTGCTCAATGTGGCTAATACTAAAATCAGTTTTGACGGAATAACGCGGTTGTTATCCAGTAGAACATTGGGATTGTTAACATTGTCTACAGATATGTGTACGGAAGACCAGAAAACCGAACTGAGAAGGAGGTTCCCTCGTGTCTCTATCAATATGGTTGCCACTGCGCCGGGGAAGGCTCCATAGTCCTAATGCCGATATCCTAACCAGGCGCCATCGGAGAATTCGCCTGCAATGCCGGAAAGCATCTTGCATATCAATTTTCTGATACGCGTTAATACCACCGGCGTCAACACCCGGGTGCCCAAATCGGCGGTAGCAATGCTAGACCACCCGTCGCCTTCGCCAGGTGAGATCAAGCCCATACAGGTAGTAATCCTCGGGCATTCCTCGATCCAATTGCTAATCACAAATTGTGAGTATGTCAAGAGAGGATTGAACCTGCTTTTTCTATCCGCGCCGAAACCAGGAATGGCTCACGATATAGCGGAGTGAGCGTCTTGCTCGAGCCTGCTGACTTAATTGCTCCATCGGCGCTGATCAAGGTGCATTTCGTCTGGTCGGACTCTCTCTGGTGCGGGTCACTTGGCTGTATTCCGCATGTTTTTCCGGTGGGTTGTTTAAAATGTTCCTGTCAATTAGGCAACTTGTCAAATAATGAATCAAGCACATCCTCTGGTATCGTAATGCCGAGGTTAGCTATGAGGACTGAGTTTAGCGTTGACCGTTTTGACCAAATATCATGTGGAACGAGTCGCAAATCTTTCGGTATGCACGAGAATTATTCAACAGGAGCAACTTTAAATGACACTTCCGTGGAGCATAGGTGCACCGCGATTCTCTGAGGTCGAAATTGAGCGGGATGTGCCCGCTGAGATGCATGACGGCACTATTCTCTATTCCGATATTTACCGGCCTGTTGGTCTTCAGAGTGCGCCCGTGTTGCTGGTGCGAACTCCCTACAACAAAACAACTGCGCTTACTAGCGTATATGCGCATCCGGTGTGGTACGCGCGATTTGGCTACATGGTGGTAGTGCAGGACACGCGTGGCCGTTGGAAATCGGAGGGGGAATGGTATCCCTTTCGCCACGAGATTAGGGACGGAAGAGATACTATAAAATGGGCAGCAAAATTGCCTGGTGGTAACGGCAAAATTGCCACTTACGGATTTTCATATTGCGGTGTTACTCAGTTGATGGCTGCAGTGAATTCACTGCCTGAGCTGGTCACGATGATGCCTGCAATGACCGCATCTGATTATTTTGACGGGTGGACATATAAGGGCGGTGCCTTGCAATTGGCGTTCGCACGTAACTGGGCGTGGTATCTGGCACATGAATCGGCGCATCGCAGATCGAATTCTGTCCAAGAAGAAGAGTTGCTTACGTCTATGCTTACCGCACCACTTCAGTACTGGACTCATACTCCGGCACTCCTGGAGTGTGAGGGACCCGCGCCCTACTACTATGACTGGGTTACCCACGACACCTATGACGAATATTGGAAGCAATGGTCGCTTAGAACTCGTTATGCCGAAATTAGTACTCCAGCGCTGCACATCGGCGGCTGGTACGACATCTTTCTTGAAGGTGTAATTGAAAATTTTGTGGAGCTAAAGAAACAAGCAGCTAACGAGTTTGCCAGGAACAACCAGAAGCTCATAATCGGACCGTGGCATCACCTTCCCTGGACTCAAAAGGTTGGCACGTTAGATTTTGGTTCTAATGCACGAAGCGCCATGGATGCGTTACAGGTGTTATGGCTAGACAAATACATGCAGGGCGAGCACAATCAGCTCGATGACGAATCTTGTGTCTGGTATTTTCTTATGGGTTCCAACTCATGGTGCTCAAGCACGCAGTGGCCGCCTGAAGGCGTGCAACCGGTGAAGTTCTATCTTCATTCCGACGGGCGAGCAAACTCCATCACCGGAAGCGGCTCTCTCAATCACAATTTGCCACACCACGAACTATCGGATGTTTGGGTTTGCGATCCAAATGATCCCGTGCCCAGCCTTGGTGGGCATAGCTGCTGCATAGAGGGCTTAGCACCAATGGGCAGCGCGGACCAGAGACCGATTGAGAATCGCAATGATGTGCTGGTGTTTTCCACCAACGTTCTGGAACAAGATTTGCAAATAACAGGATCTGTACACGCTCGGTTGTATATAGCAACCACAGCAGTGGATACCGATATCTCAATTCGTCTGGTGGATGTGTATCCGGACGGCAAGGCTATTAATTTGTTAGAAGGACACCAGCGAGCGCGTTTTCGCAATTCGCTCGAAAAACCTGAACATCTCGAGCCTGATAGAGTCTACGAATATGATATCAAGATTGGTACCACAGCATGCGTTTTCAAAGCCGGTCACAGAATCCGCATAGATTTATGTAGCTCGAATTTTCCGTCATTCGAGCGTAACTCTAACTCGGGTAAACCGATAGTTCGCGTGAAACTGTCGGATTTTACAGTTTCAACGCAGACACTCTTTCATGACAGCGCCAGACCGTCCCACGTGACACTGCCTGTGCTGTCGCCTAGTTAGCAACTATTACTGTTGTTGCGGTCTGTGTAGGCGGGCTCTGCTCGTCGGTCTGTCCCTTGCGCGCGAGAATTTTGAGGCTTCGGGGCCAATGGACGATATTTACCATAAGCTCTCTAGACAACACCAAGCGAAACTCGCCTAAGGCGGGGAATGAGCGTGAATCCCTTGCCTGATCTTCGTCAATGCAAGCCGGTTTTTGATCTCTCTTTCGGGCTTGCACCAATGGCTAAGAATGCTTAGTTAAGTTCTGCGATAACAGACTACGATATTCAGTTCTGTTGCTTCTGTTTTTCCTGCCGTGCAGCAATGAGCACGTCTTCCGGTTTGGTTCCATGCTCGGGCATGGCGGCGATACCAAAGAAGAATTTTAAAGTCGCTGGATCCAACCCTTGTAACAATGGCTGTTGCAGTAGTAATTTCTTAACACGCTGCGCAAACGTCAGCGCTCCAGCAGAACCTGAGTGCGGGAGAATAAACACGTAGCCCTCATCTTCGAAATGTGCCAGAACATCAAGTTGTCGCTTCATTGTTCGCAACCTTGCCCCTGCTTCTCTCATGGCTTCGGAGGATATTGTCTCCGTGGTGCCGATGGCTGTTTCTCTTCTCAATTCAAACAATAATATCGAGAACGGTAACCCGCCTCGATTGAACCGGATGCATTCATTGTCAAAGAAATAAGTAAAAGCTGCATAGGTAAAAATACCGGTGTCGCGGCGCGATAAGCTGGACTCGACTGAAGTGCTGGTTAATTTTAACTCTCGAGACAATTTGATGCGAGACGCCTCGGTGGGTTTGGTGTATTGATTGACACCGGAATCCGACTCACCGGAACTGGAGAAGGGAATCGTAGAATTGCTCTCCGCATCGTTGGCCGATGTGCCGGTGTCGCTCGCGTAACGCGATGGAGACGAGGCAACGTTGTCTTTCGTGGAAGCTGAAGAGGCATCATTGTCCTTCGCAGCTGACGGAGGCCAGGAGATTGCAGCATCGTCCTTCATGAAAGACGAGACTGCATCGGCCTCTATAGCAGGCGAAGAGCTTGGTACGCTATTGTCCGTCGCGGCAAACGAAGGAGGGGCGATTGCAGCATCGTCTTTCATGAAAAACGAGCCCGCATTGTTGTCCATTGCAGGCGAAGAGGATGTTGCGCTTGCGGCAGACGAAGGAGGGGCGATTGAAGAACTTTGCCCCGAAGGAGGCGAGGCGGTTGATACAGCATTGTTCTCGGCGGCAGGCCAGCCGTGTGATGCCTCACCTTGTGATCGTTGATTCTCGTCATGCAGCCAGGTCCGTTCCTGTTCGCTTGTTGTGATCCATTTTGTTCCGTGACCGGAAGACCTGGAAATTCTTGAATCTGACGGTTCTTTCTTCAGAGGAGCTGGATTAAGGGTAGTGTCGGGCCATTCTGTCTCGAGAGGAGGTCTCTCATTTACCGCGGGCTCAGGTTGCACTACATATGGTGCAACGGCCGTGGGCATTTCCGTGCTGCAGGGAACAATGCTCGTGTCGGGCTGCTCATGTGCCACAGGCATGGTGCCGTATTTCCCTGACTCCTGCAACCGAGCAAGAAGCGGGTTAAGCGGAGTTCCCGTTGAGACAGGCTCCGATGGAGTTGATGTGGAATTTGTCCCCACCGATGTGCTCGGTGCAACGTTATTGTGACCTGCTTGTTGTTTGAGTTTTTCGTTGGCAGCAGTGTATTCCAGAGAGATGAGATTCTGAACTAAGAGTACGTCATTGGTCTTATGACTCCAGCGTACAGGCGAGCCCGAGATGTCAGTTCGAGCAAGAGTCCAACACGGAACACCGGTGCCCATTTCGCACTTTACTACAATTGTGAATGTTGCGCCCCCTCCGCCGGTACGGAAAGGAAGCTCAATTGATGTTCGCCAATTGCGTTGAGCTTTGGACAAAATAAATTGTAGATCTCCAGTTTCCGGTATACCCACCATTTCGGGAATACGTGACGAGTCTTGCGACTTGCCGAACTTAAACATGCTGTCACTCCAATTGACGGGCATCGAGACTATATGCAGTCTGCCCGCTGGATTGTGCGACGAATCACCAGTTTTTTAAAGCTTCCTTCAGCCTGGTGCGCTCACCTCGCTTCAGCCCACTATCCTAAAGCTCTTCGTTAAGCCTTACTTGTTCTGATACCGTTCTTTGCATTTCCTAACAGAAAGAGAGAGACAAAACTGCAAGGGGCAGATGATTTGCCGGTCAACTGACTGCTTGGCAGGTGGACCGCTTTACTTGCAGCTGTATTTCCTTGGAGGTCGGATTGTTCGGCGTAAGGAGACAAACGGACAGATCTTCGATACTCTTTTACCAGCCCTTTCTGCACAGGGGTATATTTGACTAAGGAGGGGCAAGGGTTTTGTCATCAGTTGCCAGTCGCCTTTTCCAAGAGCGTGGTATGAAACATCTTCTGGAGATATCGTTGTGGAAGGCATCTTTTGTGAGGGTGGTGAGTTCCCTGGTTGGCAAACGAACTTGTCGATCAACTTCATTAGGGCATTCTTGCTGCTATGTTGCCTTTATCTCGTTACCGCTACGCCGCCGGTAAATGCTCAGTCGTGGTCGGCCTGGAAGCAGGTCGCTCAAGAACAGATGAGCCAGGGTCACCTTAGTGAAGCAGAAAAATCCTGGCGTAGGGCTCTGGACCTGGTGCGCGATTCCGGTGGCAAGGATTTTCGTTTATACATATCAGCACTAGAGCTAGCTAAGGTGTTGGTCGCGGAAAAGAAAATGGATGATGCTTGTGACTCACTAGCAAGCGTCTGCACCGATGACCTTGTAAAACTTGATCTCATTTGTGAGCAGGAAGGGTCATGTCTGCAAACCTATCTTGATTTGCTAAAAGAAACAGATCATAAGACTGAAACCGAGCGGGTTGAGAAGTTGCTGGTCGCGGTACGAGGCAAAGAAAAGTCGAGTAGCAGTCAAGGCGAGAAGACTGTTTCAATCTTGTTTGGCACGGCGGCCGAGGAAGAGCTCAAGAAGAAAATGACCAGCGCTCAAAAACTCATGGCTGAAAAGAATTATACTGCTGCCGAAAGTGATCTCAATGACGCACTTCAGACTGCAACGGTGATGCACAAGCCTATCAAAGTGATTGCCGTCTTGACTGAACAATCAAAACTATATATCGCGCTCAAAGATTTTGTGAAGGCCGAGCGAGCCTACAAAACAGTGCTGGATCAGACGAGTGAACAATTTGGAAGAGAGAATCGCACGTACCTTGAGGCGCTCGGGTTTCATGCAAAGTTGTTGCACTTGAAGGGAGAGAAGAGTCTCGCGGAGGAGGAAGAGAAGGCTTATAAAAATCTTTCAAATAATCTCAGGTCGAAAGAAATAGCAGCGGCTGCGTCAGCTGCTGCGGTGAAAGTTCCGGGCAGCGGTGCAACGAACCCGTCACCAACCCCGCATGAGACAACATTCGATCCTTCAACAATGGGCAACGATTTCAAGGTTAGTGGCGATATCACTTTAGCAGATCTCATGGCTCAGGCGGATCAGGGGAGCAAGGATCTTAGTTTGTTGAAATTCGTGTGTCGTGCTCTTTATCTGAACAAGGATTATCAGCACTGTCTGGTTTACGCTCAGAAGATTGTTGCGTTGGAACCGGACAAAGCTGAAAATCAGTTACTGCTGGCCGGAGTCTATTTAGAACTGGAGCAGCCGAACAACGCGGTTCAACCGGCGAAGCGTGCCCTGTCGTTATCCCCGTCTCCTGAAACCTATGGTCACATGGTTGGTATCTACGGTGAGTGTGGTGACATGGCAAATCAAATGCAAGCGCTCAAAGATTTTATTGCGAGGTTTCCAGACAATCCGAAGACACCCGAGTATCAGTTTCGACTGAGCAAACTTGACAAAGCTATTAAAGAAGCCGATGCAACAGAAGCGTCAACTTCCACGCAAGTTGAGCTGCAGCGGTGCTGGAAGAATCGAGTTCCTATGCCTTTGAAAGTTTTTCTTGCAGACAATACGACAGCAAATCAAATAGTGGTCAGACCAGACGGCAGTGGTTCGAAAAAACCGCGTGATTTATGCCAGGAAGCCCTCGACAGTTGGTCGTCAGCCAGCGGTGGCAGAATTTCTTTTGTTCTTGTTCCGAATGCGGGCGAAGCTCAGATAACAATTGGATACTCCTTTCGTGCCGACGCCATTCTGTCTGAGAATTGTGCGGCAGGAGTAACGAGATGGCCCGGAGATCTTTCTAAGGCAATTATTTTTCTCGGGCTTGTCGATAACGATGGCAATGCAATTTATAGAGATGTCTTTTACGCGACGGCCTTGCATGAGATCGGGCATGCACTTGGGCTTGAGCACAGCAAAGGTGCCGATGATGTGATGTATTGGCAAGAACGCAGTGTTCAGCCCCGTGGACTTTCATCAAACGATCAACGCCGCATCAACACGTTATATGGCTACTAACGTGCTGAAAGCATCACTTGCGCTCAGACGACATGTTTTTTTCGGTATCGTTCACCAGGAACCGCCCTCTTTCAACTTTGCTCGACATAAATTATCGCGGCGCTTCAAGAGTTTTGGTATCTGTTGGTCAAAGCCTCAGTTGCGCTCAATGAACGGCCTTATCAGCTTATCCGAATTGCGCGTGGATGCCTCTACTCCTCGTGATCATTGTGATACCGGCAATTGCGTTCGATTACGAACCGATGAAACTGTCATCGATAAATTTTGCGGAATTTCTGGTTTCGACATCCTTCAATAGACGGCGAGCGGAAAGTATGCCCGAAATGGCGCAAAAGCTCACCCAAGGTCCAGGATGAGTTGAACTACCAGACAGATAGAGCCCCTTGATGTAGGGGCTTCGATGTTCCATTCTTCCACGCCGCATAGATTCAGAATTAAAGACGGGATTCATACTATCTCGATAGAGTCCGAACTCATGCCCCCATCCCGTGGGAGTTCGAGTAGCCAAAAGCCGAAATTCCGTAATGGATTCTCGCCACCATGGCTCGGAAAGAATCGAAGAGAGGAACTCCGCCTGTCCGCTTCGACCGAGTCTCTCAGCTTCATGATGTGCCATCGGTGCAATCAATCGTGCTGCCTGCCACTCGGCACCCTGTGTGGTGCAATCAATTGCCGACGGTCTAACCAGCAACCTGCAAAAATTTCTTCCCCCCGGCACGTGGAACCGAAGATAGGGAGACACGGGTTTTCCCTTTACCGATAAGTAGGCGCACACGCCAGGCGATTGAAGCGGCATTTGGTTGAGCTTAGTCCGCAGAATCCTGGAAAGACCACTATCTACCAACATCAAATAGGTAAACAATCCACCGCAATTGGAAACGACGAAGCGAGTCGGAATAGTTTGACCATCAGATGTTTCAATTGCTTTCACCATACCGTCGCGGACTATGATGCGGGTTACACGGGTGTTAAATTGAAGATCAACCCCACAATCAGTGGCATACTTGGCGAGCACTTTTGCAATCTCGCACATTCCACCGATGGGATAATGTGCCCCGGTCAGGTGAATAAGGGCTGGTACAAACGCAAGAGGCGAGGGCGACTCGGATTTCGGCTGCCCTGCAATTTGAGTCCAGACCGAAATTGCATCTGATACTGCACGAGGAAGGCGCGCTTCAAAAAGCACTTCTTCCAGCGACTTCATCAGAAAGGGTACGTGTTTCCTGCCACCACTGGCAATTAATCTAATGGGGCTTGGTCGCGGCGAAGAGAGCATCGGCGACAAATCACGATACACCGACTGCATTTGTCGCACAAATGATTGGTACCGACCACCTGCACCCGCCCACTGTTCCTCAATTCCATCAACAGTTTCATCAAGCGATGAATAGAACCGCACGACATCCCCGTCACCGTCGCTGACCTGGTAGATGTCTCTTAGCGACTGCATCTCAACTTCCTGGTTCAAATTCAATCCCAGCTGAGCAAACGCCCAGTTCAACCCACCAGGATCCAGGAGAATGTATGGACCTGCGTCAAAAGTAATTCCATTGCTGGTAAAACCGGACGCAAGCCCACCGGCATGAGACCGTGCCTCCAGCAATTTCACAGAGGCACCCGCTTTTGCCAGCATGATTGCAGCGGTCAATCCACCCATCCCGGCGCCTATGACTATGACTTGCTCAGGGTTCATTCCCGGGCGGCTCCGCAAGTGACTATAGGACCATAGCATGTTGCGCCATCACTTTATCAACACACCCTGATCCTTGCGAAGTCAAGCAGATGAGCGAACAGGATATTCTAACAACAGCGGGAGCCAAACTGAATGAGTGTCTGAGAATCGCTGGAAGATTTCAATGGACATGGAATCCTAAAAGAGGCCGGATAGTCGCACCTGTTATCGAACAGGATTGCCAAACTCGCAAAGACAAATTCTTTAAATTGTCCAATACCGCCGGGAGTGGAAAAAAGTGAATCCCCACTATCAATCAGGAAATGTCCGACACGCGGATTTTACGGAGGATCGACATTCGCCTCATAGATGTTGCAGACGGTGAATCCGTCGGGAGTGTGTACTGGAACCAGGGTTCGCTTGTAGTCTGCGCCCTCAAATTCATCGAGACGATGGTAACTCTCCGGAAGCGACGACGATTCAAGTACTGATACCACTATCTCCGGTCCCTCAGTATCAAATGTGAACACAGGATAGTTATTCCATTTCCATACGAAGCCTCTGATGGTGCCCGTCCTCCACTCCCCGGCTATGTCAGCTACGTGATGATGATTCTTTTCACCCGGGCGCAACGTGCCATAGCAAGCCAGTCGCAGCGATGGTCGGCCGAGGACAATATCGATGGACTTAATAAGAAGCTCGTTCGCCTGAGGCAAGCAATCGAAGTCTTCCGGATCGCGATGGAGACTCCCTTGCAGTTTTTCGATGAGCTGAGCTGCAAACTCCGCAGTGTTCAGATCTGTACTCTTTAAGACCAGCGCATTGCCAAGTTCATCGATAAGCGGGGTCAGCCCATTATGGTGCTCCACCGCGACTTTGCCAAAGAGACCGGCTCCCGGGCATTTTGTGCTTGCGCCTTCAGTATATTCACGGGCTATATCAGGCACTGTTTCCTTCAATGAATCTTCCAGAAGTCCCAAAATTTCCAGCAACGACTTACATTTTTCTGCCGGCAAACTTTGTGCGGCTGAATTTATACGAGTTGTGATTTCCCGAATGATATCCAGCTTGTCGTAGCACCAGTTTTTTTCCATGTGCTGATTCCAATGAGTCCTAACAATATGGAGTGAGTCCGGCAATTACTCGACTTAAGGAAAAGTCGCCACGGCGACTTGTCATGATGGCCTTTTACGGGCAACGGTGCTAATCTTGCCGGATCTTTTTGTGGAGATGGCTTGTGCTGCCCATTTCGGATATTCCCGCATGCGT